>NZ_CP108394.1:10330180-10662725 GCF_041435215.1 Streptomyces sp. NBC_01314 | reverse complement strand
AACCGAGCCAGACGCCCTGGGCGCCCAGGGCGAGGGCGGCCGCCACCTGCTGTCCGCTGCCGATGCCGCCGGCGGCGAGGACCGGCAACGGGGCGACGGCGTCGACGACTTCGGGGGTCAGCACCATGGAGGCGATCTCGCCGGTGTGACCGCCGGCCTCGTAGCCCTGGGCCACGACGATGTCGATGCCCGCCTCGGCGTGCTTGCGGGCGTGGCGGGCGCTGCCGGCGAGCGCGGCGACGAGGACGTCCTGTTCGTGGGCGCGGTCGATGACGTCGGCGGGTGGGGAGCCGAGCGCGTTGGCCACCAGCTTGATCGGGTAGTCGAAGGCGACGTCGAGCTGACTGCGGGCGACCTGCTCCATCCAGCCGGTGATGCGCCAGCCGGAGACCTCGCCCTCGGCCAGCTCGGGCACGCCGTACTTGGCGAGGGTTTCCTGGACGAACTGCCGGTGTGCCTCGGGGATCATCGCCTCGACGTCGGCCTCGGTGACGCCCTCGACCTTCTTGGCCGGCATGACGACGTCCAGGCCGTACGGCTTGCCGTCGACGTGGGCCTCGATCCAGTCCAGGTCGCGCTTGAGGTCGTCGGGGGCCGTGTAGCGGACCGCGCCGAGTACCCCGAAGCCGCCGGCCCGGCTGATGGCCGCCGCGACCGCGGGGAATGGCGTGAAGCCGAAGACGGCGTACTGGACTCCGAGTTTGTTGCTCAGCTCCGTCTGCATGGTGCGCAGAATGCCGTAGTCCTCCGGACGAGGGAAGGGTTTTTCTGATGCGCCGTCAGATTTGGCGGGGACGGCGCGCTGGAGGGGGTGCCACGGGAGGCGGTATGGCGCGTGCGGGTCCGTGGGGGCTGGTCGCGCAGTTCCCGGCGCCCCTCAGGGGGTGGATGCGGACGTGGCTTCTTGAGTGCGGGAGCATCCGTCCGGGTCGGTCACGGGGTGGTCGGGCCGGGCCTGGCACCGGGTCACCGCGGAGTTGCGAGCGGGCGGCGGCCCTGCTGACCGCGGGCAATCAGCAGGGCGCTTCCCCCGTGAACGGCCCCCCGTCGCCGCTCGCACCACTGATTCCAGCGCACGGCGCATTGTTTGGCAGGGGTGTTCCGGCGACCGGACAATGGCCGCCGCCCACGTACCTGCCTGCCCTGCCTACGGCTCTACGGCAGGGCACCCGTCCCGGACTCCTCCAGGACCGCCATCGCCGCGTTGTGGCCGGGGACCCCGCTCACCCCGCCGCCGCGCACGGCTCCCGCGCCGCACAGCAGGACGTTGGCGTGGCGGGTCTCGACGCCCCAGCGGCCGGTGCCTTCCTGAACGTGGGGCCAGGCGAGGTCGCGGTGGAAGATGTTGCCGCCGGGGAGGCCGAGGTCGCGTTCCAGGTCGAGGGGGGTCCTGGCCTCGATGCAGGGGCGGCCGTCGGCGTCGGTGGCCAGGCAGTCGGCGAGGGGTTCGGCGAGGTGGGCGTCCAGTTGGGCGAGGGTGGACTTGAGGAGTTCCTCGCGTACGCCGTCGTTGTCGGCCTCGAACAGCCGCGCGGGTGTGTGCAGGCCGAACAGGGTGAGTGTCTGGTAGCCCTGTTCCGCCAGGTCCGGGCCGAGGATGGTCGGGTCGGTGAGGGAGTGGCAGTAGATCTCGGAGGGCGGGGCCTCGGGCAGTGCGCCGGAGGCCGCCTGGGCGTAGGCGGCGGCCAGTTGGCCGTATCCCTCGGCGATGTGGAAGGTCCCGGAGAAGGCCTCGCGTGGGTCGACGGACTCGTCGCGGAGCCTCGGGAGCCGCTTGAGCAGCATGTTCACCTTGAGCTGGGCGCCCTCGGCGGGGGTGGGCGGTTCGTCGCCGGTCAGCGTGGCCAGTTCCCGCGGCGAGGCGTTCACCAGGACGTGCCGTGCGGCGACGGTGCGCTCCGTGTCGGCGGTCCGGTAGGTGATCTCGGCGGACCGGCCGTCCGTCGCGATCCGGCGGGCCTCGTGGCCCGTGGCGATCACGGCACCCGCCGCGCGCGCGGCCGTGGCCAGGGCGTCCGTGAGGGCGCCCATGCCACCGACGGGCACGTCCCAGGCGCCCGTGCCGCCGCCGATCACGTGGTAGAGGAAGCAGCGGTTCTGGCGGAGGGAGGGGTCGTGGGCGTCCGTGAAGGTGCCGATGAGCGCGTCGGTGAGGACGACACCGCGTACGAGGTCGTCGCCGAAGGTCGATTCGACGGCCGTGCCGATCGGCTCCTCGAAGAGGATCCGCCACGCCTCCTCGTCGTCGATGCGGTCACGCAGGTCGTCCCGGGTGGGCAGGGGCTCGGTGAGCGTCGGGAACACCCGTCCGGCGACGCGGCCCGTCATCGCGTAGAAGCGCTGCCAGGCCTCGTACTCGCGGCCCGAACCGGTCAGCCGCGCGAACGCCTCGCGGGTGCGGCGTTCGCCGCCGCCGACGAGCAGGCCGGTGGGCCGGCCGTCGCGTTCGACGGGGGTGTACGACGAGATCGTGCGGCCACGGACACGGAAGTCGAGGTCCAGGTCCCGCACGATCTTCCGGGGCAGCAGGCTGACCAGGTAGGAGTACCGCGACAGCCGGGCGTCGACCCCGGCGAAGGGGCGCGAGGAGACGGCGGCGCCGCCGGTGTGGTCCAGCCGTTCCAGCACGAGCACGGAACGCCCCGCGCGGGCGAGGTAGGCGGCGGCGACCAGGCCGTTGTGGCCACCGCCGACGATCACGGCGTCGTACGAGTCGTGCGGCCGGGGTCCGGCCGGGCGTCCGGGCTGAGGGGGGTGTGCGGGGGTGGCAGGCATGGCTCTTCGTAACACGCGATGATCGAGGTCGGCCAGGGGTGCGGGTGCAGGTGGACGAACCGGCCGTACCGCCGGTGGAGTCGGCGCACCGGGGGCGACGCGGGCAGTTGGGCACCCACGTCGCCCCCGGTCCTGGTACGGATCAGGTGACGCCGGTCAGCCGGTCGTCACGGCGGTGTCGTCGACGACGAAGCTGGTCTGCAGCGAGGAGTCCTCGACGCCGGTGAACTTCAGGCTCACGGTGCTGCCCGCGAAGGACCCGAGGCTGAAGGACTTCTGTACATAACCGGAGGCCGCGTTGAGGTTGGAGTAGGTGGCCAGGGTCGTCGACCCGGCGGTGACCGTCAGCTTGTCGTACTGGGTGCTGGTGGTGGTCTCGGCCGTGTCGACGTGCAGGTAGAAGGTGAAGGTGGTGTTGGTGCAGCCGCTCGGGATCGTCACCGACTGCGACAGCGTGTCGGTGTGGGTCGATCCGTAGCCGTCGAGCCAGGCCTTGTAGGAGCCGGTGCGGGCCGCCTGGCTGCTGGAGTTGGTGATGACACCGCTCGACGCCGTCCAGGTCGTGTTTCCCGACTCGAAGCCCGCGTTGCCCAGGAGCTGTGTCGAGGTGCAGCTGCCGCCTCCGGAGGAGCTGACCGTCCAGGTGAAGCTCGCCGTGCCGGTCGCGCCGGTGCTGTCGGTCACCGTGACGGTGGTGCTGTAGGTGCCGGCCGTGGTCGGGGTGCCCGAGACGACGCCGGTGGAGGCGCTGATCGACAGGCCGGTGGGCAGGCCGGTCGCGGCGTAGGTCAGCGAGCCGCTGTTGGTGCTGGAGGCCGAGACCTGCAGGCTCACGGCGGTGCCGACGGTCGAGGACTGGCTGCCCGGGTTGGTGACCGTGACGCCGGTGGTCGGCACGGAGATGTGGCTGCCGACGTTGATCCCGGCGAAGGCGTTGCCGACCCCCGCGTACTGCGTGGAGCTGGTGCCGTACAGGGCCGCGGCGGCGTTGAGCGCGGCGGTGCGGGCGCCGGCGTAGGTGGTGCTCGACGTCATGTAGGTCGTGAGCGCCTTGTACCAGATCTGCAGGGCGGCGGCCCGGCCGATACCCGTGACGGCGACGCCGTCCGAGGTCGGGCTGTTGTAGGTCACGCCGTTGATGGTCTTGGAGCCGCTGCCCTCGGAGAGCAGGTAGAACATGTGGTTCGCCGGGCCCGAGGAGTAGTGGACGTCCAGGTTGCCGATGCCCGAGTACCAGCTGTCGGCCGAGGAGCCGTCCTTGTCGGGCTCGTCCATGTAACGCAGCGGTGTGCCGTCACCGTTGATGTCGACTTCCTCGCCGACGAGGTAGTCACCGACGTCGGAGCTGTTGGCGGCGTAGAACTCCACGCCCGTGCCGAAGATGTCGGAGGTCGCCTCGTTGAGGCCGCCGGACTCTCCGGTGTAGTTGAGGTTCGCGGTGTTGGAGGTGACGCCGTGGGTCATCTCGTGGCCGGCGATGTCGAGCGAGGTGAGGGCCTTGGTACCGCCCTCGCCGTCACCGTACGTCATGCAGAAGCAGGCGTCGTCCCAGAAGGCGTTGACGTACGCGGTGCTGTAGTGGACGCGCGAGTAGGCGGCGACTCCGTCGTTCTTGATGCCGCTGCGGCCCAGGGTGTTCTTGTAGAAGTCCCAGGTCGTCTGGGCGCCGAAGTGGGCGTCGACACCGGCGGTCTGGGTGTTGGAGCCGGAGCCGGTGCCCCACACGTCGTCGGCGTCGGTCATCAGGGTGCCGGTGCCGGACGTGCCGTTGCTGAGGTTGTACGTCTTGGCGGTACCGCGCGTGGCGTCGTTCAGCTGGTACGTCGAGCCGGAGAGCGTGGTGCCGATGGAGATGGTGCCGCTGTACTGGCTGTTTCCGGTACCGGTCTTGATGGCCTGGAACTGGTAGAGCTTCGCGCCCGTGGTGGCGTCGGTGATGACGTGGAGCCGGCTGGGCGTGCCGTCGTCCTGGAGGCCGCCGACCACGGTCTCCCAGGCGAGTTTCGGGGCACCGTCGCCCGCCCAGACGACCTTGCGGGCACTGTCGGTGGTGGGCTTCTCCGCGTCCAGGGCCCTGGCCGCCTTCAGGGCCTTGGTCACCGCGGCCGACTTGGCGAAGGTCGCGGTGGTGGAGGTGACCTTGACGGTGCGCTTGCTGTTGAAGGTGGTGCTCACCGTGCCGGACGCCCGGGAGGCGGGCGGGGTGTGCACGACGAGGTCGCCGCCGAGGACGGGCAGGCCTGCGTAGGTGCGTTCGTACCGTGTGTGGAGCGTGCCGTCGTTGTCCTTGGAGACGTCCTTGACGACCAGCTTCTCCTTGGAGCCGAGCCCGAGGGTGTCGGCGGTGGCCGCGGTCTGCTTGAATGCCTTCTTCAGCAGCGCCGTGTGCTGGGCCGGGGTGAGTTCGGCCGGCAGGCCTCCCGTGCGGAGGGGACTGGGGTGGGGCACCGGCTTGGCGGCAGCGGGGACCGCCTGTATGCCGAGAGCCAGGAACGCCGCTGTGGCCGCCAGGGCTCCGGCTGTTGCCGCCCGAGGGGGGATACGTCTCACTCTTGCTCCTACTGCGACGGCCGCGCGTCGGCGGCCGGTGACAGACCGGGTAGACGGGTCGTGCTGCCCGGGGGACGAGCTGAGCAGTGCGGTGTGGGGGGTTCCCGACCTGCGCACACCGTGTGAGGCATGCGTGGAAGGTGGGGGAAGAATGGCAGCGTTGACGGAGACATGTCATTCCCCTCGGGTTCATTCGAGGGCCGGTCGAGGGTTATCCCTCTACAACGCTCCCGGGACCCGCGTCATGGGCCGGAGCCGCACATCGCGGGACGGGCGCCACGACGGGCCGCCGGCGACAGGACGTCGCCCTGGCCTCAGCGCCCGTCGGTCGCCCGGCGCTGCCGTACCGCCGCCACTCTCCGGTACAGCTCCGCCGCCTCCTGGCCGCGGCCGAGTTGTTCCAGGCAGTGGGCCTCGTCGTTGCGGCTGGCGAGGGCGTCCGGATGGTCGGGGCCGAGGACGCGTTCGCGGGCGTCGGCGACGCCGCGGTACTCGGTGAGGGCGTCGGGCCAGCGGCCGAGCCAGCCCAGGCCGACGGCGACCTCACGGCGGCTGACCAGGGTGTCGGGGTGGTCGGGGCCGAGGACGCGCTCGCGCAGGGCGCACACGTCGCGGGACTCGGCGAGTGCCTCCTCCCAGCGGCTGAGGCGGCCGAGGTTGACGCCGAGGCCGTGGCGGGCGCGCAGCGTCTCGGTGTGGGCGGGGCCGTGGACACGGGTGCGGTCGTCGACCAGGGCACGGTAGAGGGTCAGCGCGTCGGCGCTGCGGCCGAGCCGGCCGAGGCTGATCCCGACCTCGTGGCGGGCGGCGAGCGTGTCGGGGTGGTCGGGGCCCAGGGCCCGGGCGCGGGACTCGGCGACCTCCTGGTAGGTCTGCAGCGCCTCTGGCCAGCGGCCCAACTGACCGAGCGCGTAAGCGACTTCGTACCGCGTGACGAGGGTGTCGGGGTGGTTGGCGCCGAGCACGCGGGTGCGGGCGGCGGCGACCTCGCTCGCCATCCGGTACGAGTCCTCGAGGCGACCGAGTCTGCTGAGGTTGAAGGCGAGGTTGTGGCGGCAGCGCAGGGTGTCCGGATGGTCGGGGCCGGCGATGCGTTCGCGGGCGCCGAGGACGGACAGGTATGCCTGGTGGGCTTCGAGGTGTCGGCCCAACTGGCCCAGTGCGTACGCCATTTCCTGTCGGGTGGCGAGGGTGTCGGGGTGCTCGGGGCCGAGGGCGTGCTCGCGGGCGTGGGCGACGTGGGCGAACTCGCGCAGCGCGTCGGCGGGGCGGCCGGTGCGGCTGAGGGTGAAGCCGACCTCGTAGCGGCTGGACAGCGTGTCGGGGTGGTCGGGGCCGAGGGCGTGTTCGCGTTCGACGGCGACCGCGCGGTGCACCTCGCCGGCCTCCGTCCAGCGGCCCAGACGGCCCAGGCTCAGACCCGCGTTGTGCCGCCCTGCCAGCGTGGTGATCAACTCCGGTGACGGAGTGGGCCGTTCGCTGCGTACGGGTCGCTCGGTACGGCCGGGGGCGGGACGGGCGATCCATTCCCCGGTGAGTCCGGCGGAGCCGTCCGGCGGGGTGAGGCCCAGCCCGGCTCCGGCGCCGGTGGCCTTGTGGCCCGTGGTCATGCCACGGGTCCAGGAGGGCAGCCTGGCTTCGCGCGACGACGGCTGCTCGGGGCGCGTCCGGGGCCGGTGCCCACCGTGGGCGGACTCGGGCGGGACAGGGCGCGAGACGATGGTCGGCACATGGAAGCGGGCCGGTGCCACCGCGGTCGCCGCCCGCCCCTCTCCGACCCTGCGGCCCACCTCGCGCGCGTCGTACGGTCGTTCCTCGGGTTCCTTGGCCAACAGGTCCAGGATGATGTGGTCGAGGTACTCGGGCACCTCGTCGCGGTGGCTGCGCGGGGGCCTCGGCGCGGTGTCGCGGTGGCCCATGAGGACCGCCCAGGCGTCGTCGAGGTCGAACGGCGGTACCCCGGTGGCGATCTCGTAGAGCACACAACCGAAGGAGTAGAGGTCGCTGCGCCGGTCGACCTGGTCGCCGCTGATCTGCTCCGGCGACATGTAGTGCGGGGTGCCCATCGCGATGCCGGTGCCGGTGAGGCGGGAGGTGAAGGTGACGTCGCGGCCGAGACGGGCGATGCCGAAGTCGCAGATCTTCACGGTGCCGTCGATGAGCAGCATGATGTTCGCGGGCTTCAGGTCACGGTGCACGATGCCCTGTTGATGGGTGTAGGCGAGGGCGGCGGCCACTTGGTCGGCGATCTCGACGACCACGGGGACGGCCAGCGGATGGTGCTTGTTGTCCTCCAGGAGCTGGCTGAGGTTGCGGCCCTCCAACAACTCCATGACGAGGAACAGCACCCCGTCGGACTCTCCGAAGTCATGGACGACGGTCACCCCCCGGTGCTGGAGGGCGGCCGCGACACGCGCCTCGCGCCGGAAGCGTTCTCGCAGGACACGGGTGAAGGACTGGTCGGGCTGGGCGTTGACGGGTTTGAGACACTTGACCGCGACCAGCCGCCCCAGCGACTCGTCCCTCGCGCGCCAGACCTCACCCATCCCCCCGCGCCCGATCAGATCGAGCAGCCGGTACCGGCCTTGGATCAGCCTGGTGTCCGCCATCGCCAACGATGCCCCCGTATCCGTACGGACCCGCCCTCCCCTGGCGTCTGTCTTCCGGATCAGGTCTGGGCCACGGGGCTCACCGGTGGTCATTCGGCACCCTTCGCCCGAAGCCGACCTGATCCGAAGGACAGACCCTGTCCCGTCCAGTATGGCGACCTATCTGCCGACTTTGTACGGTGCCGGGCGGGAGCCGGGGCCGAGCCGTGACATGGCGCGGAGGATGTGCTTGGGCGGGAGCTGCCAGCGCAGACGGGCGGGAACACAGCGCAACAGGGTGCCGGTGAGCCGTAGGCGGCGGGTGACCACGGCCGGTGCGGGGCCCGGCCTGCCGTACAACTCGTGGGCGTACGGCGGCAGGGAGGCGTACGCCAGGTTCGCCACGCGCCGCCACAGTGCTTCACGTGCCGGTACGAGCAACGGGTGGGCGGGCGGTCGGCGCAGGAAGTCGTCGACCTCCCGCGCCTCGGGCCCGGCAGCCAGCTCGGGCCGGACCTTCTCGAAGTAGGCCGCCAACTCCGCCCGGTTCCCGGGCACGTCGTCCGGGTCGAGGCCCACCAGGCGGGCACTGACGCGGTGTTCGCCGATATAGCGGTCGGCGGCGGCCCCGGTGAGGGGGTAGCCGGTGCGGCGCAGGATGTGGAGATAGGAGTCGATCTCGGCGCAGTGCACCCACAGCAGCAGTTCGGGTTCGTCGACGCGGTACCGCTCCCCCGTGTCCGGGTCGGTCGCCGACAGCAGCCGGTGGATCTTCCGGACGCGGGCGCCGGCCTCCTCTGCGGCCTCCGTGGTGCCGTACGTCGTCGTGCCGACGAAGTTCGCCGTGCGCAGCAGCCGGCCCCAGGCCTCCTTGCTGAAGTCGGAGTTCTGCATGACACCGCGTACCGCGCGGGGGTGCAGGGCCTGGAGATACAGCGCGCGGATCCCGGCGATCCACATCACGGGGTCGCCATGGGCCTGCCACGTCACAGAGGCAGGCCCGAACAGGCCTGGGTCACCTTCGAAGGGCTCGCTGTGGGCGTCCATACCGTCCAGCCTCGCGGATCGGCTCGCCCAGGGAAGGCGGCGACGCCGCGGCCGTCGCGGTGGTGATCAGTTCGAGCTTCCATCGGTTCGAGTTTCTATCGGACGAGGAAGCCCTGTGCGGGTGGGTACAGCGGGCCGGCCGACCATGGCGAGCAGGACGGCTGGTGACGAATTCGCCGGAGAGGGCGGGTCCCGCAGGCCTCGCCCGACGCCGCGCCGACATTGCCGACCTCATCACGCGGATGCCGGGCCGGGGAGGGCGGCATCGACCAACGACTCCGCGATGGATCGCGCGCACGCTCCGGGGTGGCTGCTGTTGAGCGCGGTGCCGCGTGCGGCCGCGCCGTCGAAGAGCAGTGCCAGTTGCTCACCGAGGCTTTCCGGGTCTGCGGCCCCGGCCTGCCGTGCGATCTCCGTGAGGCGACGGGCGAACTCCCTCTTGTACACGGCGGCCAGCTGATGGGCGGAATGCCCGGGGTCAGGCACTTCGACGCTGACGTTCAGGAAGGGGCACCCCCGGAACGGAGCGGTGGTTTCCGGCAGCTTCCAGTCGAAGACGGCGAGGAGCTGCTCACGCGGGCTCGGTGCCGGTCGGTCGGGCGACGGGGGAACGGGCAGGAGATCGTCCACCAGGGGCCGCAGATACGCCCCGACGAGCTCGTCCTTGCTGGGGAAGTGCGTGTAGAGGGTGCGTTTCGATACTTCGGCGACGGTCGACAGCTGGTCCATCCCGGTCGCGTTGATCCCCTGCGCCGTGAACAGCTCGGTCGCCGCTTTGAGGATCCGCTCCCGGGCGCCCCGCCCACGACGCCGACGTACGGGATGAGATTCGGTCACAGCCTTGAGGATACCGATCGTTTTACATAGACCGGTGCGGCCAGCTACCGTGGAGCCTTAAGTAGACCGATCGTCTTACTTAACCGCGTCCGGCATCGCGCCGCACGCGGATGGGCGGTCCGTCGGCGCGGCATCCGTTCAGAGCGTGCTCAGCCCCTCCTGACCGCCGCGCCGGGCCACCGCCCTGACCAGCGCCTCCCGCGCCACCGCCCACCCCACCATCGATGCGAAACCAGCACCAAGGAGACCCGATGCGATACACGACCTTCGGACGACGGACAGGACTGCGCGTTTCCGAGTACGCACTCGGTACGGGGAACTTCGGCACCGGCTGGGGTGCCGGTGCGGAGCCGGACGAGGCTCGCCGGATGTTCGACAGGTTCGCCGAGGCCGGCGGAACATTTCTCGACACCGCCGACGGATACCAGTTCGGCGAGTCCGAAGAACTGGTGGGGAAGTTCGTCGCCGCCGACCGGGACCACTTCGTCCTTGCCACCAAGTTCACCAACGGGGCCTCCCCGCAGCCCGGCATCTCCAGGACGGGCAACAGCCGCAAGAACATGGTCGCTTCGCTGGAGGCGAGCCTGAAGCGCCTCGGCACCGACTACATCGACCTGTACTGGGTCCACTTCCCCGACGACCTCACCCCCATGGAGGAGATCCTGCGCGGGCTGGACGACCTGGTCAGCTCCGGCAAGATCCTCCATGCCGCCCTGTCCAACTTCCCCGCATGGCGTGTCTCCCGCGCCGCCACCCTCGCGGACCTGAAGAACTGGGCACCGGTCGCGGGCATCCAGATCGAGTACAGCCTCGTCGAGCGGACCGCCGACCGCGAGCTGCTCCCGATGGCCGAGAGCCTGGGACTCGGCGCAGCCCTGTGGTCCCCCCTCGGCGGCGGACTGCTCACCGGCAAGTACCGCCGCAGCACCGAGGGGCGGCTGACCGACCTCAAGGCGATCATCCACACCGAGAGCACCGAACAGAAGACCGCCGTCGTCGACACCGTTCTGGCCATCTCCGAGGAGACCGGCGCGACGCCCGCCCAGGTGTCGGTGGCCTGGGTCCGTGAGCGTGCCGCCCAGGCGTCCACCTCGTTCGTCCCGATCATCGGCCCGCGTAACCTCACCCAGCTCGACGACTATCTGGACGCCCTGGACGTCCAGCTCACGCCGAAGCAGTTCGCGCGCCTGTCCGACGTCAGCGCCGTCCCCCTCGGAGTGCCCCACGAGGCGACCGCTCGCGCCCGGGACGCCGTCCAGGGCGGTGACGCCTCCCTCGTCACCCAGCCCTCCACTCCCACGGCCTGAGCCTCGGATCCCGCCGCCGACGGCCCCCTGCCGCCGACGCCACTTTTCCGTCCCGCATCGTGTGCACGGTGCGGGACGGCGCCACCCGTCCAGCCGCGGCACGTCCCACCCAGCCGACGTCCACGCCGACGACATCGTCGTCACCCTCGTCGGTATGTTCACGACGACCTCACCGGCGGCGGGCGCGACCAGTTGGGCAGCCTGCTCGATCTCCTGATGGTCGCGGTCCGGCGCCAGACTGCCTCCTGACGTAGGGAGACAGATCCCCTTGGCCGCTCGCGATCGCGGGACCGGTCCGGTGCCAAGGGGTCCTGTCGCCGCCCCCTACATGTTGATCATGTGGCCCGCGAGGCCGTGCACGGCCTCCTTGACGGCCTCACCCAGGGTGGGGTGGGCGTGGACGTTGCGGGCGACCTCGTGGACGGTGAGGTCCCACTGCTGGGCCAGGGTCAGCTCCGGCAGCAGTTCGGTGACGTCCGGACCGATCAGATGGCCTCCGAGGAGCTCGCCGTACTTGGCGTCGCTGATCAGCTTCACGAAGCCGGTCGCGTCGCCCAGGCCATGGGCCTTGGCGTTCGCGGTGAACGGGAACTTGGCGACCCGGACGTCGAATCCCTTCTCCCTCGCCTGCGCCTCGGTGTAGCCGAAGCTGGCGATCTGCGGTTGGCAGAAGGTGGACCGCGGGATCATCACATAGTCCAGCTCCATGGTCTCCGCGTCCGCGATCGTCTCGGCGGCGACCACGCCCATCGCCTCGGCGGCGTGCGCGAGCATCAGCTTCGCGGTGACGTCACCGATGGCGTAGATGTGCGGGACCGAGGTGCGGCAACGGCCGTCCACGTCGATCGCGCCGCGCTCGGTGACCGTCACGCCCGTGTTCTCCAGGCCGTAACCGGTGACGTTCGGGGCGAAGCCGATCGCCTGCAGGACCTTGTCGGCCTCCAGGACCTGCTGGGCGCCGTCCTTGCCGGTGACCGTGACACGGACCTGCGGGCCGGACTCGTCGATCGACTCGACGCGGGTCGAGGTGAGAACGTCGATGCCCAACTTCCGGTACTGCTTGCCCAGTTCGGCGGAGACCTCGACGTCCTCCAGCGGCGCGACCCGATCCAGGAACTCGACGATCGTGACCTTCACGCCGTAGTTGTGCAGGACGTAAGCGAACTCGATGCCGATGGCGCCGGCGCCCGCGATGACGATCGACTGCGGCAGGTCCTCGGCGAGGATCTGCTCCTCGAACGTCACCACGCGCGCGCTGCGCTTGGTGCCGGGCAGCAGCTTGGGGGTCGCCCCGGCGGCGATGATGCAGTGATCGAAGCCGATCGTGCGTGTGTTGCCGTCGTAGTCGGCCACCTGGAGTGTGTGCGGGTCGACGAACGTGCCGCGACCGCTGATTTCCGTGATCTTGTTCTTCTTCATCAGGAAGTGGACGCCCTTGACCCGGCCGTCCGCGACCTTCCGGCTACGGCGGAAGGCCTCCCCGTAGTCGAAGGAGATCTTCCCGTCGACCTTGATGCCGAAGGTCTTCGCCTCGCGCGTGAAGACATGCGCCAGCTCTGCGTTGCGCAGCAGGGCCTTGGTGGGAATGCAGCCCACGTTCAGGCAGACGCCGCCCCAGTACTTCTCCTCGACGACGGCGACGCGCTTGCCCAGCTGGGCAGCCCGGATGGCGGCGACGTATCCGCCGGGGCCGGCGCCGAGTACGACGACGTCGAAGCGCTCATCCTGCTCGTCCATGGACGGTTCCTTTCCGCTGGGGGCCGACGCCCCGCAGGAGGCCGACTCGTCCCGATCGAACAATCTGGTCATCAACTCAACAGCGGTGCGTCCCGCCAGCGCCCGATACAGGGGGCTGCTGAAGGGCGAGGGCGCGGCCGGCACACGGTCCAGCTCGGCGACGAGTTGCCCGGACGTCCACTACAGCGCCCCGATGCCAAGGTCCATGCCCACGCGGCAATCATCGACGGCGGACGGACGTCCCGTCGATTTCGTGTACTCCGGCCTCAGCGGCACCGAGCCTGAGGGTGTCGAGACCCAGGGCCGCACGGCCGGCCCGTGTACACCGTGGAACGGCCGTCGAGGTCCGGTTCGCGGTGCGATCCGGGGAGCCGCTCGGACCATCGCGTCAACGCTGCCCGCACCCTCGGCGATCGCGGCAGGGGTGCCTGGAGCGTGGCGGCGATCCGCACCGGGCGGGCCCACCGCCCGACCCAGCCCACCCAGCGGCACGATCCTGCGCTTCTCCACGGCTCCGCCTGCCTTCCGGAGGGCTTGGTCACCACGACCATCGGCTGACCACAAGTCATTCACTGACCCCAGGTCATCGAATATACGATGGTGCGTATGCGAGGTCCAAACCGACGACAGATGTACGCGGAGCAGACCCGGGCGGACCTGGTGGCGGCCGCGCGGAAGCTGTTGGTCGACAAGGGGTTCGCGAAGACGTCCGTGGAGGCCATCACCGGGGCGGCGCTGGTGAGCAAGGGCACCTTCTACCACCACTTCCCGGACAAGAAAGCGATGTTCGCCGAGCTCTACACGGAGCTGATCCACCGGGTCGGCGCCCTGGGAGACGCGACGTCCGAGGCGATCCGTGCCGCACCGGACCAGCCCGCCATGACCACGGTGGCCGGCCTCACGCACGCGTTCCTACGGCGGACCATCGACGACCCCCTGCACCGCGAGCTGATGGCCCAGGCGCCCTCGGTTCTGGGGGATCGATACCGGCACATCAACGACACCGTCGCCCAGCCGCCGATCGAACGGCTGCTGGCCGTTCTGGCCGAGCGCGGTGACCTGCAACCGGACGTTCCCGTCTCCACTGTCGCCCGGTTGCTGTTGGCCGGCCTGTGCGAGGGCAACCAGATCATCGCCGCCGCGGCGGATCGGGAGGACGCCCTGGACAGGACGTTCCATGCGATCACTCTGCTGATGTCGGGCCTGGCCGCCGACGGCATCAGCGCCCGCGGTTGACCTGCGCCGGGGCCTGACGGACGGCGTCGGCGATGGCCGCCCGCCTCGGCAGCCATGGCCTGTCGTCGCTACCCTGCCGCCTCGTCCTCGATGTCGTGAACCAGCTGGATGGCCCGGCCCAGGGTGGCGAGTCGGGCGTCGATGGTCTCCCCGGCGGGATAGAAGCGAACGGTGTCGACACCGGCGTCGCGCCACACACGCAGCCGCTCACGCACCATGTCCTCGGTTCCGATCAGCGTGGTCGCGAGGACCATCTCGTCGGTGACCAGGCCGGCCGCGCCATCTCGGTCACCGGCCTGCCAGCGGGTGCGGACCTCGGCCGCCACCTCGGCCCAGCCCTGGCGGCTGTAGGCGTTGTTGTAGAAGTTCGTGGTCGCGGAACCCATGCCGCCGAGGCTGAAGGCCAGCTCCTTCTTGCGTCCGGCCACCATCGCGCGCAGCACGTCCTCGTCCTCCGCGAAGGCGACCTCGGCGCCCTGGCAGATGTCGAGGTCGGAGCGGGTGCGACCGGCGGCGGCAAGCCCCTGGTCCAAGTGGTCGAAGTACGCCTCCTTGGCGCCCTCGGGTACGAAACTGGTGCCCAGCCAGCCGTCGGCGATCTCACCGGTCAGGTGCAGCGTCTTCGGCGAAAGGGTGGCCAGGTAGACGGGGATGTCGTACTCGGCGCGCATCGACAGACGCATGGGTTTCGCCTCGCCAGGCAGCGGGATCCGGAACTCCCGCCCGGAATAGGAGATCTTCTCGCCCGACGCGGCCTGGCGCACGATCTCGACGGTCTCGCGCATGCGTGACAGCGGCCGGGCGAAGGACACGCCGTGGAGTCCTTCGATCACCTGCGGGCCGGAGGGGCCCAGTCCGAGCAGAAAGCGCCCCTGGGATATCTGCGACAGCGTGATCGCGGCGCGGGCGATGGCCATCGGCGTGCGGGTGCCGAGCTGGATGATCCCGGATCCGAGAAGCATGCGCTCGGTCTTCGCGGCGAGA
This sequence comes from Streptomyces sp. NBC_01314, assembly GCF_041435215.1. Lineage (NCBI taxonomy): Bacteria > Bacillati > Actinomycetota > Actinomycetes > Kitasatosporales > Streptomycetaceae > Streptomyces > Streptomyces sp. NBC_01314. The sequence continues at coordinate 10,647,664 of NZ_CP108394.1, read as the reverse complement.
TAGCCCAGGGCCGAAGGCGCCTCGGAGCCCCACGCCTCCGCCACCCAGCAGATGTCCAGACCGAGGTTCTCCGCCTCGGTGACGTAGTCGACGATCTCCCGCCAGTCGGCTCCGGAGGCTTCGATCGTGGTGGAGGTGCGCATCAGAGACTCGCCTCTCCCGAAGCCCCGGCGCTCTCGGCGCTCTCGGCCAGCTTCTTGATCTCTTCGAGGGTGACGGCCATGTTGGCCTCGAACTCCCGCATGCGTACGAAGACGATCTTCTGCTCCTTCTCCGGCATGCGATCGATGGCGAAGGACAGGCCCGAGCGGCCCGGCCCCATCTGCATCCACTGCGTGAGCAGAGTGCCGCCGTCCCGCGGCGCCAACGTGAACCGCCAGAGCGCCGACGGGTGCTGCGGATCCTCGACCGCCCAGGCGAGCGTCTTGGACGGCTCGTACTCGACGATGTGGGACGTGGTGGCCCACTCCCCGAACGACGCATGCTTGCTCCGGCCGATGAAGCGGGCTCCCGGAGCAGGGCCGCTCCTGCCGTCCAGCCACTCGACCGACTCCAGCTCGGAGCTCCAGCGCGGCATCAGCTCGATGTCGGCGACCAGCGCCCACACCCGTGCCGGCGGGGCGGCGATCCAGGTATGGACCTCAACCGACGGCTTGTCCGCGTAGCGCGCACCCGTCCACTCCATGATCCTGCGGCCTCCCTGCCTGTACCGAGAACCCTCATTCGAGCACCGACCAGTAAAGTTGCGTAGATAGACTTACTTGTCAAGGGCGAGCACCGCTGCCGTGGCCCCCTGGGTCAGCCCGCGAAACGCTCCCGCACATCCGGCCGCTCGGCCAGATGGGGTGGATAGCCAGGGCCGATCCGGGGACGCGTGTTGTCCACGGTCATCGGCTCGCCGCAGGCGGCACACACCACCTCGGCATGGGTCTCCTGCCCGCACACATCGTGGTGCATGGCCACCGGCGGGCCCGCCTCACCGGCCAGCCAGCGGTCGCCCCACCGGTTCATCACCAGCAGCACGTCGTAGAAGTCGCGTCCCATGTCGGTGAGTACGTAGTCGTACCGAACCGGCTCCGTCTGGTACGGCCGCTTCTCCAGCAGCCCTTCCTCCACCAGCCTGCGCAGCCGGTCCGTCAGCGTGTTCCGGGCGATCCCCAGGGAGTCCTGGAACGCGTCGAACCGCCGGATCCCGTAGAACGCCTCACGCAGCACCAAGGGCGTCCACCAGTCCCCCAGCAGATCCATGGTCCGCGCGATCGAACAGGGCCACTGCGCAAAGGATGTCCGCCTCATGACAGCCAGCATAGGTTCGTCCAGTCGTGAGACCCAGCAGGTACAGCGGACGACCGGTGCGCGCGACTCTTGTGTTCCATCAATAACGAAGTTATGTTGCCGCCATGAAACGTGACCTGCTGGGCAGAAAACTGGTTGTCACCGGAGCGGCACGCGGCATCGGCGAGAAGGTGGCCCGCCTGGCCGCCGCCCGAGGCGCTCGTGTGACCCTGATCGGCCTCGAACCCGACCGGTTGCGCGCCCTCGCCGATGACCTGGGCCCCACCGCTTCCTGGCGTGAGGCCGATGTGCGCGACGGCGCCGCTCTGCGGTCGGCGATCGACGAGGCCGCGGAGGTCATGGGCGGCATCGACCTCGTCGTCGCCAATGCCGGGGTCGTGGCGTACGGGACGGTGCGGCAGACGGACGAGGCGTCGTTCGAGCGGGTGATCGACGTCAACCTGAACGGCGTGTTCCGCACCCTCAAGTACGCGACACCCCACCTGGAACGCAGTCGGGGCCACGTGCTGGTCGTGGCGTCCGCGCTGTCGTTCATGCCGCTGGCCGCGATGGCCTCCTACGGCGCGAGCAAGGCCGCGGCCGAGCTGCTCGCCCTGACCTACCGCCAGGAGGTGGCGCACCTCGGGGTCACGGTCGGCCTTGTACACCCGTCCTGGATCGACACGGACCTCGTCCGGGGCGCCGAGGCGGACCTCCCCTCGTTCCAGGGACTGCGTCAGCGGCTGCCGTATCCGGGCAACGTCACGACGAGTTCCGACCGGGCGGCCGCCGCGATCGTCGACGGACTGGTGCGCCGACGCAGTCGCGTGTATGTCCCGCGCGCGGTCGTCGTGGCCAACTGGGCGAAGGCGGCACTGAATTCACCCCTGACCTGGCCCTGGGCGAGGCGCTTCGCGGCCCGAGCGGTTCCGTCCCTGGAACGCGAGGTCGCGGCGCTGGGCAGGCATGACCAAATCACGCCGGGCGCCGGCGCGCCCACCGCGGAGACCAAGTCTTCCTAGCCGCGTACAGGGCAGCAGCCGACCACCCGGCTTTCAGTGGCCCTGCACCATCGAGTCGTACAAGCGCGCGCCCGTTTCGTGCGAGGCCTCGGCACGCTTCCGCTCGTCGCCCAACCCGACAGAGAAGTTCACGCCCAGCGGCAGCATCACCTGCGCCACCGCGTCCTCGAACTCGACGAAGTGATCGGCCAGTTCGAGAGTGATGTAGCCGTGGACCATGCTCCACAACTGTGCGGCTATGACCTCGGGTTCCTGCTGCTCGACCCTGCCGGAGGCCACAAGGCGCGCACACGCCGCGGTGACATGGGTGTGGGCGTCCCTGAAGGCCGGCGAACGCCCACTCAAACGATGATCCGCGTCCGACAGCGGCCGGTACGTCGCCCGAGTGGACAGCCCGAACATCAGGTCGTACAGGTGAGGGTTCTCGCGGGCCACTCGACGACAGGTCAAGGCCATGACGAAGAGATCCGCGATCGGATCCTCCGTCACCGGCACCAGCGCGAACGCCGCGCCAAGCTCTTTGAACCCGTGGTCGACAACAGCTCGCATCAGCTCGGGGATTCCCCCGAAGTGGCTGTAGAGCACCATCGTCGACAGTCCGCTCGCGGACGCCACCGTGCGCGCCTTGACAGCCGACGGCCCCTGCTCGGCGAGCAGGCCGATGGCGGCTCGCACAAGCCGGTCAGGTGCGTTCTCAAGTCTCGCCCGCCCTGGCATTTCTCTCGGCCTCCATCGTTGACACAGTTGAAATAACTTGGTTATCTAACCCTGCGCGGCAATAGTACACATCACGGGTGAGGTGCCGTCCCGGACACAGGCACTCGTCCTTGGACACCCCATCACGCGCCGTCCAGGTTTTCTGCCGCCCGCGCGGCCACAGCCCACCGGGGCGATCCGCACCCCCTCGGCGCGACACCCACCCGTCGCTGCCCGCCACACCCTTTCCACTCCCCCATGAACGCGAGCCGGGAGCAGAATCCATGCCATACAAAGACAAGGGCCACCTGGAGATCGAGCAACGCGGGGCCGTCCTGGTCGTCCGCGTCGACGGCGGCCCCCACCAGGTGTTCGGCCTCGACATCGCCAATCAGCTCGACAAGCTGGTGGCCCGGGCCGACCGCGATCCGGACATCCGCGCCGTCGTCTTCACCGGGGCACATCCCGAGCGGTTCGTCAGCCATGCCGCAGTCGGTTGGCTGCAGGAAGAGGGCGCCGCGAGCCCGACGGTCGGCCGACGCGGCGCCGCCGCCGTCGTACGGATGGCGAAGCATGTGGACCGGTTGCGTTTCCTCGGGCCCGTGATGCGCAGGACCCCGATGCGGGGAGCCCTGCAACTGGAACGCCTGCACACGACGTTCCTGCGGATGAACAGCAGCGGTGTGCTCTTCGTCGCCGCCCTCAACGGTTCGGCTCTCGGCCTCGGCGCCGAGTTCGCCTGGGCGTGCGATCTGCGGGTCATGGCCGACGGGGACTTCTTCATCGGCCAACCGGAAATCCTCCTCGGCATCATCCCGGGCGGAGGTGGGACCCAGCGGCTGACCCGTCTGATCGGCACCCACCGGTCCTTGGCCGCGATCCTCGAAGGCAAGCCGTTCACGCCCGCGGAGGCGCTCGCCAACGGGGCGGTCGACAAGATCGTTCCGCAGGACAAGGTGGTGGCACAGGCGGTCGAACTCGCGGAGCACTTCGGCAAGCGGCCGAAGGGGTCGGTCGCGGCCGCCAAGAGGTCGGTGTACTTCGGCGGCTCGATGTCACTGGAGGACGGCCTGCACGTCGAACGCGCCGAGTTCTTCACCAGAGTCATGTCGAAGGAAGGCCAGGAACTGATGCTCGACTACATGGCGACGACGGACGCCACCGGCGAGCTCCCGCTCTACCGGCCGGACACCTACGCGCAGTCCCTCGCGTCGGGCAGCGTGCCCGGTCGCCGCTCGGCGAACGGACGGTGAGCCGACGATGACCACTTCCCAGCCCTACACCCGTCGTGACATCACGTTCTCGTCCGGCGACAGCAGGTGCGCCGGATGGCTCTACCTCCCCACGGGCGTCACCTCCCCGCCCGTCGTCGTCCTCGGGCACGGCCTGGGCGCCACCCGTGAGATGCGCCTGGACGCCTTCGCCGAGCGTTTCGCGCAGGCCGGCATAGCCGCCGTGGCCTTCACCTACAGGCACTTCGGCGACAGCGGCGGCCACCCCCGCCAGCTCCTGTCGATCAAGCGTCAGCTCGCCGACTGGGACGCCGCCCTCGCCTACGTCACATCCTGTCCTGACGTCGACCGCGCTCGCGTCGCGGTGTGGGGCAGTTCCTTCGGCGGCGGCCACGCCATCACCGTCGCCTCCCGCCATCCCGAACTGCGCGCGGCCGTGGCACAGTGCCCGTTCACCGACGGTCTCGCCTCCGCGCTCGCGCTCGGCCCGATGGCGTCGCTCAGGATAACCCCCGTGCTGGCCCGGGATCTGTCGGCCAGAGTGCGCGGCAAGGCGCCCGCGATGGTTCCCATCGCCGCCCCACCCGGTTCGCCGGCCCTGATGAACGCCCCGGACGCCCTGCCCGGATACCAGGCGCTGCAGCCGCCCGGGACGACGTTCCGCAACGAGGTGGCGGCACGGGTGATTCCGACCATCGCCGGCTACCGGCCCGGGCGTGCGGCGAGGAAGGTCACCATGCCGATCCTCTTCTGCGTCAGCGACACCGACTCGGTCACGCCTCCCGCCCAGACCCTCCGGTACGCGGCCACCGCGCCCCTGGGAGAGATCAAGAGGTACGACGCCGGCCACTTCGACTTCTACAACGGTGAGACCTTCGAGGCACTGGTACGCGATCAGGTCGCGTTCCTCTCCCGCCAGTTGCACCCGGCGCCCGCCGCGTCGACTCCTTGACCGGATCGCATCACACCGAGACAGGTACACCTCGCCATGGATTTCGCTTCCCTGACCGACCGCCGCGCCGAACTCGACCCCCATGGGGCCGCGGTCTCGGACGGGCACCAGTCCCTCACCAACACCCAACTGCTGAACCGCGTCCGTACGGCGGCACGTCAGCTCCACGCTCTCGGAATCGGCCCCGGAGACGTCGTCGCCCTCAAGCTGACGAACCGTGTCGAGTTCGTCCTCCTGCTGTTCGCCTCCTGGCGGCTCGGCGCCACCGTCACACCGGTCAACCCGAGCATGACCGATGCCGAAGTGGTCCGACAGCTCAAGGACTCCGGTGCGCGCCTGCTGGTGGTCGAGGACGGTGCGGCCGTCGTGACGGACGGTACCGCCGTACTCGCCGTCGCCGAACTCGACGAACTCGACGAACTGGCTGAAGGGACGGTGACGGAGCCGGATCAGGCACCGGTTCCGGACCCGTCCGCGCTGGCCCTGCTCATCTACACCAGCGGTACGACCGGTGTTCCCAAGGGTGTGATGCTCGACCACGCCAACATCGACGCCATGGTGGAGATGGGGCACCAGGCGTTGGACGTCGGACCGACCGACCGGTGCCTGCTGATCCTGCCGCTCTTCCACGTCAACGGAATCGTGGTCAGCGTCCTCATGCCTCTGCTCGTGGGCGCGAGCGTCGTGATCGCGGGCCGGTTCGACCCCCGTACGTTCTTCGACCTCGTCGAGCGGGAGCGCCCCACCTTCTTCAGCGCCGTGCCGACGATCTACGGCATGCTCGCGGCGCTCCCCGAGGACGTCCGGCCCGACACATCGTCGCTGAGGTTCGGGGTCTGCGGCGCCGCGCCCGCCTCCGCCGAGTTGCTGACCCGGTTCGAGGCCCGGTACGGCGTTCCCCTCATCGAGGGGTACGGGCTGTCCGAAGGGACCTGCGGCTCCACCATCAACCCGGTCGCGGGCCCTCGCCGCGCGGGAACCGTGGGGCTCGCCTTCCCGGGCCAGGAGATCCGGATCGTCGACGCCGACGGTATCGAGGTGGCACCGGGCATCGACGGTGAGGTCGTCGTGAGGGGGGCCAACGTCATGCGTGGCTATCTCGGCCGTCCGGACGAGACAGCCGAGGTCGTCATCGGCGGCTGGTTGCACACGGGCGACATCGGCCACCTCGACGCCGAGGGGTATCTGACCCTGGTCGGGCGTTCGAAGGACATGATCATCCGGGGTGGGGAGAACATCTACCCCAGGGAGATCGAGGACGTGCTAGCCGGCGATCCGTCGGTACTTGAGGCCGCCGTGATCGGCGTACCCGACGAGACGTGGGGAGAGGTGGTGGTCGCCTACGTCCAGCCGCGCCCGGGTTCGACCGTCGATTCCGAGGCTCTGAAAGCCCTGTGCGCGCGCAGCCTCACCGGCTACAAGCGCCCGACCGCGTTCTTCGTGGTGAAGGCCATCCCGAAGAACGCGGTCGGCAAGATCGACAAGCCCTCGTTGCGGACCGCCCACGCCGCGGCGTCTGCCGGATCCTGATCCCTACGGCTACTCCGCGAGGGCGGACGGAATCAGCTGTTCCGCCCAGATGACCTTCCCCTCGCGGTGGTGCCGCGTGCCCCAGCGTTCGGTGAGCTGGGCGACCAGGAGCAGGCCGCGACCGCCCTCGTCGAACGCCCGGGCGCGGCGCAGGTGCGGGGTGGTACCGCTGGCGTCGGAAACCTCGCACGTCACGGTGGACTCTAGGATCATCCGCAGCCGGACGGGGCTCTTGCCGTAGCGGATCGCGTTCGTCACCAGTTCGCTGACCACGAGTTCCGTGGTGAAGGCCATCTCGTCCAGCCCCCAGGCAGCCAGCTGGTCGGAGGCGAAAGCGCGCGCTTCGGAGATGACGGCCGGATCGGAGGGGAGATCCAGTGTGGCGACATGGTCGCCGTCCAGCGCTCGGGTGCGCGCCAGAAGAAGAGCGACATCATCGGAGGGGCGGTTCGGCAGGAGGGCGTGGAGCAGTCCGTCGCAGGTCTCCTCCAGGGACGCCGGCGCCAGGGCGAGGACGTCGGACATGACCGCGAGGGCTCCGTCGACGTCGCCCTCGCGACTTTCGATGAGGCCATCGGTGTACAGCGCCAGAAGACTGCCCGGTGACAGTTCGAACTGGGCTGTTTCGAAGGGCAGCCCGCCCAGGCCCAGGGGCGGGCCGATGGGCAACTCCGGGAAGGTGACCACGCGGGAGTCCGGCGCGTCACCGGGAGTCACCACGGCCGGCAGGACATGTCCGGCGCTTGCCAGGGAACACACACGGGAGACGGGATCGTAGACCGCGTACAGGCACGTGGCGCTGATCTCGTCCATGCCCCGTTGTTCCGCGCGCTGCAGCCGGATGACCACGTCGTCGAGGTGTGTCAGCAGTTCGTCGGGGGTGAGGTCGATGTCCGCCAGAGTGCGAACGGCCGTTCGTAGTCGGCCCATGGTGGCCGAGGCCTGAAGGCCGCGGCCCACCACGTCGCCCACGACGAGGGCGACCCGGGCTCCGGAGAGCGGGATCACGTCGTACCAGTCACCGCCCACGCCGGCGCGGGCTCCGCTGGGCAGGTAGCGGGAGGCGGTCTCGACGGCGGACTCGTCCGGTGCGTGCTGAGGCAGCAGGCTGCGCTGGAGGGTGAGGGCGATGGACCGCTCCTGGGTGTAACGCCGGGCGTTGTCGATGTTCACCGCTGCTCTGGAGACGATCTCCTGGGCGAGAAGCAAGTCGTCGTCGTCGAACGGATCCGCCGACCGACGGCGGCAGAACTGCGCCAGTCCCAGCGGATTGCCCCGTGCCCACAGCGGGACGAGGAGCATGGAGTGGATGCCGCCCGCACCCGAGGCACCGCTGCCGTCTGCGGGCACCTTCAGCCACGTCGGCGTTTCGGAGGCCGTGATGCCGAGGCGGAGGGGTTGTCCGGTGGCCAGCGCGACAGCCGGCTCCGACCCTTCCGGGTAGAAGTGTCTCGGCCATGAGTCGGCTGTCCGGTCCGGGCTGCCGTCCGAAACGGACCGCGTGACCCGGCGGAGTACCGCCGGGCCCTCTGCCGGTTGCGTCCCCTCTTCTCGCAGAGCGGCCTCAAGGAGGTCGACGATGACGAGGTCGGCGAGGTGGTCGGTGCCGACGTCTGCCAGCTCCTGAGCGGTACGGGCGGTGTCCAGAGTGGTCCCGATCCGCGTGCCGGCCTCGTTGATCGTGATCAGCCGCCGCTGCAGCCATCGGTCGCGTGCTCTCTGATACACCGCGACCGCCTGCTGCGAGGTGCGATCGGCGTACTCGAAAGCCATCGCGCTCAGTGTGATCATCACTTCGTTGATCAGCTCAGGGTCCTTGGTAAGATGTCCGGTCTCCTCGTAGAACAGCTCGAGCAACCCTGCGTGGACGAGCCGATGGACGCGCAGGAGTTCGCTGATCTGCACCCCGTGCTCAGCGAGCCGAGAAGCGAAGACAATGGCCGCGGGGGGCGTCTTGATTTCGGACAGTTCGCGGCCGTGCTCAAGAAAGTCCAGAATGCTGTCGACATGCTCGGCCAGACCCGCCGGCGCCGCGGCGGCGATGTCCTCGTACCTCCACACCTCGGGCAGCTCGCTGCGCAGGCGCTGCAGCACCGATTCGGTCAGCTGATCCGATTGCGGCTTGAGCCCTCGGGCGAGATCCGCAAGGAAGGCATGGGCGTCGGTTCCCATAGACCAAAATGTACGGGTAAAGGTAGGCGCGGGCACTTCCCGGCCTCTTCCCCGTTTCCCGCGAGGCCGGCTGGAATTCCGGGGTGCCGGGCGACGACGACCCTCGCCGTCGCCGCCCCACCCGGCCGATGTGCCCTCTTCCGGATCAGAGACCGCCGGGGCCCGCGCCAGAGGCCGTTGAGGAAGTCCAGCAACTCTCTGTTGACCGCCTCGGGCCGCTCCTGCCGATCCAGTGCCCACAGTCCGCCAGGATCACCGATCCGCGCAGGTCGTGGACGTTCTCCGCGATCCGGGCGATCGCTTCCCGGCTCCAGATCGTCGTCACGTCCCGGTCGCCACCGATGAAGAGCGCGGGCACGGTCACCGGCCTGCTCTCGTACTCTCCAAGGACCTCCCGGTTCAGGTCGAGGGTCCGGTAGTAGTTCAGCGGACCGGCCAGTCCGGTGTGCTCCAGCTCGGCGACGAGGAAGTCCACCTCGTCCGGGCCGGCGGATCGCCCTGCCGCCGACGGCGGAAACGACCGGTTCGACCGGTGACTCACCACCTCCGGTTCCGATACCTCATCCGTAGACTTCCATCATGGAACGGAAGAGCTTTCAGGACATGAGCTGCCCGGTCGCGCTGGCGCTGGAACGGGTCGGCGAGTGGTGGAGCATTCTCATCCTGCGCGACGCGACACATGGCATCACCCGGTTCGACGGGTTCCAGAAGAGCCTGGGCATCTCACCGAACTCCCTGACCCGCCGACTCGGCGCGCTCGTCGAGGCCGGCCTCCTCGAACGCCGCCGCTACAGTGACCGCCCGCCGCGGGACGAGTACGTCCTCACCGAGGCCGGACACGCCTTCCTACCGGTACTCACCGCCCTGTACGCCTTCGGCGCCAAGCACTTCCCGCCGGAGGCGCCGAACGTCCGTCTGGTGGACAAGGAGTCAGGCACCGACGTCGATCCGCTCCTGATCGACCGCACGACCGGCCACCCCATCGACGAGGAGCACACCATGTTCCTGCCGGGACCGGCCGCGGACGTACGGCTCCGAGCCGTACTCGAGCGGAGGAACGAGCAGGCCTCGTGAGCCCAGGGTGACCACCGTCACGACAACCAGTCACTTGCATGATGATAGTGACTCTCTTAATGTGATCCCCTGAGCCCGCAAATGAGCGTGAGCACGTGGGCGTCCCGCTCGGATCAGATGGCCGAGCACCGCTCCCCACACCCGCCGCCGCCACGGCGGGGGCAGTCACACGACGAGGTGTGCCATGAGCGCTTCAGCAAGCGGCCGAGCCGGCCGACAACAGCCGTATGTCTGTGGCACCGTCCCGCTGGATGATCAACCAAGCGACAACAGACAGCCGTTGAACACCTCCGCCGACAACACCGCCCGGCTGTCGCTGTCCCTCACCCTTGCCTGACGGGACGAGCCTGCCCGCGTCGGCACCCACCCGGACCACCAGTCGTGGAGTCACCCGCGCGCCGACTACACCGCCCCGGCCTACCAGCGTCCTGGTTTCCTCGATATGCCCGACATCTCCGTCGTACCTGACCTCGTGCCCTTGATCTCGCCGACCGAAGGAAAACTGACATGAGCGCAACCGCTGAGGTGGCACGGAGACTCGAACACGTCGACGTACTGATCGTCGGAGCCGGCATCTCCGGCATCGACCTGGGCCATCACCTGAAGACGAAGCAGCCGGGCCGGACCTTCGCCATCGTCGACGGCCGAGACGCGATCGGCGGGACCTGGGACCTGTTCCGCTACCCGGGCATCCGGTCCGACGCGGACATGCAGAGCTTCGGCTTCGCGTTCAAACCGTGGACCAAGGACAACGCCATCGCCGACGCCCACGAGATCCTCGACTATCTGCACGAGGCGATCGCCGAGAACGACCTCGACCGGCACCTGCACCTCGGCCACAAGGTGCTCCGCGCGGACTTCTCGTCCGGCCAGGCGCGCTGGACCGTCACACTGGAGCGCACCAGCGACGGCGAGCAGTTCGACGTCACCTGCCATGTGCTGTTCTCCGCCGCCGGCTACTACGACTACGCCGGCGGATACACCCCCCACTTCGAGGGGCGCGAGGACTTCAGCGGCCCGATCATCCACCCGCAGCAGTGGCCGGAGGATCTCGATCACACCGGCAAGAAGGTCGTCGTCATCGGCAGCGGCGCCACAGCCGTGACGCTCCTGCCGTCGATGGCCGAGAAGGCGGGCCACGTCACGATGCTGCAGCGCTCACCGTCGTACGTACTGCCGATCCCGCGCCGGGACCCGATCGCCAACACCCTGCGCCGGCTGCTGCCGGAGACGGCCGCGTGGCGGCTCTCACGACAAATCAACATCAACCGTCAGCGCCTGCTCCTGGCCCTCAGCCGCCGCTACCCGGGGCAGATGCGCCGTCTGATCCGCAAGCTCAACGCCAGTGCACTGCCTGAGGGGTACGCGGTCGACACCCACTTCAACCCCCAGTACAACCCGTGGGACCAACGGTTGTGCGTGGTCCCCGACTCCGACATCTTCAAGGCCATCTCCAGCGGTGCGGCATCCGTGGTCACCGACCGCATCGTGCGGTTCACCGGACACGGGATCCTGCTCGAGTCGGGTACCGAACTCGACGCCGACATCATCGTCACGGCCACCGGGCTGAACATGCTGCCCTTCGGCGGGATCGCGCTGCACGTGGACGGGCAGGCCGTCGATCTCCACGACCACCTCATCTACAAGTCCATGATGGTCAGCAGCTTGCCCAACTTCGCGTTCGCGCTCGGCTACACCACCAACGCGTGGACGCTCAAGGTCGACCTGGTCTCCGACCACCTGTGCCGACTGCTCGCCCACATGGACCGCCACGGCTACTCCACCGTCACCCCGATCGCCGACGACCCGACGCTCACCGGACGGCCGTTCCTCGACATGGACACGGCATACATCAACCGCGGTATGCCCTTGTTCCCGCAGCAGGGCTCCCACGGCCCGTGGACGGTGAGCCAGGACTACGCCCTCGACCGTGCCCGGCTGGGCGGCCCGGTCGAGGACCCCGCTCTGAAGTTCTCCTCCACCGTGGTGGGCTCGGCCGCGACACCGGGCGCGATGGCGACGTCCGAGGAAGCGGCGGCGGCATGAGCACGCCCGCCTTCATCTCCGCCAATGGCCGCCGCACCCGCGTCCGTGTCGAGGGGGATCCGGCCGACCCGCCCGTGCTGCTGTTGCACGGCATCGGCCGCAGCCTCGAGGACTGGGCCCCGCAGTTCCCGCGCCTCGCCCAGGGACATCGGTTGATCGCCCTCGACCTTCCGGGCTTCGGGTTCTCTGCGCGCTCCCCCGAGCCCACCACACTGGAGGTCCTGGCACGTGGGGTGCTCGAGACTCTCGACGCCCTCGGCGAGCAGCGGCCGCTGCAGGTGCTCGGTAACTCTCTCGGTGGCGCGGTCGCGCAGCAGTTGCTCGTCCTCGCTCCGGAACGGGTGGCCGGCCTGGTGCTGGTCAACAGTGCCGGATTCGGCGCCGAGGTCGCGCTCCCGCTGCGGCTGCTTGCCGCCCCCGTTCTCGGCCGTCTGGCCACTCGCCGCACCACGGAGGCCGGCGCAAAAATGGCCGAACGCCTGCTCTTCGCCGACCCGGGACTGGCCACCACGGTGCGGATCGAACACGCCTTGGCCATCGCCCGCCAACCCGACCCGAGCACTGTGCTGCTGGAGACCCTCCGCGAACTTGCCACCCTGCGCGGCACCAAGCCCCGCTGGCGCGCCGAGTTGACCGCGGCGGTCGCGAAGCACCCCCGCCCCACCCTGATCGTCTGGGGCGACCGTGATCGTGTCCTGCCCGCCCGTCACCTCGACTCCGCCCGTCGGCTCCTCCCGCGCGCCGAGGCCCATCTGTTCACCGGGATCGGTCACATGCCTCAGATCGAATGCCCCGACGAGTTCGCCACCCGCGTCCTGGCGTTTCTCGCCGACGCACGAAGCCCCGACCGACCCGAACCGGCAGAGCCTTCGGCAGCGCCGGTTCATCGCACCGTCCCGCACGACGCGGCGACCACACCCTGATCGCTGCACCAGGACCACGCCGGCCGGGTGTTCATCGTCGACCGGCTCAAGGAACTGATCAAGCACAAGGGCTACCAGGTCCCGCCCGCCGAACGCGAGGCCCTGCTGCTGACCCACCCGGCCATCACCGACACAGCGGTCATCGGGGTCACCGACGACGAGGGTGAGGAGATCCCCAAGGCCTTCGTCGTCGGCCGACCCGGCACCGACCTCACCGCGGACGAGGTCATCGAGCTCGTCGCGCGCCAGGTCGCCCCGTACAAGAAGGTCCGGCGGGTCGAGTTCATCGACGCCATACCCAAGTCGGCGTCGGGCAAGATCCTCCGCAAGGACCTCCGCACCCCGGCCGAGTGACCCCCACGGTCGGGGCCCACCGGGTGACGGTCCTCACCCCTGCGGCGGGCGGCCCTGACGTGTCCACCCGAGCGGGGCGCCCACCCAGAATTGCCTCGCCCGTTCCCGCCCCGCCCCGTGCCAGGCGCCGCGACTCGTCCCGCTCGCGGCGCCTGCACAAACCACAGATCAGGCGTTGCCGCCCCGAGGCAGGAGTGCCTCACCGAGCATGCGCCAGTACGGCATCGCGGATTCGCCCGGCTCGATCCCGATCACCTGCACCGCGACATGATCGGCTCCGGCCGCGACATGGGCATGGAGCTTCTCGACAATGGTGTCCAGGTCGCCCCAGAACACGAGGTCGTCGACGATGCGGTCGCCGGCACCGGCGATCTCCTCCTCCGAGTAGCCCAGTCGGCGGAACTTCGCGACGTTGTAAGGGGAGTTCAGGTACGGATGCAGGTGTTCACGCGCGATCGCGCGGGCCCTGCCGGGGTCGGACTCGAACAGCACAGCGTGCTCGACGCCCAGGAACGTGTCCGGCCCGAGGATCTCGCGCGCCAGCGCGGTATGCGCCACGTTGACGTGATAGGTCTGCGCGCCGGCCGTGCGTTCGCCGGCCAGCTCAAGCATTTTGGGCCCGTACGCGGCCATGATGCGGCGCATCGGAGTCTTCGGCAGGGGGTTGGGCGTCTGGAGCGCGTCCATCTCGTCGAGGTATGCGGTCATGGCGGCCAGGGGCTTGGTCCCCGGCCCCTGCCCGCCGCCGAATCCCAGACCGAGCACATGCCGGTCGGGGTAGGCGTCGGCCAGCAGGAGGCCGGCGCCGTACGCCCACCGGGCACCGCGTGACCAGATCTGTGCGATGCCGTTGATGACACGCATCTGCTCGGTACAGGAGAGCAGATAGCCGGCGTGCGTGAACGCGTCGCGCCCGAGGAGCTCGGGAATCCACAACGCCCGCCAGCCCTGCTCCTCGAGCTCCCGGACCGACTCGCGTATCCGAGCCGCCGACTGGACCTCGAAGTCGAAGGTATAGACCCCGAACCTCCCGAGATCCAGGCCATCGATGCCGCCCATCGAAACATCTCCTCGCAGTCAAGTACTGGATTAGACAGACAGGTCTGTTCACTTCTTGCAGTAGACAGACCTGTCTGTTAACTTACACCTCATGACCACCACGCCCAAGCGACTCCCGGCCCGGGACCGCATTCTCGACACCGCCTGCGCGCTGTTCTACGCACACGGCATCCACGCCGTGGGGGTGGACCGGCTGATCGCCGAGTCGGGAGTCGCCAAGGCCACGCTGTACAAGCAGTTCCCCAGCAAGGACGACGTGGTCGCCGCCTACCTGCGGCGGATGGACGACAGCTGGCGGCGCCAGCTGCGCTCAGCGGCACTCGCGGCCGGGGACGACCCACGCGAGCAGCTCTTCGGCCTCTTCGTCGCACTGGAGTACGCGGCGCGAGAGGGCACGCTGGGCTGTGCGTTCATCAACGCGGTGGCGGAGTACGAACCCGGCAGCACCGCTCACGCCATCACCGCCGAGCACAAGCGCACCGTCCGCGAATGGGTGCGCGACCTGGCCACCGCAGCCGGCGCGGCGGACCCTGACACGCTCGCATTCCAGCTCACGGTCCTCATCGACGGCACACTGGCGGCGACCCGCGTCGAAAATGCCGACGCCGCCGCCGAGGCCGCCAAGCAGGCCGCACGCGCCCTGCTCGACGCGACCTGCCCCCGATAGCCCCCTGAAACGCGCCGCTCGCGGCTCCTTCCCAAGACCCATACCAGACAGACCTCTCCGTTCAGTAGACAGACCTTTCTGTTCACCACTCTCAGAGCAGCACCTCTCCGAAGGGACTCGATCCACATGTCCGAGCAGAACCTGCCCACCACCGCCCACGCATGGCACCTGGACTCCCGCCCCGAGGGCCGGCCGACGGCGTCGAACCTCTCGCTGCGCGAGGTGGAACTCCCCACACTCGGCCCCGGGCAGCTCCTGGTCGCCAACGAGTACCTCTCGGTAGACCCCTACATGCGCGGCCGGATGAGTGACAAGAAGTCCTACATCGAGCCCTACGAGGTGGACGCACCGCTCGACGGCCCCGCGGTCGGCCGCGTCCTCGCCTCCAACGCCGAGGGCTTCGCGCCCGGCGACCACGTGATCCACGTACTCGGCTGGCGCGACCACGCGGTCCTCGACGCGGCGACCGCCCAGAAGGTGGACCCGAATCTGGCCCCGCTCACCGCCTACCTGGGCGCCCTCGGCGTCACCGGCCTCACCGCGTACATCGGGCTCGAGCGGTTCGCGAAGATCAAGGAGGGCGACACGGTCTTCGTCTCCGGCGCGGCGGGCGCGGTCGGCAGCCAGGTCGGTCAGATCGCCAAGCTGAAGGGTGCCGGCCGCGTCATAGGCAGCGCGGGCTCGGACGACAAGGTCAAGCTGCTGATCGAGGAGTACGGCTACGACGCGGCCTTCAACTACAAGAACGGGCCGGTCGCCGAGCAGCTGGCCCACGCGGCCCCGGACGGCATCGACGTCTTCTTCGACAACGTCGGGGGCGAGCACCTGGAGGCGGCGATCGGCGCTCTCAAGCTGCACGCGCGGATCGTCCTGTGCGGGATGGTCTCCCAGTACAACGACGAGAAGGTCGTCGGGCCGCGCAACCTGTGGAACCTGCTGGTGACGCGGTCCGACATCCTGGCATTCATGTTCAGCGAAGAGCTGGACCTCCAGCCCGACTTCGTCCGCGAGGTCGGCGGCTGGCTCGCCGAGGGCAAGCTCCGCTACCGCGAAACCGTGCGGGACGGCCTCGACAACACCCTGGACGCCTTCCTCGCGATGATGCGGGGCGAGAGCGTCGGGAAGATGATCGTCAAGCTCTGAGTCCGCCTTTCAGCCGACCGCGCGAGGGGGCCTGCCGTGCACACGGCAGGCCCCCTCCGTTTCCCCCGCTCCGCACAGAGCCCTTGCGACCACCGACTCGGCCCCGTTAACATTACGACCATACTTTAATGGATCCGGGCCCTCTCAGCCGATGACCCAGATCCCCCTTCCGGTCCGACGGCCCGCTCTGCGGCTGCCCGGGAACACCCACTTCACCAGGAACTCTCCATGGACCTCTCCACCAGCACCGCCCTTGTCACCGGAGCCAACCGGGGCTTCGGCCGGGCCCTCGCGGCCGAACTGCTCAGCCGTGGCGCCACCGTCTACGCCGGCGCCCGTAACCCCGACCATGTCGACCTGCCCGGCGCCAAGCCGATCGCGCTCGACATCACCGACCCCGCCTCCGTCGCGGCCGCCGCCGCAGTCACCGGCGACGTGACCGTCCTGGTCAACAACGCGGGGTCCTCCACCGGCGCCGACCTGCTCACCGCGGACCTGGACGACATCCGCCTGGAGATGGACACGCACTACTTCGGCACCCTCTCGGTGGCCCGCGCCTTCGCACCCCAGATCGCCGCCAACGGCGGGGGAGCGATCCTGAACATCCTGTCCGGCCTGTCCTGGGTCAGCTTCCCGGAATTCGGCGCGTACTGCGCCGCCAAGTCCGCTCAGTGGTCGCTCACCAACGCCCTGCGCCAGCAACTCGCCGCCCAGGGCATCCGCGTAGCCGGCCTGCACGTCGGCTACATGGACACCGACATGGTCCGGACCGTCGACGCGGCCAAGTCCGACCCCGCCGACATCGCCCGAATCGCCGTCGACGGCATCGCCGCCGGCGCCTACGAGATCCTCGCGGACAACGCCGCCCGCCAGGCACAGGCCGCACTGGCCGGAGGCGTTTCCGTGCTCTACCCGCAGCTCCCCTGAGGTCCGGCAGCCAGGAATCCGCACCGAGCCGGTGGATGCCGGTGCTCGGTATCGCACGCCGCGCCCCGGCATCCACATCCATTGCTCACGCCAGGTACGTCTGCCAAGGGAACCTCATGGATCAGCAACGCAAGCAACCGGCTCGGCGCGGCAGCGCCATCTGGGCCGTGGCCATCACCAGCGCGGCCGGATTCATCGCCGCGCTCGACAACCTGATCGTCACCACCGCCCTCCCCTCCATCCGCGAGGACCTCGGCGGCGGCCTCGAAGACCTCGAATGGACGGTGAGCGCCTACACCCTCACCTTCGCGGTCCTGCTCATGTTCGGCGCCTCCCTCGGCGACCGCTTCGGCCGCCGAAGACTGTTCGTCATCGGGCTCGCGATCTTCACCGCCGCCTCCGCAGCGGCCGCCCTCGCCCCAGGAATGAGTGAACTGATCGCCGCCCGCGCCGCGCAGGGCGTCGGAGCCGCGATCGTGACGCCCCTGACACTCACCCTGTTGTCGGCGGCCGTCCCGGCCGAGCGGCGCGGTGTCGCCTTGGGTATCTGGGGCGCGGCCAGCGGCATCGCCGTCGCCACCGGACCGCTGATCGGCGGCGCACTCACCGAGCACATCGCCTGGCAGTGGATCTTCTGGGTGAACGTCCCGCTCGGCCTGGCGCTGATGCCGCTGGCCCTGCTGCGGCTGGACGAGAGCCGCGGCCCGAACCCGAGTCTCGACCTTGTCGGCACGGTCCTGGCCAGCGGCGGTCTGTTCGGCATCATCTACGCCCTCATACGCGGCAACGTCGACGGCTGGACCAGCACCCCGGTGCTGGGCGGCTTCATCGCGGGGGCCGCCCTGCTCGTCGGCTTCGTCCGCTACGAACTGCGCGCCAAGCACCCGATGCTGCCGATGCGCCTCTTCCGCCACCGCTCCTTCAGCGCCATCAACGCGGCCAGCCTGCTGATGTTCGTGGGCATGTTCGGGGCGATCTTCCTTCTCAGCCAGTACCTGCAGACCGTCGGCGGCTACTCGCCGATGGAGGCCGGCGTGCGCATGCTGCCCTGGACCGCCATGCCCATGATCGCCGGACCACTGGCCGGAGCACTGTCCGACCGCATCGGCGGCGCCCCTGTCGTCATGGTGGGCATGGCCCTGAACGCGGTGGGCCTCGGGCTCTGGGCACTGGCCGTCGAGCCGCAGGTGTCGTACACCGCTCTGCTGCCGGCCCTGATCGTCTGCGGCATCGGCATGGGCATGTTCTTCGCCCCCAGCGCGAACCTCGTCATGAGCACGGTCCGCCCGGAGGAGCAGGGCATCGCCTCCGGCGCCAACAACGCGATCCGTGAGGTCGGCGGCGCCATCGGCGTCGCGTCGCTGGCGGCGGTCTTCTCCGCCCAGGGCGGCTACGGGTCCGCCTCACTGTTCGTGGACGGCCTGGTCCCGGCGCTCTGGGTCGGCGCCGGTGCGGTCGCCCTGGCCGCGGCCCTGGCGTTGCTGATACCCCGGCAGCGCAAAGCAGGCGGCCCGACTGCCGACCTTGCCGCAGGATATGGTCCGGCGGGCGCCCCGGTCGCGATCTGAAGCCCGGCCCGAGGGGCGGCCCAGCCGGTTACGGCGAGGCCGCGCCGCCCCTCAGCCCCGTCCTGCCGTCCTGCCCGTCCAGGCTCGCTCGCCATGCGGGCATCACACTGCGTTCGAGGGCCCCTCGGACATCGCGCCCCTCGGGCCGGCGCTCGACCGGCTGAGGGGCGCCGCTCCATCACCGTGGGGGTTCACCGGCTCTTCTTGTCGGCCAGGAAAGGCCGCAGATGCGCCAACAGCGCCTCCGGTTGCTCCTCCGGGATGAAGTGGCCGCACTCCGGGATCTCGGCACCGGTGACGTCGTCCGCGTAGCCCCGCCAGATCTCCAGTGTCGGCAGGCGGGCAGGCAGCCCCGCGGAACCCCACAGCGCCAGCAGCGGCATGGTGAGGCGGTGGCCTTCGGCGGCGTCGATGTCGTCGAGCGCGGTGTCCTCCTCCATGGCGCGGTAGTCGTCGAGGCTCGCGCGCAGGGCGCCCGGGCGGGAGAACGCACGGACATAACCGTCGACCGCGTCGGCCGTGAGTCCGTGGCGGTTGTAGGTCCACCGCTCGAAGAAGTACTCGAGATACCCGCGGATGTCGTGCCCCACCAGGCGCTCGGGCAGATCGGGCTGCATATGGAACAGCCAGTGCCAGTAACCGGAGGCGAGCGAGGCGTCCAGGCGGCGGAACATCTCCCGGGTGGGAACGATGTCGAGCACGGCCAGCCGCTCCACCTGGTCCGGACGGTCCAGCGCCCAGCGGTGCCCCACACGAGCGCCGCGGTCGTGCCCCACGACCATGGCCCGCTCGAAGCCGAGCGCCTCGACGAGGCCTGCCATGTCGGCGGCCATCCGGCGCTTGTCGTAACCAGTGGTGGGCTTGTCGCTGAGGCCGTATCCGCGCAGGTCCGGCGCCACAACGGTGTGGTCGGCGGCGAGATCCGCCAGTACCGGCCGCCAGCAGTCGGAGGTCTGCGGCCAGCCATGGAGCAGAACGAGCAGAGGGCCGGATCCCGCCCGGACATAGTGCAGACGGACCCCGTCCACCTGTGTCACTCCGGTTGTCACTGTCGGCTGTCCCATGGGTGCGCCTTCCTGACATGAGCTAACCGCCTAAGACGGTTAGGCTAGCGGGCAGAATGGAGACATGGCAACGGACGACTTGTGGATCTGGGATGGCGGACGGGTCTGCCTGGACTTCGCCAACACTCTCCGAAGCCGGTGGAGAACCACTCCGGAGGAGACACTCCGGGGACCGGACGACCTGATGGGCTGGCTCCGGGAGGCCCTTCTGCTCACACCGGGGTCCACAGGTCCCACAACGGCAGCCGTTCTTGGGTCCGCCCGGCACCTGCGTGAGACCGTCGACCGGGCCGTACTGGCGGTCGCCGACGGCCGACTGCCCACATCCGGCGACGTGACGCTGCTCAACCGCTCGGCAGCGGCGGCCCCCAGACCCACCCTGCAACTCGTCATCACCGACGACCGACTGGAACCCGCCGACGCCACGACCCTCACCGCCGACCCCGCACTCGCGCTGGCGCTCATCGCCCAGGACGCCGTCGACCTGCTTCTGTCCGCCGAGATCCGGCGCGTACGCGTCTGCGGAGCGGACCACTGCGCGCTGCGTTTCCTGGACCGCTCTCCGGCCCGCAACCGCCGCTGGTGCTCCATGTCCCGCTGCGGAAACCGCACCAAGGTCCGCCTCCATCAGGCGCGTACACGACAGAGCGGCCGGATCACGGAAAGCTGACGCAGGACTTTCCGCAGCTCACTCGGGCGCACTCGTACGAGAGGCTGGGCCGGGGACGCTCTCGATGTCCTTCGCTTGCACCGGGTGGCCTCGTACGCAGCGAATCCGGACGTCGACGTGCGCGACGCACCCGCGGTGTCTCGCCAGTACCGCCGGCCCCACGTAGACGATTCACATTACCTCGCGGTCATAATATTATTTACGCCAGGCAAGAGACTGGACTCGGATTCCAAGCAACGGCCTTACATCGCGACGGAAGGAACCCTGTGGCGCGCTACGCCAAGGAGCACAAGCAGGTGACGCGGCAACGGATCATCGAGAAGGCCGGCCACCGATTCAAGCAGGACGGCATAGACGGCTCAGGCATCTCGACACTGATGGCCGACGCCGGGCTCACCAACGGAGCGTTCTACGCCCACTTCGCCTCCAAGGACGACCTCGTCGCCAACGTTGTCGCCGATGAACTGCGCACACAGGTGGAGAAGTACGACACTCTGCGGCCCGGCCGACAGGGAGTCGAGGACTTCGTTCGCGGCTACCTGTCGCCCGAGCACCGTGACCGGCCCAGCACCGGATGCCCCTCCGCCGCACTGCTCGACGAGATCGGCCGCTGCGCGGACGTCACCAAGCAGGCGTACACCGAGGGCGCGACGGCCATCGTGGAAGAGATCGCCGCTCGTCTGGCGCCTGCGGATCCGCAGTCCGCTCGCGGCAGGGCCATTGGGCTCTTCACCATGCTGGTGGGGACACTGCAACTGTCCCGCGCCCTCGCCGACCGCAAGTTCGCCGACGAGGTCCTCGAGCAGGGAATCGAGAACGCCCGCACGTTCATGCCCTGAGAGGAACGTCCGGGTCGCAGCAGTCTGGTGGCCGACCTCCGCCCGGCGATGCGCGAGGGCATTGAGCCGAACCCGGATGCGACAACCTTCCGTCCGTCCGGGTAATGGCCGCTCTCCGCCCCTTCGGACTCGTCAAGTGGCCTCTCCGACACGCATGACTGGTCGACGGGCGTCGACCACCCGGGCCGGGGAAGCCACCGACGTCCCCAGCGCGCATACCGCCCGCCCCTGCCCTCACCCGCTACCCCTCAAGAAAGTCGAGGGCTTCCGTCACAAACTGCTCCTGGAACAGGAGGCCACCAGAAGCATGGCCGCCACAGCGACCACGCCCCGGCCCGCCCGCCCGGAGGCGGCGGGGTCACCTGTGAGCCATGTCGGGGCATGACCGAAGCGCCCGCGCCGCCGACCGGCGTCTCGCCGCCACGAGACATGACACACCGGGGAGCCAGGGCCCCCTTGCGGGCCGTTGACCAACCTCATAGAATGATGAACGTAATTCAATCAGCCGGAGCCCGGTGTGCCAGTCACACCGGCATCCATGACGACCTGGCCGGGGTGGTGGTCGAGGCGGGTGCGGCAGTTACGGGTGCACGATCGACGATGACGCCATGCGCGACCCGACAAGGACCGCGTCGACACGTTCACCGAACTCGTCGCAGTGCACCAGGACGATGTGGCGATCAAGCCGGCCACGCTCACCCCGCTCATCGACGCCGACAGGATTCGGCCCGCAACCCGACACCGCCTTCCCGTTCGAGTCGACCCGGAAGGCGCTGGAGTACGCCGGGACAGGGCACGCGAAGACAGGCACGGTCGTCGTCACGATCACGTGAAGAACCCGATTCCCTCCGGTCCCCCGGCAACGAGACCGCCCCGACACCCACCTACACGAAAGACCTGGACATGAGCGCACCGCGGAACTCCCCGCCCCCCTCACGATCGAGCCACAAGAACGCGCCGACCCGCTCCGTGTCCGTCGGCGGGATGGACTTCGTCTACCGGGAGCTCGGTCCCGAGGACGGAGTGCCGCTGATCCTCCTGATCCACATGGCCGGGAACCTGGACAACTGGGATCCGCGCGTCGTCGACGGACTCGCCGCACGACGCCGGGTGATCACCTTCGGAAACCGCGGGGTCGGCGGGTCGGGCGGTTCCACGCCGGACACGATCGAAGGGATGGCCCACGACGCGGTGCGGTTCATCCGGGCCCTCGGCTTCGACCAGGTCGATCTGTTCGGTCTGTCGATGGGCGGCTTCATCGCGCAGGTCGTCGCGGAAGAAGAACCACACCTCGTCCGCAAGGTCATCCTCGCGGGCACCGGTCCCGCGGGCGGCCACGGCATCGACAGGGTTCCGGCTCTCGCCATCCAGGCCACGATCAAGGGCGCCCTGACCCGCCAGGACCCAAAACTCTCCCTCTTCTTCACCGACACCACAAGCGGCCGACAGGCAGGCCGCGCCCTCCTGCGACGACTGGAGGAGCGCACGGACAACCGCGACAAGGACATCTCGCTGCCGTCGCTCCGCGCCCAGCTGAAGGCCGTCAAACGATGGGGCCGCCAGGCCCCGTCAGACCTGTCGGCCGTACGCCAGCCCGTCCTCGTGGCAAACGGTGACCACGACCGGATGGTGCCCAGCCAGAACACGATCGACCTGGCCGCCCGTCTGCCCAAGAGCGAACTCGTCCCCCTCTATCCTGATTCCGGCCACGGAGGGGTCTTCCAGAACCACGAGGATTTCGTCGCTAGGGCGCTCGGGTTCCTCGAGTCCCGAGTTTGATCGGATGCCGCTGGAGCGGGCCTCACATTCGCCGTACTGACGCCGGACCAGAGGCGCGATGGGATGCCCGGCCCATCCCGCGCGCCTCCCGCAGCGTCCGAACACTCCGCCATCCGACGGCTGAGCCCCGGCTGAGCCCCGCCAGTTGCGCGTCTCAGTGGCAGGCGCACCCACTGCGATCCGGTCTGCACCTTCTCGGCGGTCGCGTCGATCACCTCACGACGGCCCCGTGAACAGGCTCCACGCCTTGGCATCCGATCCCGCCGCAGAGGCTTGTCAGCGCCCACTGCGCGTCAATCGCTGGGTGCAAGGCGGCCCAGCGGCACGGACAAAAACGGCTTCCCCCGTCTCGACCCGTGCGATCACAGACCGGGCTTCGTTCTTCGACCTCTCACGCACGCTTGGCGCGACTGCCCGTCGCGGGCCTTCCGGGCGCAATCGATTCCGGAAAGGCCCGAGTGGCGCCCGGCCGCGGAACTTCATGAGGGAAGGGCTAGAAATTACCGTATGGTCGTAATAGTATGACCGTTCGCCCTTGGGGCGTCAGGGGACCTCCCCCTCTCGGCCTCTGGTCCCGCCGAATCAGCGCATACAGAAACGAGGCCCTTCGTGCATGACCTCCCATTTCAGTCAGCCGCTGACCAGTTGAGTGCGCTGGCCTCGGGCGAGGTGTCGAGTGAGGAACTGCTCGAGGTCTACCTGAGCCGCATCGACGCCCACAACGGCACGCTCAACGCGATCGTCACCCTTGACGTCGAGCGGGCGCGACACGCGGCCAGGAATGCCGACGCGAAACGGGCGAGTGGGGCAGAACTCGGCCCGCTGCACGGTCTGCCGATCACGCTGAAGGACAGCTACGAGACCGCTGGTCTGCGGACCGTCTGTGGTCGGCCCCACCTCAAGGACTACGTGCCCGAACAGGACGCCGAAGCGGTACGACGGCTGCGTGCCGCGGGTGCGTTGATCATCGGCAAGACCAACATGCCCGCGGGGAACCAGGACGTCCAGGCGGACAACCCGGTGTTCGGACCCACGTTGAACCCGTGGAACACCACACGCACCTCCGGAGGCTCCGCAGGGGGTGGCGCCGTGGCCACAGCCGCGGGGCTGACCGCTTTCGACTTCGGCTCGGAGATCGGCGGATCCACCCGCATCCCAGCACACTTCAACGGCCTCTACGGACACAAGGCGACCTGGCGGTCCATCCCGCTGATCGGCCACGTGCCGGGCGGACCCGGTGTCGGGCGATGGGGGGAGATCGACCTCGCCTGCGCGGGCGCCCAGGTGCGCGAGGCGCGCGATCTCGTCCCCATCCTGCACGCGACGGTGGGACCGCCCGAGCGCGACGGCGGATTCAGCTACACCCTCGCTCCACCCAGGGCGAGCGAACTGCGTGGCTTCCGGATCGCGGTGTGGCCCGAGGACGTGTCGTGTCCCGTCGACCACGATGTCGCCACAGCGATGGACGACGCCCTCAATGCCCTCAAGGCGGCCGGCGCGAAGGTCGAGTTGCGGCCCTCCGGCCTCCCGGGAGACATGGCGACCAGTCATGACATCTTCCTGCGCCTGCTCTTCGGTGCGTTCACCTACGACCGATCCGGACTGACAGCGGCCTCCAACACCGCACTCCTCGCGCGTCTCGTCCAGCATCCTCGTGGAGAAGCGCTGCACGCCCTGCGAGGAACCTTCCAGTCCCACTACAGCTGGCTCCAGGCGGACGTGGCACGCCATGAGCTGCGGCAGCGGTGGACCGAGTTCTTCCGGGACTTCGATGTTCTGCTCATGCCGGTCACACCGACCACGGCACCGCCTCATCACAACAAACCGATCGACAGATTCGGACGCCGGATCCAGGTCGACGAGCGGCCTCGCCCCTACTGGGACCAGGTCAAGTGGAGCGCCATCGCCAACGTGGCCGGCTCTCCGGCGACGACCATCCCCGTGCGAACCGGCCGAGACGGTCTGCCGGTCGGGCTCCAGGCGATGGGTCCGAGCGGCGGAGACCTCACCACCATCAAGTTCGCCGAGCTCCTCGGCCGAGAACTCGAGGGCTACCAGCCCCCTCCGGCCTTCATGTGACGATCCGCCGACCCCCACTGCCCCGAACCCGACCTCCAGGCAACCCCGGCTGGCGGCGACCACACCGAAGTAGGCCCCGATGAATACGCTGGACACCCCCCTCACTCTCCCGAACGGCCAGATACTGCCCAACCGCCTCATGAAGTCGGCACTCAGCGAGTCGCTGGGAAACAAGAACAACGCCCCCGACGGGCGCCTCGGCCGTCTGTACTCCACATGGAGCCGCGGCGGCTACGGCCTCATGATCACCGGCAACGTCATGGTCGATCGCGCACAGCTCGGTGAACCGGGCAACATCGTCATCGAGGACGAGCGTGATCTCGACGCGCTCTCGCGCTGGGCCAAGTCGGCCCAGGACTCGGGCGGTGCGATCTGGGCACAGCTCAACCACCCCGGACGCCAGGCCAACCCCTTGGCACTCGGACACACGCCGGTGGCCCCCAGCCCGGTCCCGCCGAAACTGCCCGGAGCCACGACGCCGCGCGAACTGCGACCCGCGGAGATCGAGGAGATCATCGAGCGCTTCGCCACGGCCGCGGCCGTGTGCGAGACAGCCGGCTTCAACGGTGTACAGGTGCAAGCGGCCCACGGGTATCTCATCTCGCAGTTCCTGTCACCGCTGTCGAACCGGCGCGACGACGACTGGGGCGGCGATCTCGAGCGGCGGATGCGTTTCGGCCTCGAGGTCGTCCGCCGCATCCGCGGCCGCGTCGGGCCCGGCTTCGCGGTGGGCGTCAAACTCAACTCGGCGGACTTCCAGCGGGGCGGCTTCACCGAGGACGAGTCCCAGGCCGTGCTGGCCGCGCTCGCCCACGAAGGCGTCGACCTCATCGAGGTCAGCGGCGGTAGTTACGAGTCCATGGCCATGAGTGGCTCGGCGGCCCCCAGCACCAGGGCACGCGAGGCGTACTTCTTGGAATACGCCCGCACGGTTCGCAAGCGCGTGGGCGACATCCCCCTCGCCGTCACAGGCGGATTCCGCACCCGCGATGCCATGCTGCGAGCCGTACAGGCCGGCGAATGCGACGTGGTCGGCATCGGCCGGCCGACGATCACCACACCAGACGCGGCCCGGCTCATCCTCGAAGGGCGGGCCGACGCACTCACGGCACACCAGGTGCGCTACGGCATGAGGACCCTGCTGGGTAAAATCGCCGACCTCAAGGTCCTGGACGGCGTACTGGACATCAGCTGGCACACCGACCAGATACATCGCCTCGGGAACGGCCTGCGGCCCGACCTGAATCGCGGCAGCCTTGCAGCCACCCTCGCAATGGTTCGGCGGAACGGGCGCACCTCGTTCCGCGCCAGGCGTGGCGGGTCATGAGCGCCTGCAGCTTCCACGGTCGGAGCCCACGCTGAGCCCGGCTCGGGACAGGCCGCGCTACCCGATGGAGCGTCTCAGCACTGTCCACCGACCCCAGTGGCACCTGCTTGTCGCCTGAACCGTGCTGGGCCCGGCGCGACCTCACCACCGGTCCCAGGTTCGCTGAAGGTCGCGGTGAACGCCTCGGGTCCTCCTGCCCATGGTGCTGATCATGCGGCCCATCCGGGTCTCCGAGCCGTGGCCCTTGCCGGATGGCCGGCAATCTCGTCCGCGGCAGACGTCAGGTGTCGGCGACCACCCCACCGGGTCCCCGTCGGGAAGGCCAAGGCGCCGTTGCTCGGCGAAAGGACCGTTGCGCACAGGGCGACGCTGCGCGTGCTGCGCGTTGCCGTAACGGTCCGATACCATGGCCTGAATTCCAACTTTCGACGGGATCACGCCATGGTGCCCATTCATCGAGTCGTCGTTCTGGCCATCGACGGTGTGTACCCCTTCGAACTGGGCATTCCCAGCCGGGTATTCGGGGCGGCGGTGGGCCGTTACGAGGTTCTCACCTGCAGCGTCGACGGCCGCCCGGTCCGCACCAACTCCGACTTCTCGATCACCGTCGAGCACGGCCCGGAGGTGCTGCACACCGCCGACACCGTCATCATCCCGCCCTTCGTCACCACCGCCGTGACCCGGGAAGCTCCGCAAGCCGTGGTCCAGGTGCTCGCGTCCGTGGCTCCAGGCGCCCGCCTCGTATCGATCTGCACCGGCGCCTTCGTCCTTGCCGCAGCCGGTCTCCTCGACGGTCGGCCGGCCACCACCCACTGGATGGTCGCGGACCTCTTCCGCGCACGCTTCCCTCAGGTCGCACTGGATCCCGACGTCCTGTTCATCGATGACGGAGATGTGCTGACCTCGGCCGGCGCCGCCTCCGGGCTCGACGTCTGCCTGCACATCATTCGCAAGGACCACGGCACTGAAGTCGCCAATCAGGTGGCCCGCATGTGCATCGTCCCCCCGTGGCGCGAAGGAGGACAGGCGCAGTACATCCAGCACCCGGTGCCCGAGGCCACGGCCAGCGGAACGGCCACCGCCCGCCAGTGGGCGCTGGAGAACCTCCACGAGCCCATGACCCTGACGGACCTCGCCGAGCACTCCCACATGAGCCTGCGCACCTTCGCCCGCCGCTTCACCGAAGAGGTGGGCATGAGCCCGGGACGCTGGCTGATCCAGCAGCGCGTCGACCGCGCACGACACCTCCTGGAAACCACCGACCTGCCGGTGGACGAGATCGCCGGCCAAGTCGGCTTCGCCGGCGGCACATCGCTACGAGAACACCTGCACGCCGCCATCGGCGTCTCCCCGCTCACCTACCGGCGCACCTTCCGCGGCACCCTGTCCCCCACGCACTGAGCACCACCGCGCCTCCCGCCCTGCGGACGCGTTGACGAACCGGCGCACCGTTCACGGCCGGGGGGGGGAATGGCCTTCGCCACACAGCACGCGCCCGTCCATGCGGACAGCGCGCGCCCGTCCATTGCCGCAGGGCGCCCGTCCGCCCCGCCGGGGCGCACTGCTTGAAACCACACCACACCGCACCCATGCCTCGCCACAGAGCCGACTGTCGCGGGGCCTTGCGGGCGATGGCCCGGCGGCCGGGCGCTTCTCGTTGATGCCCCGATTCCGCCCCAGGCGCGATGCACCTTCACAGACGAGGGCTTACTTGCCATCCACCGGCCGACCATTTAATATTACGAACGTAATTCAACTGGCTTTGGATCTTTCGTTGACCACACCGGCTACCGACGGCATCCATGACGCAAGACGGGCCCTCGAAAGCCCTGCCGGCCGAGGTGAACGCCGGGCACCGCACCCAGCCCGTCCGCTTGCGAGCAAGATACGGAGAGAACGATGAGGGCATTCCTGGTCGAGCGCTACGGCGACAGGGCCGGCCTGCGGGCCGGTGAGGCGCCGGACCCGGAGGTGGGCGCGGACGACGTCCTGATCCAGATTTATGCGGCGAGCATCAACCCGCTCGATCTCAAGACCCTGGACGGGGCATTCAAGGCAATCCTGCCGTACCGGGTTCCTTTCGTCCCGGGCAACGACCTGGCCGGGGTGGTGGTCGAGGTGGGTGCGGCCGTCACTCGGTTCTCGGTGGGCGACGAGGTCTACGCGCGGCCCGACCAGGACCGCATCGGCACGTTCGCCGAACTCATCGCCGTGCACCAGGACGACGTGGCGATCAAGCCGGTCACACTGACCATGGAGGAGGCCGCGTCCCTTCCGCTGGTCGCCCTGACCGCATGGCAGGTGCTGGTAGAGCGGGCGCGCGTCCAGCCGGGCCAGAAGGTCCTCATCCACGCGGGTTCCGGCGGCCTGGGCACCATCGCCGTCCAGCTGGCGAAGCAGCTGGGCGCGCACGTGGCCACCACCGCGAGCACGGCCAACGTCGACCTGGCGAAGCGTCTGGGCGCGGACATCGTCGTCGACTACAAGAAGCAGGCATTCGAGACGGTGCTGCACGACTACGACGTCGTCCTGGACTCTCTCGGCGGCAAGACGCTCCACAAGTCCCTGGACGTGCTCAAGCCCGGCGGGCAGGTCATCAGTGTCGCGGGCCCGCCCGACGCGGCTTTCGCCAGGGAGCTGGGTGCGAATCCGATCATCCGGCTGGTGATGTCCGCACTGAGCTTCCGGATCCGACGCCGCGCCCGGCGCCGGCAGGTGACGTACTCGTTCCTGTTCATGAAGGCCAGCGGCGACCAGTTGCGCAAGCTCACCCCACTCGTCGACGCCGGCAGGATCCACCCCGTCGTCGACACCGTCTTCCCGTTCGAGTCGACCCGAGAGGCGCTGGAGTACGCCGAGAAGAGGCGCGCGAAGGCCGGCAAGGTCGTCGTCAAGATGGTATGAGGGAACAGTCCTTCCGGAAGGCCGAGATCCTCCACGAGGCGAGTTGCTCGGCGAGGATCTCGGGCTCCGAACTCCTCGCCTGACGTGCGACGTTGGCGATCGGGTGGGCGAACTCCCACTCGTAGGCCGCGGCGAGTCGATGGGCCGTCCGCAGCTCCCGTGAGAAGCAGCCGCCAGGAATCCGCACCGTGCCCGTCGATGCCGATGCTCGGTGCCCACGCCCGCCCCGTCGCGAGCCATCGGCGTGAGGGCAGCGGCGGCGGCACAGGACGGCGAAGGCCGACCACTCAACCGTCGTCAGGGCAATCGTCGCGGCAACCACCGACCCCGAGCCGTGACCGCACCACCCGTCAGCCCGTCGGCCTCACGCATTCGCACGAGGCGCCGCGCCGTTCCACGACCGGGTCCTCGACGAAAGATCCGCAAGCCAGCAAAGCGTCCGACTGACGCCCGGCCCGACAGACCACATCTCTCAGGCACACCGGCAAGAGGAGAAGCACATCATGCGCATTTATCTGGCAGACAAGACCGAGGACCTGTCCGTGGAAGGCGCTTCCGCAACGTTCACCTACCGGCGGATGGGCCCACGAGGCGGCGTCCCCCTGGTCCTGGTGAACCGCTTCCGCGGGACCATCGACTGGTGGGACCCCGAGTTCCTGGACCTCCTGGCCGCCGAGCACGACGTGATCCTTTTCGACAACATCGGGATCGGATACACGACCGGTGAGCCGCGCGACTCCATCGAAGGATTCGCCGACGGCGCCATCGAATTCATCGAGGCCCTCGGCCTGGCGCGGGCCGACCTGCTCGGATGGTCCATGGGCGGCTTCGTCGCCCAGCACGTTGCGCTGCGGCGGCCCGACCTCGTCCGCAAGCTGGTCGTGGCGGGCAGCGGTCCGGGCCCGGTGCCCGAGCTGCCGCCGTTGCCCGAGAAGGTGCAGGCCATCATGGCCAAGCCCGACGCCGACGCGGACGACATGCTCTACCTGTTCTACCCCGAGACCGCCGCGGCCCGTGCCGCCGGGGTCGAGCACCTCACCAAGGTCTCGACACGACTGGCCGCCGGGGGCCCCGCGGTGTCCGAGACAGCGGCCGTGCGCCAACGCGAGGCGATCGTCAAGTTCATGACGGTTCCGTTCGAACAGGTACGGGCGAATCTGGAGACCATCAAGCAGCCCGTCCTGTACGCCAACGGCGTCCACGACGTGATGGTCAACGCCCTGGCCTCCTACGTCGCCGTCCAGCACCTCGACTCGGCCACCCTGGTCCTCTACAGCGACGCCGGCCACGCCTTCCTGTTCCAGCATGTCAATGCCTTCGCGACCGAGGTGGCCAACTTCCTCGCCGCCTGAGTCGAGCGGCAGACCCCTGACACCGAATCAGACGGCACCTCATGACCATGCGAGGTACCGCCTGCTCCGAGTGGCGATCATCGCCGCCGGGCGTCCCGGGGCCGGGAGCCGATGCTGACCCCGGGTGCCTCATGACCAGTACAGGCGGCGTGAACCCTCAGTGGACGCCGGACCTCCGAGGGCCCCTACGTGGCTCCTGTCACGACCTGCGCGCCGACCGGCCCCCTCGCCCCTCAGCCGCCTTCCCGTCCATGTACGCCAGGCGCAGATCCAGGACGGAAGCGTGGATGTACGCACGCGCGACATCACGGGAGTGAACAGTGACGGAGAGACCGAACAACACATCGGTCGGCGTCACCGCCGAGCGATCCGATGCCGCGCGCAATCGCTCCCGGCTGCTGGAAGCGGCCGGACGACTGATCGCCGAGCAGGGGGTCGAGAATGTGACGATGCGGGAGGTCGCCGAGGCGGCCGGCGTAGGAAAAGGCACGCTCTTTCGCCGGTTCGGCGACCGCGACGGCCTCCTGCTCGCTCTCCTCGACGAAGCCGAGGCGGAGTTCCAGGAGGTGTATACCTCAGGTCCGCCTCCTCTGGGGCCAGGAGCGCCTGCGGGAGATCGTCTGGCAGCGTTCGGCTGCGCCCTGCTCGAGCGCATCGCCGCCGACGCGGACCTGGGCACGGCGCTGGGACGCCAGGTGCCCTACGCACGCCGCAACGCCTCGGACACCGGCCGGGCCATCCATGGTCATGTCTCAACTCTCCTGCGTGAGACGGGGGTTGACGGGGACCACGACATGCTCGCCCACGCCCTTCTCGCCTTCACGAGCTTCGAAGCGGCGGACTACCTGCGCAAGGAGCGCGGGGTGGCCACCGCGCGCCTCCAGGCCACCTGGGTGGACCTGGTTCGGCGGCTGACCCTGCCCAAGGGGCCGTGAAGGAGATCATCCCTGGGGTAGGAATCCACTCCGGGCATCGGCGAGCCGGCCGGGCAGCCCCGGAACTCCGCGCCGGCGCTGAAGCGCGCACCCCACGCGGCACCCATACCTCGATGAACCGGGCGGCGAAGTCCGCGACGGTCTGGGGGACAGCGTCGCCGCGCGCCGCAAGGCACGGGCCGCCGTGGCACAGCCACCGCACGCCCAGGACCGGCGGGCCGACTCTTCCAGCAGTCGGGCCACGTCCTCGTCGGGTCTGCCCACGGCTTCCAGCGCCGCGGCGAGGTGCCAGGGGCCCGGCTCGTCGGCGTTCTCACCGCCAGTCCATGGCCGACTTGGGGGGAGGCGACGGCCACCCTGTGGCTGGGGGCTGTCGGTCTCTCCCCGGACGGCGGCCTCCCACAGAGCGGCATTCCGCCCGGCGGTCATCTGAAGTCTGCGGCGTCTGAAGTCTGCGGTCATCGGCGAGGGAGACACTGTCGGACGGCTTCTCACAACGCCGGAACCGGGAAGAGCAGGGACACCTTGGCGCCCGTTTCCCGTGCCGGCGCCGGGCTCATTGCCCGCACCGCGGGCCGGGTCCGGCCACCGGCGAAGACGAACACACGCAGCACCAGGAAACGTCCGACACCGGAGAGCCCGGCGGCGGTGAGGTAGACGACCTGCTCGTAGAGCGCTCCGGCCGACGGCTGCACGAGGTGCAGGACGAGCACCGCGATGGAGGTCACCGCGTAGGCGGCCGTGGCCGACCCGGCGGACTGCCAGTGCTGGCGCCATCCGGCATGCCCTGTCCCGAAGGTGAAGCGCGCGTGGAGCTCCGTACTGAGGAGCGTCGAGGCGACGGTGACCAGAGCATTCGCCACCACCCAGGGCATCAGTCCGGCGAGCTCGACCACGGCACCGCTGGACGCCACCCCGACACCGCCGCCGAGGAGGACGAACCGGGCGAAGGAGGCGAGCGGGCCGGGGGTGGCCGGGTTCGGTCGCGCCACGGCCGTATCGATGTCCGTCCGTACGTCATCCCACGCCTCGTCCGCTGCCCCCGGCGTCGTCTTCGGCAAGACCAGCGACTTCATGGGAAGTCCCCTTCGACTGAGAGAGTTGCTGGGCCTCTGGGGCCGGCGGGTCCGGCAGGATGCTGCGCCCGCATGCTCATTGACCTTTTACATTATGACTGTATGACAATAAGCAGGGCGTCGACCTGCGAACAAGGGCCTGACAAAATTTAGATTATGACCGTACTCACAAGAGTGGCGCCCTCGCCCCACTCTCTTCGCCCATCCGGCCACGGCGGCATGAGCAGGCGGACGCCTCCACCCATCTCACGGCCCTGTCACGAACGGTCGCCCCATCTGGACGTCACGTCGCGTAAGGGACCGGACGAGGCGTGAATCGGCCCGGCCTGAAGACCCAACGCGAAACGGAGGTCAGGTGGCGCCGGCCCTGAAGGCGCTCTGGCGCGCCGGTCCCGATCGCCGCACCTCCTCGGCTTCGGCTCACCCCTCCCCTCCTCCAAGACCTGCGCGCCCCGGGAGAAGCCCGCGAGGCCGGAGCAACTCGTCCCTGCCCGGGTGCGCCAGGACGCCGGGACCCCGGTGCACAGCACTTTGCGG
The DNA here is from genome assembly GCF_041435215.1 of Streptomyces sp. NBC_01314. Classification (NCBI taxonomy): domain Bacteria; kingdom Bacillati; phylum Actinomycetota; class Actinomycetes; order Kitasatosporales; family Streptomycetaceae; genus Streptomyces; species Streptomyces sp. NBC_01314. Next base: position 10,614,462 of record NZ_CP108394.1, on the reverse strand, counting down.
GTGACGAGGCCCCGCAGGGGCATGTTCAGGCATGGGGGGGGACGTAGGCCGGCACTCGATGGGGTGCCCGGTCGCAGGCTGCGAGGACCTGCCGCGCCAGGAGGACACCGCTGACCGCCGTGCCGCTCGCCGAGGGCAGCGCCAGGACCACCCGCGGACCGCGCCGGCGGACCAACTGTCCGCCGACCGGCGCGGTGAGCAGCGACGCCAGGTGCTGGGCAACAGGTACTCCACCGAGGAACGCAGCACAGTCGCGTCGAATCCGTATCCCGCGACCTTCGACGCCATCTGGACCAGATATGACACGCCGATCACGAGCACGAACCCGCCGCGGCCGACCAGGAGCCCGGCGAGATTGGCGAAGAGCACCGGTCGATGGGCGGACATCCCCATGTCGACCAGCGGTTCCAGCACCTGCCGTGATGCATACGTGCGGTGATGTGACCGTCAACCGAGGTCGAGGTCGCGGTCGGGAGCGCTGCCCGTGCGAGCCGCGAACATGCCCGTCTCGGTTCAGTGCGCGGAGATGGGAAAGAGCATGCAGGTGCTGGTGGCGTGGGCGAGCAGGCGGTCCGCCTCGTCGACCAAATGGGCCTGCGCGAGAGCGGTTTGGCGCCCCCTGCTGACGACCGTGCCGATGGCGCGGACCTTGCCGGTGTCCATAATGAAGTCAGGAGCCCCGTGGTGGCGGGATGAAGTGGCTTGAGGTGAGCCTTGAGGTGAGCACGGACAGCCGCCCGGTCCAGCACACGCTCGACGTGACGGGAGCTGTGGACGCTGCTGATCCTGCGCGACACCGGCAACGGACTCCGCTGCCACATCGGCCGAGCGCCGCCTCACTCAGCCTGGCAGCGGCACCCGATCCGGTGTCGCCGACCAGCTCGGATTGAATCGTCCCGTTCGACTGCGGGCCGGAGCGACCGGTCCGGCATGCAGTTGGTCACGCCCTTCGCGTAGGACGTGACGCGCTGGAGCAGGACGGCCTGGCGGCATTGATGAGGGTTCTCGCCTTCGGCCAGATCTGCTCGTCACCTGCTGGCCATCCACTCGTCTCGTCATCCACTCGTCGTCCTCACTGAATCCGACACGGACGTCCCCTCCACTCCACAGCATCTCGGCCTGGTTCTGGTGGTTGCGGAGCCGGCAGGGGAGGGGCCGTCGATGTCGACGAGTGCGGCCGGCGCGGGAGCCGGTCGAGCATCGCCGCGGAGGCATCGGCAAGGCGCCCGCCCCAGCCGGCGATCTCGACGTCGGGGCAGAATCATGGAGAGCCACTGCCTGGGGCTGGGGATGTGGTGCGTCAGACGCGCTGCCCGGCGTCCAGCAGGGCCAGGGCGTTGTCTATCCCCTGATCGAGGAGCTCATTGGAGAGTTGGCTGTCGGTCAAGGCGCGGGCTAGCTGCAGTGTCCCGGCCATCAGGCCGAGGAGGCTGAGCGCCTTCACACGTGCGGAGGGCGGGTCCTCAGGCACCATGCGGGCGGCAATGCCGTCGATGAGAACCAGCACGCCGTCGGTGTACGCCTGCCTGGTCGTATCGGCACAACGCCCGATCTCGTCGAGCAGAGCGGCGTTGGGACAGCCATCGCCAAGGCTGTCGCGGTGCCGAGGCGACAGGTACCCCCGCACAATCTGCTCGAGTCCGGCACGGCCAGGCGCAGCCCGTGCGACGACATCCTCGGCCTGCACCGTCAACTGGTCGGCGATTGCCGTGGTGACGAGGTCATCTTTGGATTGGAAGTGAGCATAGAAGGCCCCATTGGTCAGCCCCGCGTCCTTCATGAGCGTCGAGACCCCGGAGCTGTCGATACCGTCCTGCTTGAACCGGCGGCCCGCCACCTCGATGATCCGCCGCCTCGTCGCCGACTTGTGCTCTTTTCCATACCGCACCACAGCACACACTCCTTTGCCGACCGGAGAGACCGGTTGCCCTACACGGACTTCACCAGTCTATGGTATTGCGAACGTAATCCAAAGAGGGCGACAGCGGGGCCGGCCGCCTCGCCTCCGGTCGCCCTCCGCGGCAAGGACGACAGGCGGGCGTCGGACTTTCATCAGCTAGGGCAGACACGGACCCGGCACCTGAACTCACCCTCGCCGGCGAGGCTCACGGTGCCGGCCATCACCACGAGCCTCGCCATGCCCCAGGTGAAGCAACCGCGCCGGGCGACAGGCGTACCGCAGCTTCGGCTCCGAGCCAGTCCGGTCCGGTCCGAGCCAGTCCGGTCCGGTCACCCCACCACGCCGATCACCACGCCGACGAGGCACAGTCGCCGCAGCCTTTGACCGCCGCCGCGATCGACCGACGGCGACCTGCCGCCGCCGCCCGGCCCTGACCGTCAGGGAGAAGTCGGGCTTTACATCGACGCCGCCGTCAAGCAGCCGGCCGCCGACGGCTTCCCCGTCAGCGACAAGCTCCTCGCCCGCTCGTCCCCGCTACAAGTACGACCACATCAACTTCCTCGGCTGCTACGCCTTCACCCGGCCCGCAGTACCGGGCCGACGCCACCTGCGCGACCCGCACACAGACGACGAGCCGGACGCGACCGCGATGACGGGCGAGGCAGGCCGTAAGACTGAGGGGGCGACGCGGAACAGCCACCGCGGGTTGCGCACCGCCTTGATCTTCGCCGGTCAGCCGATGACGAGCCTCACCAGTGCCGTCCTTCGGGCAGGACGGGGCCAACAAAGAGGTAGCGGGGTTCGCGGTGCCGATTGAGACCGCGCGTCAGCCGGACCGGCACGAAGCGGCTATACGGCGGGCTTCTTCAGGACCTCGATCAAGCTGGTCGCGCTGTCGTCGGCATGGCCGACTGCTGTGCCTCGCCGGAAAATCTCCAGGACCGCCGTCGGCAACGAGGTGTCGACCCCCGCGCCCCTGGCGGTCTGCAGGACATGGTCGACGCTCGCCACACCCATGGCGAGCCTTTCGATGTCGCCCGGGTACTCACCCGCGTCGATCCGCTGTGTGTAGAAGGCCAGGAAATCTGGCATCCCGGACAGCACGGATGACGCAGACGGCAGGATCTCCTCGGCCGAGACGCCGTGGGCATCCGCCAGCGCGAGGGCGTGCAGCCAGCCGAGCACCGTCGTCCAGAACAGGTCCATCCCGACCTGGTAGTACAACGCCGCCAGCCCTGGGTCCTCGCCGCGGTAGTCCGTGCCGGTAAGCACCTTCAGGGCCTCCCGGTGCGCGTCGAACACCTCCTTGGGCCCGCTGTAGAAGGTGGAGAGCCCGGGCTGCCCGATGCCCGGGGGTGAGGCCTGCACACCTCCGGTGAGGTACCGGGCCCCATGTCCTGACGCCCACCGCGCAGCGCTGCGGGCACTCTCGGGCGTGTCCGAGCTGAGATTGACGAGGACCCGGCCGGACAGCGCCTCGGTGGCCGACTCAAGGACGGCATACATCGCGTGGTGGTCCGTCAGGCTGAGGATCACCAGTTCGCTCGCGGCGAGCGCGCCGTGGACCGTGGCGGCCAGGTCGGCGCCCGCGCCCACCAACTCGTCCGCCTTGCCTGCGGTCCGGTTCCAGACGGTGACCCGGTAGCCCCTGCCGAGGAACGCGCTCGCCATCGCACGTCCCATTGGCCCGAGCCCAATGACCGTCACATCGTGCTTGCTCACAACACTCCTCAACATCACATCAAAGCCTGAACGTCTTTCCGGGTGAGGTATGAACGTGCCGTTCCCTCACCGAACGACCTGCGCCGACACCTTCGAGGCCGGGTGGCCGCCGCAGCCTGTCGCAGGCGGCGTGACTGTGACCCAAGACCATGGACGGATCCGCGGGAACATGTGCCTCGGAACAGAAGTCGCGTCACGCCTTCTGTGCCGGCTTCCTGAGTACTTCGGTCAGGGCCGAGATGCTGTGGTCGCCGTGACCCGCCGCGGCCGCCCGCTCCACCAGGTCGTGCAGTGGAGCGAGCCAGGCCACGTCGACGTTCGTCTCCTCGGCCAGTTCCATGTCATGGGCCGCGCCCGCGAGGAAGAGGTTCACGGAGGAGGCGGCATCGGTGTAGTCACCGCCGTCGATTTCCATGGCGTAGACCGGCAGCAGAGACTTGATCATGTCCAGCCACTTCCCTGCGAACCGCACCATGCTGCTCGCCTCCAGCCCACGGGCCTGAACGGCCGCGGCCCCCTGGAAGAAACCGACGAGCGCGGGCAGCAGCATGGCGCCCACGGCCATCTCGTACAGGGCGGCGAGATCGGTCTCATCTCCCAGATGGACGGTGTCGCCGCCCAGTACCTTCAGCGTCGCCTCGTACTCGTCGAACACCGTCTTGTCTCCGCTGTAGTACAGCAGCGTGTCCGACCCTCCCACGGCCTCCGGCACGTTCTTGACCGCTCCGGCCAGAAACCGGGCGCCGCGGCCGGTCGCCCAGGCAGCCATGGCGCGGGCGCCGGCGGGCGAACCGCTGTTCAACGTGACAAGGACACGCCCGGACAGCGCCGCCGCAGCCGGCTCCAGGGCCGAGCGAGTGTCTTCGAAGGTGGTCAGGCACGTGATGATCAGCGGGCTCGCCTCGACCGCGGCCTCCACCGCCCGGGCATGGACGGCGCCCTTGGCCACCAGCGGTACGGCCTTGGCCGGCGTGCGGTTCCACACCGTTGTCGGGTGCCCCGCGTCGGCGAACGCTCCGGCCAGTGCCCGGCCCATCGACCCCAGCCCGACGATGGTCACGGGTGTGGGGGCATCCCTGGTCATGCGTCACTCCAGTCAGCGGTCGGATGGTTGAGCAGCCACGCAATCGCCGATCAGCGCGTCCTGCGCGGCTCTCATTCCATTCTGGAATCCCCACATACATTTGATCAAGTACCTACAATTCTGTTCGGTACCCACACTTTTGTCAGTAGGAGTGCTGATGACCAAGCGGACCTATATCTGCGGGCTCGACGCCGCCATCGCCGTCATGGGCGGTAAGTGGAAGGGGCTAATCCTGTTTTCGCTCGGTGAGGAGGGGCCGCTGCGTTTCGGAGAGTTGAGGCGGGCGGTGCCCGGCATCAGCGAGAGGATGCTGATCCTTCAACTCCGGGAGATGGAGGCCAGCGGCCTGGTGCACCGGAAGGTCTACCAGCAGGTTCCGCCCAAGGTGGAGTACTCGCTCACCGATTTCGGCAGCTCGCTCAACACGGCACTCGCGCCACTCGGGGCATGGGGCGAGGACCATATGGAGCGCATCGAGGCCATCCCCTAGCCAGCCCTTCCTTCCTCCGGCGCGTGACGCGCCGGAGGAATCTCCCAGAGACTCTCGTGTTCGAGAATCGACCGATTGATGAGCGAGATCCGTCAGCACGGGTTCGCGGCCGGACCAGCGCCGGACCAGGTCCGCAAAACGGTGTCAGACGATTCACGCCCTCAATCAAGCAGGCCGCATCCGGGTCTTCGCCGACAAGGAGTCCGGCAAGAACGCCGAGCGCGAGGAACTGTGGAAGGCCCTCGACTACCTCCGCGAAGGCGACACCCTCGTCGTCCCGGCGCTCGACCGGCTCGGCCGCTCCATCCAGGACCTCATCGCCATCGTGTCCGGCCTGCGCAAGCGCGGCATCGGCTTCACCTCGCCGCACGATGCGCTCGATACCACCACCCCGGGCGAGCGCCTGCTGTTCCATGACAAAAGACCAAGGGGCAGCGGGCAGCCGCCGAGCGGGATGTCGATGCACTCCCAGTTGTCCCGGTGCCCCACGGTCCGAGGGCACTGCCTGCGGAGTCACACCTGAGATGCGGGCACCGGGAAGAGCAGGCAGCTACTGGTGGCGTGGGCGAGGAGACGACCCTGCGCGTCGACCAACTGGGCCTGGGCAAGGGCGGTTTGGCGGCCCTTGCTGAGGACCGTGCCGATGGCGCGCACCGGGCCCGTCTCCACGGTGATCCGCCGCAGGAACTTCACCGTCAGGTCGAGCGAGGTGTACGCCATGCCCTGCGGGAGGGTGGACTGGACGGCGCAGCCCGCCGCCGAGTCGAGCAGGGTGGCGAAGACGCCCCCGTGCACACTGCCGATCGGGTTGTAGTGCTCCTCCCCCGGTGTCAGCGAGAAGACCGCCCTGCCGGGCTCCACCTCGTCCAGGTCGAAGTCGACGGTGTGACTGATCGGCGCCTTCGGCAGTCTCCCCGCCTGCACCTCGCGCAGGAAGTCGATACCGGCCATACGCCCGGCGGCCTCCGCCGAGATCGCGGGGTCGTCCCAGTGATACGTACGCGTTCGCCCCACGGTCCAGCGCCTTCCCTCTGACTGTCAGCTGACTTTTCCAAGTGAAGCTAGACTTTTACTCACCTGACTGTCAATGGCGAAGGCAGGTCCCTTACGATGGCGGGATGGAGTGGCTTGAGGCGAGCACGGAGAACTGCCCCGTCCAGCGCACGCTCGACGTGATCGGGGAGAAATGGACACTGTTGATCCTGCGTGACGCCGTCAACGGCGTCCGCCGCTTCGATGACTTCCACCGCCACATCCGCCTGTCGGAAGCCGTCCTCAGCGACCGCCTCCGCAAGCTGACCTCCAGCGGCATCCTCAAAACCGTCCCCTACCAGGAGCCCGGCACCCGCTCCCGCAACGAATACCGCCTGACCCGCAAGGGCTGGGACCTGTGGCCCGTCCTCATGGCGCTGAGCCAGTGGGGCGAGACGCACGCCCTCGGCCCCGAGGGCCCTCTCCTGGACATCCGCCACACCGACTGCGACGCCCCGGTCCGCGTCGTCGTCGAGTGCTCCACGGAACACGCCACCCTCACTCCCCGTGAAGTCACCGCCCGCCTGGGAACAGGCGCCCGCCTCCGGTCGTAAGCCATCGCCCCCACGACTTCGGCGTACCGCCGCACCGAACTCGACAGGCGCCCCGGTCGCCGGGTTCAGGGCCCTTCACCGATCCCGTCGTCGCCGGCACACTGGCCGCGCCGATGAGCAGTTCTACGGTGAGCGTCAGACCTGTGCCCCCGTGAACGCGGTGACGATCTCGTCGGCGGTCACGATGACGTGGGCGCGGGTCGGGCCGTTCAGGTTGAGGGCCGCGTGCAGCATTTCCCGAATCCACGCGACAGTCGCTCCGCGCACCAACGTCACGTGGTCCCCAGCTCCATGGCGAAGCAACTGGTCGTCTCCAAACAGGCGTTGTCCAACTTGCCGATGCTCAAGTCATAGGTGATGGCGTGCCGCTTGAGCTGGAAGTCGATGCGCCGGCTCGTACTGCTTAGCGGCGTTCGGCCGCCTGGTTTGTAGGCGAAAGTGAAGTTCTGGCACACACATCTTGGGGACCTGCCACAGAGGGGTGACCACTGCGTTCGATTGTGATGTACCGATCGGGTGCGAGACCGCGTACGCCGCGCCACAGAAACGGCAAATAGTGACGCTCCATCAGATATCTGTAGGCATCCGCTGCCTACGCGCAACCTCTGACCCGGATCGTCCGGCTCACGGTCGACGACGTGATCCGCGACGGAGAAACGGTGCTGCTACGGCTCGGCGGACCAGCCTCGCCTGTTCCCGCACCGGTTGCTGACCTGCTGCTGGAGCACATCGCGGACCGCGACAACAGGAACACCGCCACCAACCCGGCATCCCGCTGGCTCTTCCCCGGCCGCCGGGGGCCAGCCGTTCGGCCCGACCACCCGTCTGCACTACTCAACGCCATCGGTGTCCCGGCCGCGGCCGCCCCCGGCGCCGCCATCCGGCAGCAACTCCTGGAGATCCGCTCCCGTCACTGCAGAGGCTCTCGGCTACCACGACAAGACCACCACTCGGCTCCGCAACAAGACCGCCGGAACATTGAGTCGATATGCCCCGGAGATCACGCACGGTCACCAGAAGGCTGGATTCCTCGAAGAATCAGCGATAGCTGAACAGGCCCCGGATCCCAGCTCAGACACCAGCCGCAAAGCGCCTTGAAGTGGTCTGCGTCGCTCCGAGATCGGAGAGGGGCCTATGCGGGAGAGGGCCAGCGCAAGCTGGACGTCAGAACACGATCGAGCGCCGCCCGGCCCGCGGGTCCCCATGTCGGCTTGCCGCCAGGAAGGCCCCGCTCCCCGTTCTGGCCCATGAGGATGAGGAAAAGGCTCTTCATAGCAGCCAACCCTCGGGGATTGTGCCCGGCCTGCCGGTGGCCTGACCACCAGGCCGGACGAGAACCGGAACCGTCGCACTTGGTGCAGCGCCGGCCCCCGGACGCTCAGTCGTAGCGGACGAGCGGCTGGTCAGGTGGCCCGGCCCAAGAAGCGGGTGGGTTCTGGTTCCAGAGGACCTTCTTGCGGCGGTAGGCGTCGAGGGCGGTGCTGCGCAGGGAGTGGCGCGAGTGCACTGCGACCGTCTCGGGCGGGTAGCCGGCTGCCAGGGCCTGTTGGATCCAGCCGCGACGGAAGCAGTGGCCGGTGATGCGGCGTGCGGAGGCGCGGGCTGCGCGCCGAGCGGTGCGCCAGGCCTTGAGGATGGCGTTGACCTCTTCGGCGGTGGGCGCTGCGTCGGCGGCCGCGAGGGGACCGGGGTGAGCCGGGCGGCGCGGGCGGCGGCCTTGATGATGTCGTTGACGGTGTCGGCGGTGATGCGCGGCGGCGGTCGTCCTTGGGCGGCCGGCGGCCTTGGCGCCGATGTTGCCGTGGCGGTCGATACGGCGCAGCAGCGGGCCGGGGGTGAGCCGGCCGTCGCCGACGAGGACGTCGAGCCATTCGCGACGACCGGCGGACGTCGAAGGGACCGCACACGAGCCGTGTGCGGTCCCTTCGACGTCCGGGCGGCGCGACCAACGAGCTGTCAGATGCCCACGGGCTGCCACTCCCCGCAACTCCTACTGTTGAAGGAGTAGTCGCTGGCGATGATGGTGACCTGGACCCGCTTCGCGGCAGTGACGAAGTTGTTGTCGAGCGTCTCGCCGTTGGCGTCGGTTCGCTCCCAGTAGCAGCCCTCGACGTCGGTGACGAAATAGGTACCTGGCTTGATCTCGTCGGGGCCCACGCGATGGACGCCCTCACCGAAGACCCGCCCCTCGGCCCGAAGCTTGTCGCGTTCCTGCGCATCCTTGATCTGCTTCCGATACTTGCGTGCCTGGGGATGAACCGGACACAGAAGGAAGGCGCCGCGGATTTCCTTCTTCTGCACTTCGTTGGCTGAATCGAGATAGTTCCGGGGGGCGCTCTCGGCGCAAATGCTGTACAGAACGCCGAGGCTCTGAAGGTCTCCCTCCTCATCCGGGCGGCCGAAGGAGTCGAGGCGTTCCTCCTCGTCCCCGTATGCGGTCTCCACGGCTTTCGTCTCCGTGTCGCTCATCTCTGTGCCGCTGAGTGTGACATCGCAGTGCTCGTGCTTGCCCGCCCATGCCTCCTCCACGGAGGTGTAGTCGTCCCAGTCGCACGAGATCTCGTCCACCGTCACAGGATCCGGCTCATCCTCGACGACGTCCGCAATCGCCTGGCTCTCGACGGCGGTTGCTTCCGGCTTCGACTCACTGTCCCGCGCTTTCTCCTCCGCGCTGGAACAGCCAACGAGCAACAGGCTCGCCACCGCTGCAACCATGACCTTCTTCATTGCCCCCCACGTGCGCTTCCACGGGCCTGAACGATTCTCGAACCCCGGTAACGTTGCACAGTAAGCGACACATGGCCAAAAGTCGCCGGTAGGTGTCGCCGAAGTGCTGCCGTCGGCAGTACGGGTGCGGATCTCGGCCTCGATCACGCGCAGGGTGAGCCCGACGACACGCGCGAGGTAGGAGCCGTCGGGCAACAGGGCCAGGACCGGCGGGTGTCGACGACTGGTGCAACGCACCAAGAACTGCGTGCCGCGGCGGGCGATCTGCGCGAGCAGATCATTGGTGTGGAAAGCGCGGTCCGCCAAGAGCAGCATGTCCGGCGTCAGGTTCGAATTCATCCCGGTCCCGGAGGACCACAGCCAGACCGGCAGCGGGTCCCCGCCGCCGGGCAGGTGGTCGGCCTGAAGACGGATCAACGTGCCCTCGATGAGCGGGAGTTCGCCGACGTGATCGATCCAGGCCGAGCGGGTGGTGAGCCGAGGGTGGATACGGTCCCACGCCATCGCCCGGGCGGTGCCGTAGCGGTCGGTGACCTGCATGGTCGCTGTGTCCGGCTCACCCCAGGTGTCCGGCCTGGCGACACGGAACTCTTTGCCGTGCTTCGGAGGCCGCCCGCCCTGCGGCGGCGATTTCCGGGGCTGGGGCACGGGCTTGCGCATCACCCGATCCGAACGCAGCCGGCCGAGCACTTCGACCGGCAGGCCGAAGGAGGTGGGCCATGCGCGGGCGTCGTATCCGTCCTCGACGACGACCAGGACGTCCGGGTCCCCGTCACGCCACTGGCCGCCCGTGATCACGTCCTCGACGACGCATCGGAATACAGCATCGTCATCTCCATGGCCTCGCTCTGGTCACGAGCGTCCTTGGTCCGGAGCACAGGATCAGGCCGAGGCCACTGAGGTATCCGGCGAATCCTCAGGTGGGCGACCAAGTTCGAGTCCCGTTTCGATCCCGGCCCACCGGACCGATCTGGCGATAGCGTGATCGGTATGACGGGTGAAGGTGAGGGTGAGGCGGCGGACGGCGAGGCGCTGGTCGGCGGCATGGCGAACGCAGGCGCGGTCTTTCGTAGGGGTGCGTTGGTGGAACGCCCGGCGCCACGCAACGCGTACGCCCTCCATGCCTACCTCCGCGCGCTGAAGGAGCACGGCTTCGACGCAGCTCCGACCCCAGCCGGCCTGACCGCGGACGGCCGTGAGCAACTGACCTTCATCCCCGGCGACGTCGCCCTGCCTCCGTTTCCGCGCTGGGTGCTGACGGAAACTGCCCTCGAATCAGTGGGGAGCCTGCTGCGACGCCTGCACGAGGCCAGTGCGGCCATCGCGATTGACACCCGTGTCGAGTGGCCCCGGGACCTCGCCGACCCGGAGGGAGGAACGATGCTGTGCCACAACGACGTGTGCCCGGACAACGTCGTCTTCCGTGGCGGCCGTGCCGCTGCCCTGATCGATTTCGACCTGGCGGCACCAGGCCGCCCCCTCTGGGACGTCGCCATGACCGCCCGCTATTGGGTTCCCATGCTCCATCCCGCATCCGCAGCCGCCCTCTACTCCGCCGGGCTGGATGCACCCGTACGGCTGCGGATTCTCGCGGACAGCTACGGCCTGTCGTCGCGGGAACGTGCCGAGTTGCCCGGCGCCATCGAACAGGCCACCGAGACCTGCCGGGCCTTCGTCGCCAGCCGCGTGGCTGACGGTGACCCCGTCTACCTCCAGGCACTTGCCGAGCGTGGTGGATGGGAACGCTGGGACCGGATGCAAGCCTGGTTGGCCGCCTACCGCAACACGTTCACGGCCGCCCTGCTGAACTGACCCCCACGACGTTGAAAACTTCCCAATGACGATGTCAAGCCGCCGCCGTGACGGTTGGTAGGGCTTCGGACGACCTCGCCGACGTTGCCCTGCACAGCGATCGAGTCGCGTATCCCAATGAGCGGTCGAGTCGTCGCGGGGCTCCGGGCGGCCAAGTTCTTTGAGCCATCCAACGGCGACAAACTCACAGCCACACCCAGATCCCCTGGGCCCGCCGATCTTACGAATGACCAGCTCTGACCCACGGCTTGGAAGGTAGGACAAGCTCAGCCTCGGTGCTTTCTGGTCGGCTCGACACGCCACTCGCGGTGTGCCGCGAGCAGCCTTTCGCGCTGATTGGGCTTCGCGTCGCGTAGCACCATGCGCAACGTGATCAAGTCGCGGATCTCGCGGACCAGTCCCATCGTCTTCGTCTGGGCCTTGTATTGCCGCAGCACATGCACTCCCACCAGCAGAACGGGGGCGATGGCCAGAGCCAGTTCGGTGGTCATCTCCGGTACTCCTCCATAACGATCGTGCCGATTCAGGCGGGATCGGCCGGCCGGTCGAGTACAGAATCAGCTCGTGAGGCGTTCACCGGGTTCACGTGAACAAGAATGAACAGCAAGGGGGCAGGGTGGCCTATGCAGAGCCCGACACGGGCGCCAACAGGGAACTGAAGAGGCGACTCAAGGCCGCTATGGACCGTCAGTGCCTGAGCCAAGCCGATATCGTCAGGCGGACGGAACTCGCTGATGAGGCGGTCAGTAAGGCGACGGTCAACAATGCGTTGAACCCCGAGAAGGGGCCGCCGTCGTCTTTCACGCTCAAGGCGATCCTCAACGCGTTGGGCATCAGCGGCTCGGAGAGGGCGGAGCTGTCACGCCTGCGCGGGGCGCACTCACACGGCACGGCCCGACCGGAGATGCACGTGGAAGCCGCCCAGAAGGCGGCGAGCCCGCACGCTCGTACTCCGGCAGCGGACAGCCAGGACGGGTTCGACGCCGCGCGCCAGGCGTACTTTGCGGGGCTGCGCCGACGGTACGCGCGGGTCGAAGTCTTGGCCTCCGGGAGCGATCCGGTCGGCCGTCCGCCGCTCCAGTTGAGTGACGTGTTCGTCGCCCCGTCGGTTCGAATGGATCCGCCAGCGGGGGAGCTGCAGTACGCCGCGCCCGCGGTGAGCGACGTCGAATCGCTGGAACGCGTCCGGCGGGCATGCGGTGACCGCCCGGCCCGCCGGGTCTTGCAAGTACTGGCCGAAGAGTCCGCTCAGCGAATCGTGCTGCTCGGCGACCCGGGCGCGGGCAAGTCGACGTTCGCCCGGTACCTCGCGCTAGCGCTCGCGGAGGCGATGGACACCGACCCGGACCTTGGCACCGACCCGGACCTTGCCCCGCTCGCCGGGTCGCTGCCTCTTCTGGTTGAGCTGGGCGCGTACGCCCACCCGCGGTGGCGCACGCATACCCTTCTCGATCTCGTCGACCGCCTGCACCACACTGACGGGCGGGGCCTGCCGAGAGACGTGCTCGAGGGGTTCCTGCGCGCCGGTGGCCGCGCGGTGGTGATTTTCGACGGGCTCGATGAGCTGTTCGACCCACGACTGCGCGAGGAAGTCACCGGCGAGATCGCCGGTTTCGCAGAGCGCTACCCGAGCGCCCGTGTCGTGGTGACGTCCCGGGTGATCGGGTACCAACAGGCGGTGCTCGAACGCGAGGGCTTCCGCACATACATGCTGCAGGACTTCGACCGGGCACAGATCGACGCGTTCGTGACTGGCTGGTACCGGTTGGCTTTCCCGGCACAGCCAGCCGAGGCGGCCCGCCTGCGCGACCGACTGCTGGCGGCCATCGACGACTCGCCGGCAGCAGGTGAACTGGCCGGCAACCCGTTGGTGCTCACCATGCTGGCCCTTCGCGGCGAGCACCGGGATCTGCCGCGGGACCGACGCGGGGTGTACGAGCAAGCCGTGAGTGCCTTCATCGCACAGTGGGATCCGAGCCGATACTCACACGACGAGCGGGTAGCCGAGGACGCGGGCCGCCTTCGTGAGTGTGACCGGCTGGAGCTGCTGCGCCGCGTAGCCCATCGGATGCAGGACGGCCAGGTCGGGATAGCGGGAAACCTTCTGCACGACCGGGAGTTGACTGCGGAGCTCGTCGGCTACCTGCGCGAAAGCTATGGGTTCCCACCTGATCGCTCTATGGCGCTCGCCCGCGCGATGCTCGATGAGTTCTGCGCGCGGAACAGCATCCTCAGCCACTTCGGCGCACAGTTGTACGGTTTCCTCCACCGCGCACTCCTTGAGTATCTCGCCGCGGCGGAAATCCAGCACCGGCTCACCGTCGAGCGCAGCCTGACTGGGGATGCCCTCATGCACCAGGTGTACGGCAAGCACTGGGCCGACCCTGCCTGGCACGAAACCCTCGTCCTCGTCGCGGGAATGGTCGAACCGCGCCTCGCAGGCCAGATCGTCGACCATCTCCTCGCGGCCGATCCGCTGTGGTTCGTTCGGCGGCCCGGGTCGTCCTTGGGTGAGACGCCACACCACATCGTGCTCGCCGCTCGATGCCTTGGCGAGGTCCGTGACCCCGGCAAGCTACCCGTCCAGTGTTCCGCCGTCGTCAACGCGGTGATCGGGCTGATCGAGCACATGGTCGCAGAGCGGGCGTTCCCCGGTTCCCCGGTCACCCGCGCGGTTGTGGAGACGCTACCGCCTGTGCTCGGCCGGCTCGGCGCACGCAACTCCACCATCCGTCAGCGCTATCACGACTGGTACCTGGCGCGCGGCCAGTTCCTGAGCGTCATGAGGGAAGGGGAAAGCTTCGCCTGGTTCGAGGTACCGCCAGCCGCGCGGGTCGGTGCCGCGCTGTTGCGCGACAACAGCGAGTTCCGCGAGAGTCTGGTCAGTCAGGCGGTCTTCGGCTCCACACCCGCCGACAGAGAGGAGGCGCTACGCGCGCTCATCCAGGAATGGCCCGACGATCCGCAGGTCGCCGGCCTGCTCCGCGAGTTCGCTGAGACAGACCCCGATGGAAACGTCAGGTACGGCTCGGTACAGCTGTTCGCAATGATCCGCCATGCAGAACAATCCACCGGAGACTGGCTGCGGATGTGCCTCACCGACGATGACCCGTACCTCCGGCGGGGGGCGCTAGCGGCGCTCGCCGAAGGCTGGCGCGACGAACCTGAGACGTTCGCCGTGGTACGCCAATGCGCGACCGGTGACCGGGACCACTGGGTCCGCCTCACCGCAGTGAAATGCATCGCGACTGGCTGGCCGGGCGACCCGGACGCTGCGGCCGTAGTACGCAAGCGCGCAGCCTGCGATCCAAACCCGCACCTGCGGACCTCCGTGTTCGACATCCTCGTCGAGGGCTGGCCCGACGATCCGCAGACCGTGGCACTGCTGCGTTCGATCGCCGCCGGCTCAGATGGCGAGGCATGGGTGCAAGAGGCCGCGAAGCGGGCGCTCGCCCGCGCCGAGACCCGACCCATCGGCCCCGCCACAGCCCGGTCGGCGCTCCCACCACCCGCGGAGGATCCGCGACACGCCGCGCTGAAGCCCCTCGTCATCGAACGGCGCACCGATGCGAAGACCCCCATGCTGCTGCGCGAACGGGCCGAAACTCACCCCGACAACACGGTCCGGGTGGCCGCGGTGCGGGCGCTGGCCACGGGGTGGCACACCGATCCGCGAACGCTGCCGTGGCTGTGCGAACTCGCCACCTCCGATGCGAGCGAGCCGGTGCGGCAGGCCGCACTATGGGCCGTCGGCTCCGTCTGGGCCGACCATCCCGACGCTGCGGCACTGCTACGCAGCGTCGCCAACGGCAAGGGCGAGTCGCAGGCCCGAGAGATGGCCGTCCTCGCCCTCGCCGCCGGATGGCGCAACGACCCGGAAACCGGGTCGCTGCTTCGCAGCCTCGCAGTTGCCGACAGCGCCGAGTTCGTACGCGCGACGACGGTACGGACGCTCGGAGCCAGCTGGCGCGACCACCCCGACACCGTCGCGCTGTTACGCGACAGGGCCGAGAACGACCCTGAGCCCTACGTCCGTGGGGCCGCTGTCCAGGCCCTCGTCACAAACTGTCGCACCCCGCAGACCGCCGCCCTGCTGAGTCGGCTCGCCGTCGCCGACCCCGACGAGCACCTGCGCGCAAACGCCGTGTACCACTTGGCGGCGGGCTGGCGCGCCGACCCAGAGACCGGCGCGCTGTTCCGGCGAATCGTCACCAGCCAAACCGACACGATCAGTCGAGGCGCGGCAATCCGGGCACTCGCAGGTGGCTGGCGCGCCGACCCCGTGACCGAGGCGCTGCTACGCGAGCGAGCCGCCGACGACTCCAACTGGGGCCTGCGACGGGTGGCCGTGGAGACACTCGCCGAACGCTGGCCATACGACCCGGAGATCCGGGCGCTCGCCGACCGATTCTCCGACGAGTGGTAGCGGTCAGGGCTCAGCGGGCTGTCACTTCGGCACGGTGCCGAGGGCGCGTTTTCGACGTCCAGCGGGAGACGTGATGGGGTTCGTTGAAAACGGCTCTGGCCGCAGTTCCGTGAATCCCCAGGTCAGCGGAGTGAGCGAGGGATCGTTTCGGCAGAATATGTCCCGGCATGGCGAGCAAGACGGTCGAGGCTGTGCTGTATCCCTGAATCGATGTGCGAGTGGAGTGCGTCAGCGACTCCTCCGACGTCCTTGTGGTGGAGGCGGCGTCCACCGCTCGCCCCAGCCGGTGCCCAGACTGCCGGAAACAGGCGAGACGCGCACACATCGTGTACCAACGCGCCCTGAATGAAAGACCGTTGGAATCCTGCCAGATCGTGATGCGGCTGCGGGTCCGCCGGTACTTCTGTGATCGGAAGAGCTGTTCCCGCAAGACGTTCGTCGAGGGTGCCGGGCCTGTCCGCGCGGCACCGCCGCTCCAGCACCGGACTGACAGGCTGGCCGCGGTCGATCGCGATCGAACTCGGCGGACGTCCGACCACGCGGTTGTGCCGCCGCCTGCGGCTGGCCGCGGGCCGGCCCCGACTGCTCAAGGCTGTTGACGGCGCCGACGGCCCGTGCGCCGCGGGTAATGGGGGTGGACGAGTTCGCCTTCCGCAAGGGCTGTACGTACGGCACCGTGCTGGTAGACGTCGAGGCCGGTCGGGTCGTGGACGTGCTGCCCGATCGCACCTCCGAGACGTTCGCAGCCTGGCTCACCGAGCATCCCGGCGCCGAGATCATCTGCCGGGATCGGGCCACCGCCCATACCCAGGCGGTCAGGGAAGCCGCCCCTCATGCCCTGGAAGTCGCTGATCGCTGGCACCTGCTGCAGAACCTGTCCTCCGCGGTGAAGTAGACCTGCCACCAACACCGTGACTGCCTGCGCAAACGTGCTGAGGAGGAGACGGTGACCGAGGTGCCGGAGCCGCCCCCGATGCTGATACCGCCCGCGGAACTGCCCGGCACCCAGATCATCGAACGCACCCACCGCCTCCGCGGACGAGCACGTGTGACGGTGTGGCCACGCCCATCGGTATCAGCACCCCGCGGTCTCTACTCGAGATCATTCACGATAGAGCGGCCAGAGCCCGAATTTTCCCCAAAGGTGCTCTTGATCCCCAGTTGGTTCGAGAAGCGAACCAACTGAGGATGGGCAGTGAGCGTCAGTGGCTGGTCGCGGTGTCAGACCTATGCGGGAAGATCGGCCCATGTTGCAAGCGAGGGATGAACGCGGCCGCCTGGTGGGCAAGCCCAAGCCAGGAGTGCTGAGCGAGATGGTGGCCAACTTGGGCCGGAGCAATGCCTTTGTGATCGTCGAGCGAGTCGACGAAGATTCAGACGGCGACTGGTATGTGCAGGTGTGGTTGAGGGATGACAACACCTACCAGTTGGAGTTCCGGGACGGGATGGCCGCTGAGCATTACCAGACCCGAACGATCTCCCAGGAGAAGGTGATCGACGCGCTGAGCGGGTGGGCTGACGGCCGGCCAGGTTGGAAAGACACCTTCATGTGGAACAACATCGGCAGCTGGTTCGAGAACGCCGACTGACCTGTCGTCACTTGGTCCGACGAGGTCAGAGGCCTTGCGCGAGCTCAACTGCGGCGCATGGGAATGACGTCGGGGCTTGTTGCGGGGATGGTGGGTCGTGCGGCTTCAGGGGTGGCAAGCAGAGCAACGATGGTGACTGGTTTGTCGCAGTGAGGGCAGTTGCGGGTTGCGGGTTCTGGCACAGATCTTGGGGAGCGGTCGCAGAGCGTCACGGCAGCAGGATCATCGGACGACTGTCCGCGCCGGGTGGCGAAATCATCAGCGCCCAGCACTCGCGGAGTGCTGGACTGCGGATCCGGCAGCGCCACGACCCGGCACAGCAAGGTCGTCCTCCCTGCGTCAAACCCGAGTTGGGCGGCCGGCCGGGAGCCGACCCGTCCGGCCGGCGCCAGACCGATGCGCTCCAGGGTGTGGTTGATCCGGCGGGTGAAGCGTGCGTACGGGCTGGTCAACTGTGTGCACGGCTCGGCGAACGTCCGGCGCGGGCAGTGAACCAGCCGCAGATGAACCGCCGGACTGTCAGCAGGATCACGACACGGAACTCACCGAGCGGGAGATCCCTGGGCCTGCGCCGGTAGGAGTCGTGCACCCGATGTGAGAAGCCGCTGAAGTCCGGGCAGGATGCTCCGGCCCCTCGGCTTCTTGCCACCACGTCGACTGTGCCGAAGGCGGCGGTCACCGCCTCGACGGCGAGCTCGTCGATCCCGCCGAACACCAGCGAGTTCCAGAACGACGCGTCGGCCTGCACGACCAGTACCGTCACCGGCCACAGCCGCAAGCAGCGGATGTCTACAGCTACCTGACGGATCGTCATCACCAGCCCGTTCTACGGCGCGGCGTACGCGGGCTCACACCCGACCGGTGCATCACAATCGAACACCGCAGTCACCCTCTGCGACCGCTCTCCAAGCTCCGTGCCAGAACCGAAATCCGACAACGGTTCTTGATGGGTCGCACCGCTGCGGGGGCCGTCTGTCTGGTCTCGGTGACCGCCATGGCATGACCCGCTATGGCATTCAGGGGCACCGCACCACCTGCCGGACTTCCAGCAGGCAACGTTGCGCGACAGAAATGGTTTGCAGTTGAAGATCGTGACGCTGATGCTTCCACCATGAAGATGCACGCCAACCAGCTGACGGTGTCACCTGAGACGGTGCGCATGTTGGTAGAGCAGCAGTTTCCTGAGTGGCGGAGCCTGCCAGTCAGGAGCATCGCGGCGCAGGGTACCGTCAACGCCGTCTTCCGTATCGGCAATCGGTTCGCAGCCCGATTCCCTCTTGAGTCCGCAGACGTCGAGTCGGCGCGGCGCTGGCTGGAGTCCGAAGCGGCAGCGGCTCGCGAGTTGGCAGGTCGCACGCGTTTCCCCACGCCCGAGCCGGTCGCGCTTGGTGAACCTGGGGCAGATTACCCGCTTCCGTGGTCGGTGCAAACGTGGCTGCCCGGCATCGTGGCCGCCAACGAGGACCCAGGCGAATCGTCTGCGTTCGCCCGCGACTTGGCCGATCTCATCGGTGACCTACGCGCGATCGACACGCATGGCCGTACGTTCGCCGGCACAGGTCGAGGAGGCGACCTGCAGTCCCACGACGCGTGGATGGAGACCTGTTTCAGACACAGTGAGCAACTCCTGGATGTCCCTCGGCTGCGCCGTATCTGGGCAACTTTGCGTGATCTGCCGCGAGGTGCTGCTGAGGACGCCATGGCCCATTGCGATCTGATTCCTGGCAACGTGCTCGTGTCCGCTGGTCGACTTTCGGGGATTCTCGACGTTGGCGGCTTCGGGCCGGCGGACCCTTCGCTGGATCTTGTGAGTGCGTGGCATTTGCTCGAGGCTGGGCCGCGGCAGGTGCTCCGCGATCACCTGGGTAGTGACAACCTCGAATGGGAGCGAGGCAAGGCGTGGGCTTTCGTTCAAGCGATGGGGTTGGTCTGGTACTACGTCAAAAGCAACCCGCCCATGAGCCGGACGGGTCAACGATCCTTGGAACGTATCCTGGCGGACAGGTCGCTCGCGTGACTTGAAGCGGCTGCTGGTCACGGGTGAGGAAATCTTGATGGGGCCGTGTGCAATCGACGAAGCCCTCAGGAACGCCGGCTACCAGGTACAGACAACCACCAACCCGACCGCCATCAAGGTCATCTGGGAGGAAGGCGTCCGCCTGCTCACCAGCAACGGCCCTCAGGCCATCGACGAGCACACCGCCCGCCTGCGCACCCTCCTGCCCCGCCACTGACCATCCCTCTCCCGGTTCCAGGGCGTCGACATCAGTTACACTCAGACCTCACGCTGACGTCAGATATAGCTCTGGCGGGGCGCGCAACAAACAAGGAGCGGTCATGCGGATCGGAGAGGTCGCCGAACAGGCGGGGGTCAGTGTTCGGGCGCTGCGTTACTACGAAGAGCAGCGGCTCCTCGGCGCCACGCGCACCGGCGGCGGGCAGCGGCAGTACCCGGAGGGCGCGGTCGCCCGGGTCAGGATGATCCAGCAGTTGTACGCCGCCGGCCTGTCGAGCAGGCTCGTCCGCGAGGTCCTGCCCCGGTGCATGAACGAGGGCGAATCGCCCGTCGGGTTCAGCGACAGTCTCATCACCGAACGGGCCCGCATCGACCGCCAGATCGGCGACCTGACAGCAGTACGCGCCCGCCTCGACGAGATCATCGCGGTGGCGACAGACCCCAGCCACCCGCACCACAGCCACCCCGTACGCGGCGGCGCTACCGCCGGCACCGCCTGAATCGGTACCCACCGTCGCCTCGACGGGGTCGCTGCGCGCGGAACCTCGCCCGCCTGCAGTCACGGCCTCGCTACGGCCGATGCAACCGGTACCGCACGAGAGGGCGTCGCGCTCAGTCCATGGTGAGGACGACACGTCTCTGGAGCCCACCCCTGGTCATGCGCGCGTAAGCCTGCGCGGCCTCCCGCAGCGGGCAGGTCTCGGCCACGCGCAACGCCAGGTCTCCCACCGCCGCCAGGCCGGACAGCGTCGTGAGCATCGCTCCGTCCGGGCCGACCCGTGTCAGCAGCACCCGGATCCCCCGCTCGGCCTGCGGCAGAGCATCACGCCGCGTGGTCACGAACCTGCCACCGATCTCACGGTGCGCGTCGCCGTAGCCCTCGACACCCTTCAGAACTCCCTGAGGTGCGGGACCGGCGTCTGCACCACCTGCCAACAGCCCTGCCCAGCCGGCCTCGAGATCCGGACAGACCTGTCGGAGTTCTATCAGTCCCGGCGACCGCCGCGGCGCAGTACGCGGGTGCACCAGCCGATGATCGCGTGCACCAGCCGATGATCGCGGCGTTGACCGCTGCCCCGACAGCGACGGCGGTGAAGAACACGACGCTGTTGGCCGGCAACATGAGGAATGCGAGGCTGGCGGGGGCGGTGGCGAGGAACGGGATGACGCCGGCCACTGCGCTTGGGCACTGCCGAGGCCGAGCAGGTCCTACGGCGCTTCACGCGGGCCGGCCCGAAGCACCCGACGTACTGGGCGATCGAGGAGTTGGGCCGTGCGGTTCGTACGGCGTTCATCTGCGACTACCTCGCCGACGCCGACCTGCGCCGCGAGATCGACGACGGGCTCCCGGTCGTGGAGAACTGGAACTCCGCCAACCACGACCTGTTCTACGGCAAGGACGGCGACTTGACCGGCTCCGACAAAGAGTCCGCGGCCGGGTCGGCATCCTGAAGGCCCCGCAGCCTGGCATCGCTGGTGGGCGGAGGATTGTTGACCTCAGTCGAGGACGGCGGTCGCTTCGAGCTCGACCAGGTGCTCGGGTACGTCCAGTGCCGCGACGCCGATCAGCGTGGCCGGCGGTGCGCTGGTGATCCCCAGCTTCGCGGCCGCCCGGCCGAGCCCCTCCATCAGCGAGGGCATCTTGTCGGGGGTCCAGTCGACGACGTACACGGTCACCTTCGCCACATCGCCGAAGGAGCCACCGACCCCGGCCAGAGCGGCGGCGACGTTGCGGTAGCACTGCTCGACCTGGGCGGCCAGGTCGCCTTCGCCGACCGTCACTCCATCGGTGGCCCAGGAGACCTGCCCGGCGATGAAGACCAGCTTCGATCCTGTCGCGACCGACACCTGCCGGTAGGCGTCGCTTACCGGCAATCCGTCGGGGTTCACCAGGGTGATGGACATGCTGCCTCCATTGCTATGAGCGCCCGCGCCCGTGAGCTCGCTTCCGTCAGGCCACGACGCGGGCGCTCTCTTGTGGTTACTTAGGAACCATAGGAGAGTGTGTGCTGGCGTGGAAGAACGCACTTTTCGGTGACTGGAGAACCTGATGGTGACCAAGCAGTTCGCAGGCTCGCCCGACGAGGCGGACCTCAGGCGCGCGGACTCTCTGGCGCGGGAGATCTTCTCGGACGTCGCCAACAAATGGGCGCTCCTGATCATCGAGGCTCTGGGGGAGGACACGCTGCGCTTCGGCGAGCTGCGCGACGAGATCGAGGGCATCAGTCACAAGATGCTCACCCAGAACCTGCGCATGCTGGAGCGATACGGCCTGGTCGAGCGGACGGTGCATCCCGTCGTGCCGCCGCGGGTCGAGTACACCCTGACCGAGCCGGGCCGGGCCCTGCGGGTGACGATCGACGGACTGTGTGACTGGACCCACCGCTACCTTGGGCACATCGATGCCTCCCGCCGTCGCTTCGGCGCCTGAAGGGGCAGCAACCGCCCGCGAAGCCATCGGGCCGGGCCTTCCCCCAGGGCTCGATGGGCTGCAGCGGGCGGAGGCGTGAAGGCTCTCGGCGGGAGGAGTAGCGGATCCAGGCGTCCGTGAGGCTCTGCAGCGCCGTTTGGCTGGCGCCGCCCCCTCCAGGTGATCGGTGAAGGTTCGCAGCCGGTCCGGCCCTTTGGGCCACCTCGGATCAGCGGCGGCTTTCCTGGCGAGCTCACCGAGGGCGTCCCGATCCGTCACGTGTCGCAGCAGCCACGCCGTGAACCCGTCCATAGGTCCATCCTGTCTCCGAATTCACCGGCCTCGGCTCGCGTACGGGCACTGCCGACGGCCGCCCAGAGCGGTGAAAGATCGACTTCCCGGCTGATGGCCGCTCCGCGAAACTGGGGAAAGGCGATCCGGAGGAAGGGTGAAGCGCATGATGGCGGAATCGGAGGATGCCCTCACCATCCGACACGTCGCCGAGCGGCCGATGAAGGCGCACCCTCAGCTGGACGCCGGACTGGTGCAAAGCTCGGTACAGACGGCGTACGAAGAGCTCAGGTACGCACGTGTGCGGACCTACCTGCCGATCCTGTAGCGGCGGTGACGGTCACATATCGATGACGGAGGCCGTCGGTTCGGGCTTGCGGCCTTGTTTCACGCGGGCCAAGACGATGAAGTCGTAATTGAGTTGGGTGAAGATTCCCTCGTCACGCCACGCGGCGTAGTAGGCATAGACGGTGCCGTGGCTCGGGAAGTCGTGCGGGACGTATTTCCACGGGATTCCGGTGCGGTTCAGGTAGAAGATCGCGTTGAACACGTCACGGAGTTTGACTTTCGCCGGCTGTCCGGTGGGGCGGCGGTCGAGCCGGGCTTTCCGCCATGCCGTCAGGGTCGGCTCGATCCCAGCGATCCTCTCCCGTCACCGACTCCGTGAGCTGGCGCTCTCCCTGATATGTCGGGTAGCGAACTGATTGTCGTAGCGGTTGTCGCCATGCAGAATGCACGGGACCGCCTCGCCCCGCGCGCGAGGCGGGCCTTGAGGAGGACGGGGCATGGTCACCGTCTGGTGGTTGTCGGTGGCTGCGCTCGGTGGTGCGGTCTCCGTCGGCCTGGCGACGTTCCTGCGGATGCGCAGGGCAGCTGCGGCCCGGGTCGCCGAACTGGAACACCTGGAGCAGCTCGTGGAGCGCCGGGCGGAGCAGGTGACCGCGCTCAGTCATGAGCTGCGAACGCCGCTCAGCATGATCAAGGGCGCTGTGGATCTGCTGCGGGAAGGGTCGCCGGGCCCGCTGACGGCGGCGCAGGAGCGGTTGTTGCTGGTCGCCGACCATCAGTCCACGCAGGTCATCAGCCTGTGCGAGAGTCTGCTGATCCAGGCGAAGATCGAGGCCGGCCTGTTCACACCGCGTATGGAGAAGGTCGACGTCTCGGTGGTGGCGCGGGATGTCGTCACCGCGATGCGGCCGCTGTGCGCCCAGCGCGAGCAGCGGGTCAGCCTGGACGTGCCGCAGGTGATGCCACGGATCCCGGCGGACCCGATGCTGCTGACCCAGGCGCTGACGAACCTGCTGTCCAACGCGAGCCGGTTCACCACCACGGGCGGCAGCATCGACGTCCGGGTCGCGCTCATCGACACCGGCGTCGCGGTGTACATCACCGACGACGGCGCCGGCATGACGCGAGCCGAACGGCATCGACTGTTCCACCGCTTCGCGACCGGGCGGCCCCTGGCCGACGGGACCGGCCTCGGTCTCGTGATCACGAAGACAGTCGTGGAGCTGCACGGAGGCGAGATCATGGTGCACACCGCGTCGTCCCGCGGGACGACGTTCCTGCTGACCCTGCCCGACGCGTCATGACGGCGGAGGAGCTGACGGCGGCGGGGCCGACCGCGCTGGTGGTCGACGACGAGCCACAGATGACGATCATCATCGAGTTCGCCCTGCAGACGCAGGGGTTCACGGTGCTCACGGCGCACGACGGGGCGACCGCGCTGAATCTGCTGCGGACCCGCGCCGTCGACCTGGTCGTGCTGGACGTGATGATGCCGGCGATGGACGGGCTCACTCTGTGCGGCCGGATCCGGGCCCGCTCGGACGTCCCGGTCATGCTGCTCACCGCGCTGTCCCAGCACGACGACGTCATCGCCGGCCTGGAGCACGGCGCCGACGACTATGTGACCAAGCCGTTCCACCCACGCGAGGTGGCCCTGCGCGCCCAGGCCCTGGTCCGGCGCCACCGCCGGGGCAGCGGCACGGCGCTCCGCGTGGGACGGCTGGTGATCGATCCGGTGGCGCAGTCGGCGACCCTGGGTCCGCATCGGCTGGACCTGCCGTTCACGGAGCTCAAACTGCTGACCCATCTGGCATCGCGGCGGGGTGTGCCGCAGTCCTGGCAGGAGCTGCTGCGCGAGGTGTGGGGTACGGCGGATCTGCTGGGCGGACGGGACGTGGTCAAGTCCACGGTGTACCGGCTGCGGTCGCGGCTGGCCGGGGTGCCGGACGGCTCCGCGTACATCCGCACCCTGCGCGGGGTCGGCTACCTGATGCCGGACCTGCCGGTGGAGGGACCGGAGAACGCTCCCTCCGACGAGCCGGACGAGCCGCCCGCCGGGTGAGGAGCCGGAAGACGGCTCGCGTCATGTGCTGGGTGACGGCGCTGTCACCGGGGCTCACCGCGCCGTCACCGGGGCCTCGTTCACACGCTCCTAATGTGGCCGCAACATCGCTCGGGCGAGCCGCTTCGGGCTCGGATACGCGGAGGTCAACGTCGTGACAGTCGTGACACAGGGAAGACGATCGCGCCGGGGCGCGACAGTGACGATGGCGCTGGCGGCCGTGGTGGTCGCGAGCGTGAGCGGCTGCGCGCGTGACGCCGCCGAGGTCGGCGCCGGGCAGGACGGCGGCGTGGTGCACGTCGCCTGCGGTGCCACGGAGGAGTGGTGCGCCGCCACCACGGAGCAGTTCGCCGAGACGACCGGGTTGAAGGCCGACTTCGTCCGGCTCTCCAGCGGCGAGGCCCTGGCCCGCATCCAGGCCGGCAAGGGCAACGCCGAGTTCGACGTCTGGTACGGCGGGCCCGCCGACGGGTACGCCGCCGCGGGCGAGCAGGGCCTGCTCACGCCGTATGTGTCGGCGAACGCGAAGGTCATCCCCACAAAATACAAGGACGCCTCGGGGCTGTGGACCGGCGTCTACGTCGGCGCGCTGGGCTTCTGCAGCAATGGCGAACTCCTGAAGGAGAAGGGGCTCGACGCCCCGGACTCGTGGGCCGACCTGCTCGACCCGAAGCTGAAGAACGACATCGGCATCGCGCACCCGTCCACGTCGGGCACCGCGTACACGGCCTTGTGGACGCAGGTGCAGCTGGCCGGCGGGGACCAGGACAAGGCGCTGGACTACATGCGCGAGCTCCACCCGAACGTGCTGCAGTACACCAAGTCCGGCGCGGCACCCGCGCAGATGACGGCGCGCGGCGAGGTCGCCGTCGGCGTGATCTTCTCCCACGACTGCATAGCCACCCAGGAGGCCGGCTTCCCCGACCTGCAGGTGACCTTCCCGTCGGAGGGCACAGGCTACGAGACGGGAGGTGTCGCGCTGGTCAAGGGCGCGAAGAACCCAACGAGCGCCAAGAAGTTCGTCGACTGGGCGCTGACCCCCGAGGCCCAGGAGATCGGACCCGGCGTCAAGGCGTACCAGTTCCCGACCAACCCCGAGGCCAGGGTGTCGGACAAGGTCGTGGACCTGGCGAGCATCAAGGTCGTGGACTACGACGCGGCCGCGGCCGGGGCCGCCAAGTCGGAGCTGACCAAGCGGTTCGACGAAGACGTCGCGCAGGCGCCGAAGTCATGACCGTGACTCTCTCCGACCGCGAGCCGTCCACCTCGGTCGAGGTGGCGGCTCCGCGCCGGCGCCGCCGGGCCGATCTGGGGGTCCGGGTCCTGATCGTGGCCGTCGCCCTGCTGGTGGTGATCGGCGCGGTCGTGCCGCTGGTCGCGGTGCTCGCCACCGCCTTCGCTCCCGACGCGCTGCCACGCTACGCGGAGTTCTTCACCTCATGGGTCGACCTCGCCGTCCTGCGCAACACCCTCGTCCTCGGCGCCCTCGTCGGTCTCTGCGGTACGGCGCTCGGCTTCCTGTTCGCGTTCGTCCAGGCCAGGCTCGATGTGCCGGGCAAGCGGGTCCTGCACGTCATCGCCCTGATGCCGATCGTCAGCCCGCCCTTCGCGATCGCCACCGCCACGGTCGTGCTGTACGGCCGTCGCGGTGTCATCAGCAACGGTGTCTTCGGCGTGGAGTACGACATCTACGGCCTCGACGGGCTCGTGTTCGTACTGGCGCTCTCCCTCTTCCCCGTGGCGTACCTGGGTCTGCTCGGCATGCTGCGGGGCCTTGACCCGGCGCTGGAGGAGGCCGCCATGAACATGGGCGCCTCTCGGCGGCGGATCCTGCGAACGCTGATCCTGCCGCTGGTGGCACCCGGCCTGGTCGCGCCGTTCCTGCTTTTGTTCGTGGAGGCGATCGCCGACCTGGCCAACCCGCTGGTCCTCGGCGGCGACTACACGGTCCTCGCCAGCCGCGCCTATCTGGCGGTCACCGGCGAGTACGACATCACCGGCGCCGCGGTCTACTGCGTGATCCTGCTGGTGCCGTCGCTGGCGATGTACTTCGGGCAGCGCCACTGGATGAGCCGGAAGGTCCGCACGACCATCACCGGCCGCCCCTCCGGCAGCGTCCATCTGATCACCGGCTGGACCCGGTGGCCGTTCTACGGACTGGCCCTGCTGGCCGCCGCGGTGATCCTCAGCCTCTACGGCACCGTGATCATCGGCTCGGTGACCCGGGTGTTCGGCGTCGACAACACGTTCACCCTCGACTATCTCAAGGAGGTCGTCGCCGGGGTGGGGGTCGAGGCGGTGCTGGACACGCTCAGGTTCGCCGCCATCGCCACGCCGGTCGCCGGCATCGTCGGCCTGGTGATCGCCTGGCTGGTGGTACGGCACCTGGACCGCACGGCCTGGCTGCTCGACCTCGGCGGCACCCTGGGCGTCGCTGTCCCCGGCACCGTCCTGGGTATCGGCTTCGTGCTCGCCTACCGGCCCGACCGGTGGATCGGTCCGGTCCACGCGGTGCCCAGCCTGGTCGGGGGGAGTGCCGTCGCCGGTGGCGCGGTCGCCATCGTGCTGGCGTACGTCGTCCGCAGCGTCCCGGCGGGCCAGCGCACCGCGGTCGGCTCCCTCACGCAGCTGCACCCCTACATCGAACAGGCGTCGACCGACCTGGGGGCGAGCCCGCTGCAGACGTTCCGCCGGGTGACCCTCCCGCTCATCCGCCCGGCGCTGCTCACGGGGCTGAGCTACAGCTTCGCCCGCAGCATGACCTCCGTCTCGACGATCGTCCTGCTGGTCACGCCCCAGACGAAGATCGTCACCTCGCAGGTCCTCAGCGCCGCCAGTACGGGCCGGTACGGCGTCGCCTTCGCCTACTGCACGGTGCTGACCGTGCTGGTGCTGGCGGGTTTCGCCCTCATCCGCGTCCTCGTCGGCACGGGCGCCGCACTGCAGCGCACCGCCACCTCCGAAAGGCAGAAGTCATGACCGCCGCCGCGCCCGAACTCACCGCCGCGCCGTCGCGCGAGGCCGACAGCGGACATCTGCGGCTCGCCGCCCTGACCAAGCGGTTCACCGGCCGCTCCGCCACCGTGACCGCCGTGGACAGCGTGTCGCTCGACGTCGATCCCGGGGAGTTCATCACTCTGCTCGGCCCGTCCGGCTGCGGCAAGACCACCACCCTGCGCATGGTCGCCGGCTTCGAGGACGCCTCCAGCGGCAGCATCCTCCTCGACGACCGGGCCATCGACGCCATGCCCCCGCAGCGCAGGCCCATGGCGATGGTGTTCCAGAGCTACGCCCTGTTCCCGCACATGACCGTGGCGGAGAACATCGCCTACGGGATGCGCCTTCAGCGGCGTACCCGCGACGACATCGCCACCAGCATGCGGATGGCCGTCACCAGCATGAACCTGGTCGGCCTGGAGGACCGCAGCCCGCACGAGCTGTCCGGCGGCCAGCAACAGCGGGTCGCGCTCGCCCGCGCCCTGGTCGTCCAGCCGAAGGTCCTGCTGTTCGACGAGCCGCTGTCCAATTTGGACGCGAAGCTGCGCGACGCGATGCGGGCGGAGATCCGGCGCATCCAGAAGATGTTCGGCATCACCAGCCTCTATGTCACCCACGACCAGGACGAGGCGATGAGCATGTCCGACCGGATCGTGGTGATGAACAAGGGCCGGGTGGAGCAGGCCGCCACCCCGGGCGAGATCTACGCCCGGCCGGCCAGCGTGTTCGTCGCCGACTTCATCGGCCGGGCGAACTTCCTGGAGACGGTGCCCGAGCGGGTCGTCGACGGCAGGGTGACCGTGACCGTCCTCGGGCGACAGCTCACCGTCGCCGCGCACCCCAAGGTGACCACCGGGTGCACCGGCGCCTACCTGATGGTGCGGCCGGAGACGGCCAGGCTGTCCGCCGTCACCGACGGCGGCACCGGCATCGGCGCGGTGCTGCGCTCCACCTTCCACGGCCCCACCATCGACTACGAGGTGGAGACGACCGGCGGCACCATCACGGTCACCGAGCCGGGCGTCGACCCCCGGGAGGCCCTGACCGAAGGCACCAACGTCGACGTCACCTTCGACCCGGACCGGGCCTATCTGCTCACCCAGGACTAGCCGGCGCCCCCAGCGATCCCCATACCGCCCGAGAGGCCGTATCGCCATCGTGTGATACGGCCTCCGACCTGCCCCATGGCCACTCCCCCCGCACTGGACGCGTGTTCGTCGCGCAGTGGGTCCGCGGTCTGTTGGCGGCCGGTGGCGTGGCCGACCAGGCGGCCCGGGCAGCCGTCGCACCATGGCGAGAGGCGCTGGGCGAGGCGCGCTTCAGTGAACTCGTCGCCGACCTGACCCGGCTTACGCCACCGGGGCCGATCCGCCCCGCCTGGTGAGCCAGTAAGCCACTGGCCTGGACGACCGCAGGTCACCAAGGAGGAGCCAGGGCAACGGATTTGCGCATCCCGCGTCGGGGATGCGCAGCAAGTCGTGAATCCCGCAACCCCCGAAGGACTTCCGGAGCTGACCACCAAGCCGTCGACAACGGTCGGAAGTGGAAGGCCATACCGCGGGATTTTGCCTGGTGGCGGGCGGTGTACGACTTCCTCCGCCGGTGGCGGGCCCAGGGCTACATTCGTGAGCTGTACCAACGGCTGCGCCGCGCCGACCAGGTCGCACGGGGCCGTGGCGCGGAGCCGACGGCCGGGATCATCGACGCGCAGCCCGTCGACGGCGCTCCACTCGCCGACTGCCAGCAGCGAGGTCGCCCCGGCCAGCACCGCGCACGCGGTCAGCGCGAGGACGACGGACAGGGCGAGGACGACGGACAGGGCGTGCCGCACTCCGCGCGGATCGCGCGGGTCCGGCACCTGGGTCAGCCGCTCCAGCAGGCCGGGGACGCGCAGTACCGGGAGCCGGCCTTTCTCAAGGCGCGTCGGAGGTATCAACAGGCCGGGCACCTCGCCGGGGCCGACGTCGAGATGCTCTCGGAGCTGGTCAGGGGCGAGCGGGATCGCGGATGATGCGTCGGCAGGCACGGTCTTCCAGTCAGGTCACGAGGGCGTAGAGCACTCCATGATCACGGGACCTTCCCGGCATCGTCCTCAGGTCACATCAACGCCGCAGCCTCGCCTGCCACCCAGGTCTGCCAGACATGACGGGTGTTCGGCAGGTCAGGGCGGTCAAGGAGCCAGAGCACATACCCTGCATGGCACCGGGCCCACGGACTGTCCGAATCGGCTGCCCTACCGAGCCTGCCCCGTAGGTCAGCGCTGTCGACAGCCCGGGCAACCCGCACGTATTCGCGGTCCTTGCAGCGATACGCCCGGTGGACGACGATCTCGACCAGGTCGGTGAGCTTCGCCTTGATCGCCTCCTCCTGGCGAGCACGGGCCACCTTCCGGATCAGGCTCCGCTTCGTACCCCACGCCTTCGCATGCTGCGTCCACTCCAGCGGGTACCTCGCCTCCCACTCCAGGAAGAGCAACACATAGGGCAGCCCCGGCCACGTCGCCAGATCCCCGCCCACAGGACCACCCCACACCCCATCAGGCAGCGAACGCCTCTGGGCTTGCTGATGCCTCCGGCGCGCCTGCAGAAAGGCCGGCTCCCGGTACTGCTCGTCCGCTCCCAGGGGCCGCGTCAGCAGCCACATCTCGTTGGACCGGGCGAGCGCGTCCGTGACCTTCATCTGGGCCTCCGCCAGATGGACGAGCGCTGCACCTCTCGCAGCCGGATCATCCGCTATAAGTCCAAACGCCCAACCCAGACGCTCAGCCCATGCACAAGCGTCGTCCGCATCTGTACCTGCATCTTCAGCCACGCACGGGATCATCTCCTAGCGCAGTCGGCTCGCTCCACCCGACGGTGCGGGGGAGACGCAAGGGCTCCGAGGCGCAACGGACGTGAGCAGGAACCGCCCGCTCGCCCTCTCTTCATCTCAAGTGATCACGAAACGGACGCCCGACGACTACGCCGACGCCCTGCGCAATCGCCGTGGCAGGAGCGGTCCGCGGGTGGATGGGCTCCTCGCACAGTGACGAACCCGGTGTTGAGAGACTCCAGTTATGGGATCTTGGGGAACCTTGGGGCCGGCGTTGTTGTCGCTGGCAGGTGTTGCGCTCGGCGCGGGCGGGTCGCTGTTTGGCCAGTACCTCGTGTCACGAGCAAGCACTCGGCAGCTCGAAGTACAGGAGGCAGCCGCGCATCGGGCGGAGCTCAAAAACGCGGTCCTGAAGTTCCTGGGCCTTGCGTCGCAGGTGGAGAAGGCGGCGCTCACCCGCTCGGGCAGTGGCGGCACCGTGGCCGATGCCGAGCTCGACCATCTCGTCGATGATCTGTGGCTGGCTCATGCGGAGATCGACTTGGCGGCCAGAAGCGAGCCCTTGCGAGGCGCTGCCCACCGTTATGCGGCCCGCCTCGCGGAAGCAGCCAGGGACGGGATATCCGACAGGTCCACGCTGCGCCGGGCGCAGGCGCAGTTCTTCGACGCGGCGTATGACGACATGTGGCCTGGCCATCGGCGGGCGGCCGATGATTCCGTAACACCTCGGTGAGATGGTGCGGCGGGTGGGGGGCCTTGACCCGAAATCACGCACACGGACTGTGCGACTGCGGTCCAACACCACGTTGTTCAGGGGTTGTTGGGCCCGACGAGGAGGTTGGCTCCCATGCGTCGGCGAGGACGCGCTTCCCGTAACCGATCCTGCGGAGCCCCGCCGCTGCCAGGCGTCCTGGCATCGGGTCGACGACGCGCGAGACAGTAGTCCGAACCGTCCTGGCGGCCGCCGACGGCCGACCGTTCGCATCCAACGATGTCACCGTGCCCAACCAGGCTGCAGCAGCGGAGACCCCGGCCCACCCTGCACACAGCCATCACGGACGGACGGCTGGAGCATGGCGGCACCGCGAGCAGCATCACCACCGATGCCGCGGTCGCGCCGGCACTGACCACCCAGGGCGTCGTCGATTCACGCAGGGCACCGTCGATCTGCTCCTGTCCGCCGAAGATCCGGCGCGTGCTCGTGCGCGGCACACGCCCGTCCGTGGCGCACGCTCGTCCGTGGCGCACGCTCGTCCGTGGCGCATGCTCGTCCGTGGCGCGGACATGTGCACCCTGCGCTTCCTGGACCGCTCCCCCGCCCACACCCGCCGCCGGTCGCACCATGCCCCGCAGCGGCAACCGCACGAAGGTCCGCCTCCGCCTCCCACCAGTTCCGCGCCAGACCGAGTGGGCACACCCCGGCAGCCTGAGCCCGCCACCAGTTCCCGGCGCGACCGCGCTCAGCTCACTCGGCGGGCCTCATTCGAAACGCAGGGCCGGGGACGCTCTCGATGTCCTCCGCCTGCACGGCGTGGCCTCGTTCGCAGCGGATCTGGGCGTCGACGTGGGCGCCGCATCCGCGGTGTCGCGCCAGTACGGCCGGGCCCTCCGGATCGGCGCGGTAACGGTCGCCCCACTGCAGAAGCCCCATCACGGCCGGGACCAGATCCATACCCTTGGGCGTGATCACGTACTTCGGCCGGCTCCGCGAGCCCGGTTCCTTGTAGGTCTCGGTGGCCAGGATCCCTTCCTCCACCAGCATCCGAAGCCGCGCCGCGAGGAGGTTGCGAGGACAGCCGAGGACGCGTTCGAAGTCGCTGAAGCGGGACAAGCCGTACCAGACCTCCCGCAAAATCAGGATCGTCCACTTCTCCCCCACGACCTCAAGGGTCCGGGCAATCGAGCAGTTCGACATGTCCCGGTCGAGACGGGGGTCCATGCCGGCTTCCTGAAGAGCTTCGGTCCTCGCATCCATAGGGGTGATCCTAACCCCACCTGAGTTTACTTTTCCATACTCAGACAGTAGCGTCGTGACCGGCACATCAACCCGGCCGCACGCGAGAAACGGGCGCGCAGGGGGACCTGCGCGAAGAATCACATCGATCACATCAATATCCGGAATACCCACATAGAAGGGCGGCCGACATGAAGGCATTCATCGTCGAGAAGTACGGCAAGGACGGCGCGCGGGCCGCAGAAGTCCCCGAGCCCACCGTCGGAGACCGCGACGTCCTGGTCAGAGTGAGCGCCGCCAGCATCAACCCGCTGGACAAAATGGTCCGCAACGGGGAGTTCAAGCAGATCCTGAAGTACAAGCTTCCGTTCGCGCTCGGCCACGACGTGGCCGGCGTCGTGACGCGGGTCGGCTCCGCCGTACGCAGCTTCGAAGTCGGCGACGAGGTCTACGCCCGCCCGCGCGACCTGCGGATCGGAGGCTTCGCCGAGTTCATCGCGATCGACACGGACGATGTCGCGCCCAAGCCTGCCTCCCTCACCCCCCAGGAGGCAGCGGCGGTGCCGCTGGTGGCCCTGGCCGCCTGGCAGATTCTCGTCGACCGTGCCGACGTGAAGCCGGGGCAGAAGGTGCTCATCCACGCCGGCGCCGGCGGCCTCGGCTCGACAGTCATCCAGCTCGCCAAGCACCTCGGCGCCACAGTGGCGACGACCACGGACACCGACACCGAGAAGCTGGTCAGGAGCCTCGGCGCCGACGTCGTCGTCGACTACACCAAGGAAGACTTCTCGAAGGTGCTGTCCGGCTACGACCTGGTGCTGGACTCCCTGGGCGGAGCGAACCTCGAGAAGTCGCTCACGGTGCTGAAGCCCGGCGGCCTGGCCATCAGTGTCGTCGGCCCGCCGGACTCCGGTTTCGCCAAGCAGCTCGGCGCGCCCTCCTTCCTCGGTCTCGTCATGAACACGCTCAGCCGTAAGATCCGTAAGCAGGCGAAGGCGCTGGGAGTGCGCTACGAGTTCTTCTTCATGCAGGCCAACGGCTCCCAGCTGCGCAAGCTCGGCGCGCTCTACGACAGCGGGAAGCTCCGCCCGGTCATCGACAGCACCTTCCCGTTCGACCAGACGCTGGAGGCGATGGCACACGTCGAGCAGGGGCGCACCAAGGCCGGCAAGGTCGTGGTCTCGATGGTGCCCGACAACGACTGAGACCATTCCGGCCACAGACCCTCCGCCCGGCACGGTCACCGGGCGGGCGAAGAAACCGTCGGCCGTCCCATGGCGACCACAGTCACGGCGAGCCGCCGCCGCAGGCCGTCTCGGTGCCATTCCGCCCGCCATACGGCTCCCGACACAGCGCCACGCGGCCCTGCGCCGACCCGAGCCGTGGTCAGGCCCCCGCACGCGTTGCGTGTCGGGAGTGTGATCACGGCAGACGGACCGCCACCCCCGCACGAGCCCAGCCCCGCACGAGCCCGGCCCACCCGCACGAGCCCAGCCCGGCCCGGCCCGGCCCGGCAGCGAGACGAGGATTTTCCCGGGTCGGGCGAGACAAGCCGACGGCTCGCAGCTCTCGATGCTCATGACAGACGCATACCTGCCCCATAGCTCCGCCTTCCGCATAGCGCCTTCCCCATAGCACCTTCCGCTTCCGCTGAACCTTCCGCGACAACCCGGTCGGCAGGCCCGCGCTCCCGTCTCGTTGAAGCGTCCTGCTCACGGCGGACATGCTCAGGACGGCAGCGTCCGCCCGCCGACCGACGCACGTTGCCAGTGGGCAGTGCGGTCCTTGCCGAGCAGGGCCGCACGGATGCCCTCCAGGAAGTCCGGCGTGCGGATGGTCGTGCGCGTGAGAGCGAGTTCGGTGCCGAGGCACCCGCGCAACGTGTGCCGCCCGCCCCGGGCCAGCAGCGGGTGAGTGATCTCCAGACTCTGCGGCGAGGCGGACTCCAGGACGACCAGTGATTCCAGCCCATCTGAGTTTACTTTCCTATACTCAGCTAGTAGCGTCATGACCCATCACATCGATCGACTGCCGCGAGGGAACCCGTCACGGCACCCGCCTGAGAAGGAGCACGATCATGGGAGTAAGCCCAGAGGCACACGAGTTCGCGGAGTTCCTCGCGAGCACGAACGCGAGGGCGGCCACACCCGGCCTCGACCTGGCCGTCATCCGCGACATCGTCGACTCGAACCACAAGGCGTCGACCGAGCCGGAAGGCGTCACCTACGCCGAGGTGGACGCCGGCGGCGTCCCCGCCCTGTGGGCCATCCCGGAGGGCGCCGACCCCGACAAGGCGCTGCTTCACTTCCACTTCGGCGGATCGGTCACCGCCTCGATGCACTCGGACCGCAAGGCCGCGGGCCACATCGCGAAAGCGGCCGGAGCCCGCTCCCTCGTGGTGGACTTCCGTCTGGCGCCCGAACATCCCTACCCCGCCCAGCTCGACGACGCCGAGACGGCCTACCGGTGGCTGCTCTCCCAGGGCTACGAGCCGCGGAACATCGGCAGCACGGGCCACTCGATCGGCGGCACGCTCGCCGTGATGCTGCCGCTGCGTCTGCTCGCCAAGGGCGAGGCGACCCCGGGTGCGATCGTCAGCGTCTCGCCGTGGACCGACCTCACCATCCAGAACGCGTCGGTCGACGCGAACGAGGACAACGACAAGATGCTCAGCCGGGGCACACTGGAGCTCTTCCGGGGAGCCTGGCTGCAGGACCCCGCAGTGGACTTCACCGACCCGCAGATCAGCCTCGTGAACGCCGACCTGACCGGTCTGCCGCCCACGACCGTCCACTACGGCGAGTACGAGACCCTCGCCGACGACGGCGCCCAGCTCGGCCGCCGCCTCGCGGACTTCAAGGTCACCTCCGAAGTCCACCCGATGCCCGAAGGACAGCACTCGTTCGTCCTGGGCGCGGGGCGCGTACCCGAGGTTGACCAGGCGATCCAGCAGATGGGTCAGTGGCTCCGCAAGCACCTCGGCACGTGAGCAGAAACAGCACCTGACGATTGAGCAGAAGCTGCACCTGACGGCCAGGCCTGACAGCTTGGCCGCCTCGGCGCCGCACCACCGCGATGCCGGTGACCGGTCCGCCGGAATCCGGCATTCTGCCCGACCATGCCGCCCGGCATACGGTACCTGTGTCACGACACCGTTCCGCACGCAGCCCCACCACCGTCCCTCGATGCCACAAAGGAGTGCGCGATGGGAACGTACGAGGATGTCTTCCGCGCCAGTACCGAGAACCCGGACAGCTTCTGGCTGAAGGCGGCAGAGGGCATCGACTGGGATGTCGCTCCGCGACGCGCCCTGGACTCCTCGGGCGCACCGTTCCACCGCTGGTTTCCCGACGGACGGCTCAACGTCTGTTTCAACGCGCTCGACCGGCACGTCGAAGCCGGCCGCGGTGAGCAACCCGCGCTCGTCTATGACTCACCCGTGACCGACACCCGGCGCAGCTACACCTACACGCAGTTGAGGGACGAGGTGGCGGCCTTCGCGGGAGCGCTCGCGCAGCTCGGCGTGGGGCACGGTGACCGTGTCGTCATCTACATGCCGATGGTCCCCGAGGCTGCGATCGCGATGCTGGCCTGCGCACGTATCGGCGCGGTGCACTCGGTCGTCTTCGGCGGCTTCGCCCCCCGCGAACTCGCCCTCCGTATCGATGACGCGGCCCCCAAGGTGGTCGTATCGGCGTCTTGCGGCATCGAGGGCAAGCGCGTCATCGCGTACAAGCCTCTGCTCGACCAGGCGATCGAACTCGCGGCCCACAAGCCGGAGAAGAGCGTGATCCTGCAACGTCCGCAGGAACGTGCGGAGTTGGGGCCCGACGATCTCGACTGGGCCGACCTGGTCGCCGCCGCGCCGCCGGCCGACTGCGTTCCCGTCCCCGCCACCGATCCGCTCTACATCCTCTACACGTCCGGAACGACCGGAAAGCCCAAGGGAGTCGTGCGTGACTGCGGTGGCTACGCGGTCGCCCTCCACTGGTCGATGGGCGCCGTCTACGACGTGGGCCCGGGCGAGACGATGTTCACCGGCTCCGACGTCGGCTGGGTCGTCGGGCACTCGTACATCGTCTACGCTCCCTTGCTGGCCGGAGCCACGACAGTCCTGTACGAGGGCAAGCCGGTCGGCACCCCGGACGCGGGCCAGTTCTGGCGCGTCGCCGCCGAATACCGGGTCAAGACCATGTTCACGGCGCCCACAGCCTTCCGCGCGATCAGGAAGGAGGACCCGGCAGGGGCGCTCACCGCCGGCTACGACCTCTCCCACCTGCGCTATCTCTTCCTGGCCGGTGAGCGCCTCGACCCCGAGACGTATCACTGGGCGAGCGACCTGCTGAGTGTCCCGGTGATCGACCACTGGTGGCAGACCGAGACCGGTTGGCCCATCGTCGCCAACCCGGTGGGCATCGAAGCCGCTCCCCTCAAGCCCGGCTCCCCGACCCGTCCGCTGCCGGGCTGGGACGTCCGCGTCCTCGACGCTTCGGGCGAGCCGGTGCCCGCGGGCGTCGACGGTGCGATCGTCGTGAAGCTCCCTCTGCCGCCCGGCACACTCCCCACTCTCTGGAACGACGACGACCGCTACGTCGCCTCCTACCTCTCCGCCTACGACGGCTACTACCTCACCGGGGACAGCGGCCATATCGACGACGACGGCTACGTCTTCGTCATGGGACGCACCGATGACGTCATCAACGTCGCCGGACACCGGCTGTCCACCGGCACCATGGAAGAGGCCCTGGCCGCCCACCCCGATGTCGCCGAATGCGCCGTCATCGGCGTCGCCGACGAACTCAAGGGACAGATCCCGCGCGGCTTCGTCGTCCTGAAGGCCGGCGTCGACCGCGAACCCGGAGAGGTTGAGGCCGAACTCGTCCAGCTGGTACGCGAACGCATCGGCGCCGTCGCCTCCCTCAAGGACGTCACGGTCGTGGCCGCCCTGCCCAAGACCCGCTCGGGCAAGATCCTGCGCAAGACCATGCGGGGCATCGCCGACGGCCGCGACGAACCCATCCCGTCCACGGTGGACGACCCCAGCGTCATCGAGGTCCTACGGCCTGTTCTCCGCCGGCCCGGTCACACGCCGTGAACGGTGGGCACCGCCCTGGGCGACGCGGTGCTGCAACACCTGCTCGGTGAGCTTTCCGAGTTGTGGAAGTACGAGGACGACGCCACGGACGCGATGGCGTCCGTGGCGTCGTCCGAACGTATCGTCGCCGTTCTGGATCCCCACGAGCGCGTCCTGCTGCCCGTCGTGCTGATCGGCGTGGTGTTCGGACTCGCCATGGACTACGAGGTCTTCCTCGTCTCCCGGATGCGGGAGGAGTACGTCCACAGCGCCGAACCCACACAGGCCGTCGTGGAGGGATTCCGGCACAGCGGCCGAGTGGTCACCGCCGCCGCAGTCATCATGCTCTCCGTCTTCTCCGGATTCCTCCTCGACGACGAAGCGCTGATCAAGTCCATCGGCCTGGGGCTCGCCACCGCCGTGTTCATCGACGCCTTCGTCGTCCGCATGACCATCGTCCCCGCGGTGATGGCCCTGCTCGGCCACCGCTCCTGGGCTCTGCCGAAGTGGCTGGACCGCATCCTGCCCGACGTGGACGTCGAGGGCGAGAAACTGCGCCACGCGCTCGAAGCCGAGCAGACGGACTCCGCACCTGAACCCGTGTTCGCCGGTGTCGCCGCGGGGGTCCACGCGGGCTCGGACGACCACGGCGCCCCCGCGCCTTCACCGGCGTCCAGGCTTCTGGCGCCCCGGACGCTCCGGCGCCTGCCCAGCCGGCCCCCGTGAAGGCACGCGGACTGCCCGGGCTCAAGCAGCGCCTCGCTCGGGGGCGGCGACGCCACCGCCCCCGCCGGCACGACGGAGTCGGAGGCACCGGCACGCAGGAAGCGGCTGAAGAACCCGATCCGCAGGAGCTGATGCGAACGAGCAGCAGCACGGCTGCCGTACGGCTCCTGACGTGGCGGCCGACTCTCACCGGCCGTTTCCCTGCGCCGGCCGGCTCCTCCCCCTGCCCCGTCCGTCGGCCCGATCCCCCCGGGCCGACGGACGGCTCGACATCGCGAAGGGCCCATCCCGTGACCGCGCCGAGCACCGCCGCTCCCGGATCGCGCCCGGACGAGCGTCAGTTCCTCCCGGCCCGGACGAGCGATCCCGAGCAGCGGGTGATCGCATCGGTCATCTCCCGGCTCGCCTCGTGGCGGCGGGCCGACCGGGCCCATCCCTGGGCCCGGCGGTCCTGCCGGTCCCGCTCGGGGCACCGCCGCCCATCGCCCGCAGTCCCCTGCGCCGCGGTGTCCGCCCAGCAGTTGGTCATCCGTGACGACGACAGGAGAAACCCATGGGACCGTATGCACGCGCAGGTCTGGCCGGGACCGTGAGCTGCGGTGTTCTGCTCACCACCGTCCTCATCGGACGGCCGGACGGCGACCACGGGAGCTCCGGGGGCGAGCGACCGCAGCCGGAGCCCTACGTCGCTCTCGGCGACTCCTACACCTCCGGCCCGAAGATCCCCCGACAGTCCGGAACCCCGGCCGGTTGCTCTCCTCCGTCTCCACACCCATGCTCCTCGTGCGCCAGCTCGCAGGACCAGCCCGCTGACAGGCTTTTCGGACGAAGACGAGCTGGAGATGGCCCGGACCGCGCAGTGGTTCAGGCAGACGCCAGCTTCCGGATGCGCGGATGGTTCTCCAACGCCCAGCGCACGGTCTTCGGCGGGCGTCCGAGCAGGGTTTCCAGCTGGTCGGTGGCGCCGCGGTATCCGCCGCCGCCCATCAGCCGGGTCAGGGTCTTCAGGTGCTCCGCGGTGTGCGGGAACGCGGCCAGGGCGGTGTCCACGTAGGTCTCGTTCCAGGTTTCGATGTCTTCGGGAACGTAGGTGACCGGGCGTCCCAGCACGGCCGCGTAGTCCTCGGCGAACCCGTGCATGTCCTTCAGTTCCGGGCCGTTGAGGTCGTAGGACTTCGAGATGTGCGGCTCCGGGTCGGCCAGGATCTTCACGCACAACTCCGCCACGTCGTAGCCCGCGATGGGCGCGAGTCGGTGGTCGCCGAAGGGCAGGCGCAGTTCACCCTTGCTCAGCGGCTCCAGCGCCAGCCAGGTCATCAGGGGGTTCTCGACGAACATGGCCCCCCGGATGTTGACGGTCGGGAGGCCGGACCAGTCCAGCACCTGCTCGGCGACCCAGTGGGCACGCTGCTGCGGCGACCAGTCGGCGATGAGTCCGCCGAGCCACGCGCGCCGTTCCTCCTCCGGCGCGGTCATCTTGTCGAACGTCATGAACGACTGCTCGTACTCGGAGATGTTGACGAAGACCTCGATGTCGCCCTGGGCCCGCGCCGCCGCGGCCATCAGGCTGACGGCGTCGGTGTAGTACGGCGACAGGCTCATGCTGAAGTAGATGCGCCGGACGCCCTTCAGCGCGGCGGTCACGTCGGCGATGGTGAGCAGGTCACCGACGAAGACCTCGGCCCCTGCCTGGCGGAGCGCGTGGGCGCGTTCGTCGTCCTGGCGTACGAACGCCCGTACCGGGTGCCCCTGTTCAAGCAGCATGTCGACCATCGTCCGGCTCACACCACCTATTTCGCCGGCGGCACCGGTGATCAGGATGGGATTGCGCTCTGGCATCAATGTGTCCTCTGTCTGGTGGGGGGATGCAACTGTTGAGAAAGCCACGGGGCGGATGCCGCGTGGCGTCATCGGGGCGCGGGGCCGTCGATGTGGGTGAGGAAGTCGAGGAGTGCGGTGTTGACCTCGGCGGGACGTTCTTGTTGTGTCCAGTGGCCGCATCCCGGCAGCACCACCGGGCCGTGCAGTTGTGGCGCGACAGCGCTCAGCGGGTTGCCCGGTCCTCCCTGGCCGCGGAAGATCTCGCTCAGCGGGTTGCCCCGGTCCGGGGGGCGCAAGGCGGTGACCATGTAGCGGTCTCCCACGACATACAACGCGGGGACGTCGATCCCGCGCCCCCGGAACGGCGCGAGCAGTTCGTTGTTGCGTTCGATGTTCCGGTACCAGTTGAAGGCCCCGGTGAACGCCTGCTCACCGTGCAGGGCGAAGCCCTCGGCGTACGCCCCGATGTCGTCCTCCGTCAGCCATGCCGGGAGAGCGGGTGACTTTGGCATGGTGTCCAGTAGGCCCAGACCGTCGGGTATGACCAACGGGCGGGGCTTCCTACCGAGCGGGTTGTCTCCCGAGGCGCCGACCAGTAGACGGCGGAAGGAGGCCGGGATGTCCTTGGCGAACTCGGCGTCGGCGACTCCCGGCTGTTGGATGTAGACCTGGTAGAAGCCCTCGCCGTACTGGGTGCGGGTGATCGAGGGCGGGACCATCCCGCCCGGCAGAATGGGCGGAATGCTGAGCCCGGCCACCGCGCGGACCTTGTCCGGGCGCAGCATCGCCGCGGTCCAGGCGACGGGTGCGCCCCCAGTCGTGGCCCACCACGACCGCCTGCTCCTCCCCGAGTTCCTCGATCAGGGCGATCACGTCGCCGACGAGGTGGAGCAGGGTGTACGAGGTGACGTCCGGCGGTTGCTCGCTGCGGGCGTAGCCGCGCTGGTCGGGGGCGACGACCCGGTACCCCGCCGCCGCCAGAGCGCCGAACTGGTGACGCCAGGAGTGCCAGCTCTCCGGCCAGCCGTGCGGCAGCAGGACCAGCGGCCCCTGCCCCTGCTCGGCGATGTGCAGTCTGACCCCGTTCACGTCGGCGAAGCGGTGGGCGAGCGGACTTTCCACGTGGATCTCCTTGCAGCGCGCAAGTGCGCGCTCCTACTTCGCCAGCTGGGCGTACATGGCCTCCAGGTCGCTGGACAGCTGGGACTTGACCCAGCGGGTGGTGTCGTCGGCCAGCACCTCGTGCGCCCCTGCCTCGATGCCGTCGAGTGCGGCCACGGCGATGTCGCGGGGATCGGCCTTGGGTGCGTCGACACCCGAGGTCATGTCGGTGTCCACATACGCCATGTGGAGCCCGGTCACCGCGATGCCGCGCGGCTGCAACTCCAGGCGCAGGGAGTTGGTCTGCGACCACAGGGCAGCCTTGGAGGCGCCGTACGGTGTGCCGTCGGCCAGCCAGGACAGGGCGGAATGGGCGTTGAGGATGTGGCCCCCGCCGTTGCGCTCGATGATCGGCACGAAGGCCCGGGTGACCAGCAGCGGCCCGTAGAAGTTGGTCTCCAGATCCCGGCGCACGTCCTCCATCGGGGAGTCGAGGTACGAAGCGCGGACGGAGGCCCCGGCGTTGTTGATCAGGATGGTGACGTCCTCGGCCTGCTCGGCTGCGGCTGCCGCGGATGCCGGGTCAGTGGCCTCGAGCGCCAGCGGAACGGCACCGGGGTGTGTCACCGAGCGCGGGTCACGGGCCGTGGCGTAGACCTTGCCGGCCCCGCGCGCGTAGAGCTCCTCGACCAACATCTTGCCGATGCCCCGGCTGCCTCCGGTGACGAGGACGTTGGCGCCCTTGATTGCTGTCACGACTACCTCCACAGAGATGAAAACCGATCGGTTTCCATCACCGTAAACCGATCGGTTTCGTCATGCAAGTCGGTCGAGCGGCAGATGACCACGGCGCGGGGGGGGCGAGGTTGAGTCGGGCGGAGCTCAGACTCCAGGGGCCGGCCTCGTACCCATCGGCGGAATCCGTACTCGCCCGGCGCAGGCCGGTGAAGCCACGAGCCCGCCGACAGTGATCGACATGGCCTGGCTGGACCTCAGGCAGGGTTCAGCGGAGTGAGCAGAGTGACTGGAGGGGTGGCGCGCCATACGGCTCGGCGTCGCCGCGGCGCGCCCGGCCGGTGCCCCCTTGCGGACCGGCCTGGGGTCGGCGAACAAGGGCGGCCGGCGGCGCGCGGCGCAAGGTCACGAGCTTCCTGCCTGCGGCATGCTCGGTAACACCCTTACGGCCACCGGCCTTTCCCCCGACGGCCGGGAAGCAGGGGCGTGAAGCCGTGGGCGCCGCCGCGGCTGCCGAGGCAGGCATCAGCACGGAAGAGCGCTTCGGTCGCCGCCCGCTCGAAGACGGGGCGCGTCAGCGCGTATCTGCCGCATCGAGCAGGGCGGCCACGGTCGGTGCGATGAGCCCGGTCAGGTCGTCGGCCTGGATTCCAGCGCGGGCGTTGGCGCCGTCGAAGACCAGGATGAGCTGGCGGGCCAGCAGGTCGGGATCGCTCGCGCCACCCTGTTCGGCCTCGGAACGGAAAAAGGCCGTCAGGTT
This sequence comes from Streptomyces sp. NBC_01314, assembly GCF_041435215.1. Classification (NCBI taxonomy): domain Bacteria; kingdom Bacillati; phylum Actinomycetota; class Actinomycetes; order Kitasatosporales; family Streptomycetaceae; genus Streptomyces; species Streptomyces sp. NBC_01314. The sequence goes on along the minus strand of NZ_CP108394.1, from coordinate 10,571,860 downwards.
AGCCTTGATCTGATGGGCCACCCGGCTCGCGGGGTGGTTCCGATCCTTGAGCTCGATCTGCACAGCCAGGTACCGGCAGCCTCGGAACTCGGGCGCACCTGCCTGCGATTGCACCCGCTCGAAGACGTGCAGGATCCGCTCGCGGGGTGAGCGGCCATCGTCCGCCGGCGGCAGGAGACCGGCCACGAAGCCTGCGGCGCGCTCCCCCAGGCTCGCCGCCAGCAGTTCGTCCTTGCTTTCGAACAGCTGGTACATGGAGCGCTTCGACACCCCCGCCGCCTTGCACAGCGCCTCGACGCCGATGCCGACACCGTCTCGGTAGGTGAGTGTGGCCGCCGCGTCCAGCAGCCGCTCTCTGGGACTTGGCTTCACTTCGGTGCTCATACCATGAGGTTAACTCGAATCGGGCGAAATTGAAACCGATCGGTTTCCAGGGAGTGTCGGACAGATGCCCGGGGTCGCGCCGGGACTCCGACCGATAAAATCGGTCGGATTCAGGCTCACCGTAAACCGATCAGTTTTCAAACTCCGAGTCGAGGCGCCACCCCATGTCCCAGCAGCGCAGAAATCCACATGCCGACGCCTGAAGCGGTCTCTCCGGCCTGGGTCCGGCCTGAAATGATCAGTTCTGAGATGATCAGCTGAAGGACGGCAGCGGGTGAAGCCAGGGTGGTCGGATCCTGGGGGCACCGGACGGACTTGGCGGGCTGCGCGCGGTCACGTTCCGCTGTGCCGCAGACTGGCACCGATCACTTGACCGACCAGGGGATGGATTTCATGGCTGACCGGCCTTTGACGCTGATGGCAGTGCACGCCCACCCGGACGACGAGGCCACGGGAACGGGGGGTGTCCTGAGGCGCTATGCGGCGGAGGGCATCCGCACCGTGCTCGTCACGTGCACCGACGGAAGCTGCGGTGACGGTCCGGGGGGTGCCAAGCCGGGCGACCCCGGGCATGATCCGGCGGCCGTTGCCGAGATGCGTCGAGGCGAGCTCGAAGCGAGCTGTGATGTCCTGGGGGTCGACCATCTTGAACTGCTCGGGTACGCCGACTCCGGGATGATGGGCTGGCCGGCCAACACCGCGCCCGGATCGTTCTGGAGTACGCCCGTGGATGAGGCAGCCTCCCGGCTGGCCGAGCTGATGCTGCGTTACCAGCCTGATGTCGTCGTGACCTACGACGAGAACGGGTTCTACGGCCACCCCGATCACATCCAGGCGAACCGGATCACAGCAGCAGCGCTGTCACTCACCGGGATGGCGTCGAAGGTGTACTGGACGACGGCACCGCGCTCGACGATGAAGCAGTTCGGCGAGATCATGCGCGAGTTCGGCGCGGACTGGGAGGAGCCCGATCCGTCCGAGGCCGGAGCGGGGCCCGAAATCGGCCTGCCCGACGAGGAGATCACCACGTGGGTGGACACCACCGAGTTCGGCAGCCAGAAGTTCGACGCGCTGGCCGCGCATGCCAGCCAGGGGGAGAACATCTTCTTCCTGCGGATGGGCAAGGAGAGGTTCACTCAGCTCATGGGCGTGGAGACGTTCGTCCGGGTCCACGACACCACCGGCGCGCCCCTGCCCGAGAACGACCTCTTCGCCGGCCTACGTTGAGCTCCGCCCGGCGGCCGTCCCTCGGACACACGGAGAACCGCAGCCCGCACACGCTGCGCCCCGAGCCGGGTCTCCCAGGAGGACGGCTCCTGGCCGCACCCCGGCAAGGTCACCGACGTCTTCGAGAGGCTCGCCGCCGCCTCCGGTCTCCCGCCCGTCCGGCTGTCCACCTCCGGCACGGCGCGGCCTCAGACCCGTGGGCGCCGCACATCGAGGTCGACCGCGACGTCGACACCGGCCAGAACCCCGCCTCGTCCGGCCCTCTTGCCACCGAACTGCTCGAGAAGCCCTGAGACCCGATCCGCCCAAGCGCACGCGCCGTCGAGCTGTACGAACGACGAGGGCTCGGCCGACGTCGACCGCATCGCCGCGCACTTGACCGGCAAGCCCTGCCCCGACCAGGTCCGCGCCCGGGGCAGGGCGCGGGTCGAGGTCGAGGTCGAGGTCCACCGAGGTCAAACGAGCCTGACCGGTCCGGCGTCGATCGGCAGGCGGACCAGGAGGTAGGGCTTGCGGCGCAGGTCCTGACCCTCGTGGAAGGGCGACAGTCGGTTGAGCTGGTTGGCGATGGCGTACAGGTGCCGGTCCGAGGCGACGGACAGGGTGTCGACCCAGAGCAGGTCGGCCCCTTGGGCGAGGGTCCGGTAGGTGCCGTTAGGGCTCCTGCGCCAGAGGGCGTTGTGTTCCAGGTCGCCGCCGTACAGCCGCCCCTTGTCGTCGCTCTCCAGGCCGTCGGCCATCGGTTTGAACCCGAGGTCCTCGACCGTCGCCGCCACCTCGGCGTCCGTGGCGTCCGGGTCGGCGAGGGCGTCGATGGACACGCTGTGCAGCCGGCGACTGGACAGCGGGCAGTAGTAGAGGCGCGTGCCGTCTGCGCTGAGAGCGATGCCGTCGGAGCCGGTCTCGTAGTGCGTGGGCTCGCCGCCCGCGGGGCGGACCATGAAGGGCTCGCCCTCGATGATGGGAAGGAACCGCTTGTCCGCGAGCGCCGAGGGGTGCCCGGTCAGCCGCCGCCAGGAGCGGCCCGTGGCGAGGTCGACCACGATGACGCCGTTGGAGCCGCCCGAGTCGGTGATGAACGCCGTGCCCTCGGCGCCGCGCCGCAGGTCGAAGCGCACGTCGTTGGGGTAGCTGTTCGCCGGCACCACCTCGGGCGGGAAGAGGATCTTCCGTACGATGCGGTCGGTGTGCAGGTCGACGGCCACGAGCTTGGGGCCGCCGTAGGAGGACCCGGCGAACAGCGGGCTTCCGGTGTCGAGGATCCACAACCGGTCGGCCGGGTCGACGACGACGCTCTGCACCGACTGGAAGTGCCCGGCCAGGTCGGAGGCGTCCTGGCGGTTCACCTCGGCGTCGGGGTAGGCCACCGGCTTCCCGCCCCGCAGTTCGGCGACGGTGAAGGGGACGTCGTCGCCCCAGCGGGGAAAATTGACGAAGACCCGGCCGCGGCGCGAGACGGTGACACCCGTGGGCATCGCGCCCCAGAAGCGGGCAACGACCTCGTAGTGTCCGGCTGTTGGACCGGAGGCGTAGGCGGGCCCGGCGAGTTGGGTGGCCGCCAGCGACGCGGTGGTCGCTGTAAGGAACGTACGTCGTTTCATGCGAGCGTCTCCTGCTGGATCAAGTCGCCGGAGTGCGCGGCAAGTTGCCGCATCACCTCGGCGCGTGGGGGGATCGGCCGGATGCTGCCGCGGCCGGTGGAGGCCGCCGCCTTCAGCGGCCGCTCTCGGGGAGTCGGCTTCGCCCGTGTGGTCAGGGCGAGCCGAAGTGCACCCGGACGGCAGGTGCCTCGTGCGTTCCTGCGACCTGAAGTTGTCCGCCGAGGACATCGCCTGCGGCTGCCGCCAACTCCTGGAAGGGGAACGGGGTCAAACGGCCGGTGGACCTGGTGCTCTCAGGTCTACCGGGCTGCCGGCCGGGTCTTCGCGACCATGCTGCGGTCCCCCGAGGAGACCATCGCGTGTATGGGCATGGTGCTGACGCTCATGAGCGCCGCGAGTCCCCGGCGGCCCTGCTGGCGAGCGAGCGCGGGACCCATGAGGTGCATCAGGGCGGTGAGGGTCGGCATCGGACGCCCGAAGAGCGTGATCTCCTTGATGCGTGCCTCGTCGTCGAGCCGCAGCAACTGCACCTCCTCGAACGACTGGGACCCCACCCGCGCCCGGTAGACCAGGGCGTACGTATCGCCCTCGCCGGTCTGGGTGTGGTACCGGACGTCCTTGACCGCCGCGAACGCCACGGTCAGGAAGTCACGCAGCTGGTCAGATCCCTCGAAGCGGAACTGGTCGGTGAGCGGCGAGCTGAGCACGACGTCCCGGCTCAGGCACGCGACCGCGGCGTCGACGTCACCGCGTTCCTCGGCGGCGCGCCAGCTCGCGACGGTAGCGGCGGCGGAGTGCGGGGGCTCGGACATGGGTCTCTCCCGGTGTCAACGGCGCGTGGGGTTTGCGGGTGGTGAGGGTCAGCCGGTCAGCTTGTTCATGCTGCGGATCTGCTTGTCCAGGACCCAGGCGGGAACGAAGCGGAGGAGGCGTGCGCGTCCGGCCATGGGGCCGGCGGCGTAGCGCAGTTTCGGCTTGGTGTCGGTTGCTGCCGTGACGATCGTCTTGGCGACCACGGTGGGGTCGTCGCCGTCCTTGATCGCCTGTGTCATCAGGTGGTCGAAGACGTGCCGCTGGTCCGCGTAGGTCTGCAGGGGCGTGTCGGGCTTCGCGCTGTTGGCCTCGAATCCGGTCCTGGTGTAGGCGGGTTCGACGAGGAGTGAGCGGACGCCGTACTGCCGGACCTCGTGGTCCAGGGACTGGGAGTAGCCCTCGATCGCGTGCTTGGACGCGCCGTAGACGGCCATGTAGGGGGCGGGGATGAACCCTTGCACTGACGAGAGGTTGATGATGCGCCCGCGTCCCTGGGCACGCATGTGCGGCAGGACCTCCTTCACCATGCGCATGACCCCGAAGACGTTGATGTCGAAGACGCCCTGGGCCTGCGCGAGGGAGGTTTCCTCGGCCGCGCCGATCGAGCCGATGCCGGCGTTGTTGACCAGGACGTCGATCCGCCCGAACCGGTCGATCACCTGCTGGACCACGGTGGTGACCGACTTGTCACCGACCACGTCGAGGTCGAAGAACGTCACACCGCCGAGCGGGGTGACGCGTGAGGTGTCGCGGCCTGTGCCGGCCACCTCGAAACCCGCCGCGACCAGCGCGAGCGCGGTTTCCTTCCCGATGCCGGATGACGCGCCCGTCACCAGGGCCACCGGCCGATTTGTCGTCATCATGCACTCCCGAACCCATCCGGGGAAACCGATCGGTTTCCGCTCGCCCTCACTGTAAACCGATCGGTTTCCGCGCACAAGCTCAAGCAGCAATCCGATCCAGGGCACACGTCACCGGCTGCCTCCAGGTCGAGCTGACCGGCGCCGCCGACATGACGGCACCAGCCTCCGCTCTCATGCAGGGACTCGGCGTCTCCCCTCCGCCCGGGGAGAAACCCACCCGACCGCGTCAGGACCGCTCAGCCTCGGGCTGCGAACACGGTGGCCGCTTGTTCGAAGGAAGCAGGGTGGCGGCCGAGCAGCATCCGCAGGACGTTGCTGTTGCCGCGCAGGCCGTGCCGGTCATGGACCTGCCACATGGCGCGCATGTCCGAGGCCCGGGACGCAGAGTCGGCCACTCCCGGCGGGAGCGGTGCGTCCGCCCGGTCCACCGTCCTCGCCTCTGGATCCACTCCTCGCGCACGCCCGGCGAAGCGCACTGCCTCGGCCAATGTGAGGGCGGGTTCCGCGAGTTCGTAGGTCGCCGAGTCGTGCCCTTTGCTCGGAAAGCATTTTGACGCAGGCTTCCCCGAGGTCACGCGAGTCGATGAACGAGAACTCGTTGTCGACGTCGAACCCTTCGGGTGGGACGTCGGCGGGATCATGAACACGGGGTCCGTGTTCTTCAGCGCCTGACGGACGGCGTCCGGCTCCTCCAGGTCGGCCTCGACGATGTCGTCCACGCCCAGGGCAGCCACTCGTTTCCGTCCTGACGGGCCGTGCAGCACGGCCCGGGGCCAGGAATGGAGCTCGCAGCGCGGACTCCAGCACATCCGTACGACAGAGCTCTGCCGCCCCGATCATCGCGATCAGGGGCGGCTCCTGGCTGCGTACGGCTTCTGATTCGAACGCTTTCCGGCTTCCTCTCGCTGTTCCGAGGTGACTCCGCGCAGCCGTGACGCGCTCGTACGTCGGGTCAGGGGTTGATCACGGTCATCCACATCGGGTCGTCGGCACGTTGATCTGTGGCGTCCATGGCCTTGAGCGCTTCGGTGAGCGGAAACCGATGGGTGATGAGCTCGTCGACGGTGAGGGTGCCCGTCTCGAGCAGACGCAGGACATCCGTCGTGTCCTGGCGGGTGCACGCGCGAGTGGTGACGAAGCGCCAGCAATGCATCATCAGGGCGATGGGGGGCAGCGACAGCGGGGTGGAGTTGGCGCCCATGTGCACGACTGTCCCGCCGGTGGCCATGCCGGCCATGGTCTGGCTGAGGCCGGGACCCTCCGGGATGAAGTCGATGACGGCATGGGCTCCCTCGGGTGCCAGCTCGCGCAGCCGACGGGTGAGAGTACCGTCGGTCGACCAGTTCTCAGGAAGTTCGTCGAATGCGACGACACTGGCCGGTACGCCGCCGGCGAGCCCGGCGACGCGGTGGAGACGCTCGGTGTCGCGGCCGACGAGGATCAGACGGGCGACTCCGAAGTGCTCCGCGAGTTTGACCGTCGCGGTTCCCATGGTGCCGGTCGCGGCGGTGACCACGAGGGTGGCCCGTTCCGGAAGGTCGGCGCACTTGAGTGCGCGCACGGCGTTGGCCAGATCCTGGACCTTGGCCGCGACGTCGAAGCCGACGGAGTCGGGCAGGGAATCGATCAGCCAGTGCGGGACACGGACGTACTCCGCGAGTCCGCCGTCGTGGTACTGCTCGTACAGGGGCATCGGAGCATTGCCGAAGGCGGCGTGGCCGAGCATGGCCTGCTGGGCGCACATCATGTCCCGGTCGGTACGGCAGTAGTCGCACTCACGGCAGTTCAGCAGGGGGTGGACCCGCACCCGGTCGCCGACCGCGCGGCCCGCGACGTCGCGGCCGACGGCGGAGACGACGCCTGCGGCCTCGTGGCCGAGGGTGGTGGGCAGGTGCTTGATCGCCCCCATCTGGAGCAGGCGCATGATGCCCGGCGCCAGGCCGGCGGAGGCGACCTTCACGACCACGTCGAGCGGACCTGGCTCGGGGACGGGTATCTCGTCCAGGGCGAGTGCTACGGCGCCCTGGTGCGCTCTCAGGGCAAGCATCGTGGCCATCAGCGGACCTCCACGGTGAGGCTCAAGAGTCGTTCGGGGGTGCAGGAATTCGCCGAACGCGCGGTCTCGGCGACCTGGCGCAGTTCCTGGTGCGAGAGGAGACTGACGTAGTCACCGGGCTCGGTCACCACGCTGGCGTGGGAGATGCCGAGCGGGATGCGCACGAAGTCGCCCGGCTCGAGGTCGAGGATGCCGCGCTGGGTGATCAGCGTGCGGTGACCGTGGGCCTGGTACTGGATCTCGTCGGCGTCGAGGGTGCGCCGGTAGCGGCGCTGTCCGCCAGGGGTGGTGGTGACCATGCCGAGGCGGATGCGATCGGTCGTGTACAGCCAGGTGACGTCCTGACCGGGATCGGCCCGCAGCACCGCCATCCGCCGGTCCTCGTGGTGCACCTGCTCCAGCAGGAGTTGTTCGTCGACCCCGAAGACGGTGACGTCGTGGCCGGCTGCGGCCATGCACTGAGTGATCGCCTCGTTGGCCTCGCCGGGCTGCCAGCCGGGAAAGGGCGGGAACACGGCCCCGGACTCCCGCTGGGCCGGCGCCAACTCGGTAACCGGCGCGGGAATGTAGAACAGCAGGTGGCTGTCCTCACGGCCGTAGTTGTCGTGGGCGACGCCGCGCGGGATACGGGAGAACTCACCTGGCCCGAACTCGATCACACCGAGCTCGGACATCAGCGTCCGCTCGCCGCCGATCTGGTAGGAGATCTCGTCGACGTCGCAGTTGCGGTGGTAGAACGGCTGCCGGCCGTCGAGTTTCTGCCACTCGACACGGATCTCGTCGTTCTCGTAGACATCGCGCGGCCGGGCGAATGCCTCCGGCTCGTACTGCTGCGGGTAGTGCACCACGGTCAGCGGCGGGTGCTCCCCCCACAGCTTGACGGGCACCTTCGGGGCATGCGGCGGTGCCAGCAGCAGCTGCTCATCGCGGATGATACTGCGCAACGGATGGTCGGAACCCAAGACCATGACGTCTTCAACGACGCTCACGGGGACCTCCTTGTCCTTGGGTGAATGAGAGGATCGACTCGGGTGGCGCGGAGGGAATATGTGCCGCAGCCTGGTGCCTGAAGCCCGCGGCAGTGCTCACCTCTTTCGGCCCCAGTACATCTCGATGCCCTTCCATTCCATCAGCTGAGGGCTGTCGACCTTGTCCCCGAACGCCTCGCGGATCTGCTCTCCGGAGTAGTAGGGGATGTCGTCCGCGGGGACGTGCCCGAAGAGTTTGTCGAACCACTGCCGAAGGTGGACGTCGGAGTCGATACGGGAGTAGAACGTCGCTCCCTTCAAGACCGCTTCGGCCAGCACGATGCGTCGGCCGGCCTTCATCACCCGCAGCAGGTCCGCGGCCGTCTCGTGCCAGTCGTCACAGTGCTGTGTCGCCTGCAGCACGGCGACACAGTCGTATGCCTCGTCGTCCACCGAGTCCGTGTACGACCAGCGCCAGCAGCCAACCTGGCCGTTCCGGCCGGGAATCTTGCCCAGGACGGCGTTTCGTCCGTCCTTGATGATCTCCACGGTGTCGATGACGCCCTCCGGTCCCACCAGGGCCCGCATGTCCTCGACCCACCCGGCGGGAGCGATGCCCTCACCGATGAGCAGAACCCGGTCTCCGGCACGGAGTTCGAGGAGACCGTAGACGATTTCGGAGATCGGCCGGGCCAGCTCCTGCCAGATGTACGGCAGGCCACCGGCGATGGCCATGGCCATTTCCCATTTCACCCGCTGGGTGATGTCGTGGATCTCCGGACCGAAACGCTCCTCGTCCCACGGCTGGATGTACCCCCACGGGTCTCCGCCGCCGAAGCTGTTCTTGGCTTCTGTACTCATGTCGTCATGTCCTCCGTAGCCTGCCGGAATCGTGTGGTGAGGGCGCCGTTCCTCCGGCTGGAACGGCGCCCCGACGCGCCGACGCGCCCGGTCCATCAGGCGCAGGTGTTGACCAGGGCGCCGATGCCTTCGATCTCGATGCGCACCTCGGTGCCGGACCGCAGGAAGAGTCCCTGCCTGTGGCCGACGCCGGCCGGGGTTCCGGTGCTGATCACGTCGCCGGGAAGTTGGGGCAGGAGATCTCGGTCCTGAGCACCAGCTCGGAGAGCTGCAGCGCGACGGCTTTCGTCCCGTCGGCGCCTGTCCCGGCCTCGGGCTGAGGTGTAGTCATCATCGTGAGGGCCTCCTTGCCCGGCGAACGCTGAGGTGCAGCGGCCCTGAGGTGCGGCGCGTGATGTGCCACTTGCCGCCGGTACGGCGGAATTGGCTGGTGGTGATGTCTTGCCGGTGTCCGACAACCGGGGCCAGACAGCGGCTCCCGGCATCGTCCTGATCAGCGGGAGTCGCCATGACGATCCCTACCTCTTGAACACGGGATGAGCGTAACACCGCACGTGATCCGTCAAAAGTCTTGTGTTTTTCCAGGTCTTCCATGCAACGGCGTACATATGCGATTCTGACCCCGGTTCAAGAGTTGGGGCTACGAGCGGTCCGACCCTTGCTCAGGAAGGCAGATTTCCCATGTCCGACCAGCACGAGAGAGCCCGATCTCCGCGCGTCCTGGTCGTGGGTGCGGGGCCTGTGGCCCTCACCCTCGCGACCGAGTTGGGGTGGCGTGGTGTACCGGTCACCGTGATCGATCAGGGCGACGGCCGCGTGCCCTTTCCAGCAGGCGAGGCGATCTTTTCGCGCACCATGGAACACCTGCGCCGCTGGGGTTGCGCGGAAGAGGCACGCACGGAGTCGGCACCGCCCCCGGACTACCCGCACCGCACGGTGTTCGCCACCTCCGCCACGGGGCGTGTCCTCACCGACTTCGACTACGGGGTCGCCAACCGGTCTTCGGGCGTGTCCACCTCGCTGACGCCGGAGGGTCCCGCGTTTCCGTCCAAGTTTTCCTGGCCGTGGTGCGCGACGTGGCGAGCGGTGCCACCGAGACGCTGGCCGGCACGTACCTGGTGGCCTGCGACGGAGGCCACAGCGGCATACGTCGGGCGCTCGGCATCGAGTTCGAGGACATGTTCGCCCAGGGTCACAACTTCGCTGTGCACTTCCGTGCGCCGCAACTGCTGGACCTGCTGCGGGAGAAGCTGGGCGGCCCGGCGGTGCAGATCCACACCCTGTCGTCGGCGCGCAGACCGTACATCACGGTGGTCAACGGCGTGGAAGAGTGGCGGCTCTCGGTCTACCTGGACGAGGAGCCCGACCCCGATGACGCGGTCGCCTGGGTGCACGAAGCCGTCGGGGCACCCATCGACCCGGAGCCGCCCGACGAACCGGACGGGTACGTACCGTCGACGTGGCCCGGCTGCCGCGCACCGCACGTCTGGCTGCCCGACGGCAGCTCGGTTCTCGACCACTTCGGCCGCGGGTTCACTCTCGTGGTCTCGGGTTCCGCGGACCCGCCGCCTCTTGTGAAGGCCGCACGCCGATGTGGTGTGCCGTTGACGGTGCTGCGCCTCGTCGACCCGGCCGCCACGAAGCTGTACGAGCGGCCGTTGGTGCTCGTCCGCCCGGACGGTCACGTCGGCTGGCGGGGCCGGCAGGCTCCTGCGGATCCCGTCGCCGTGCTCGACGTGTTGCGCGGGGCGACGGTCCCGCCTCCGGACGCGAAAGCGGCCGGTGCGGCGCGGGCGGTATCAGCGGGAGTCGGAACTCATCTCGTCCGAGGTACCGCGCTCAGCGCTCCCGTCCCTTGGCCCCTGACCTGGCCAGGACGGACTCCATCAGGAAACGGAGCATCTCGTGCGCCGGTCTGTTCCGGTCGTTGGGCACGTTCGCCCCTTCGAACACGGCGACCGCGACATCGCGGACGAGCGCAGCATCGATGCCACGGGCCTGATCGAGGCCGCGCTCGGTCATGAGCTCGTCGACCAGTCCCACGATCCAGTTCAGGAAGGTGTCGTGGGCCTCGCGAACTGCCACCGAACAGGGAAGCCGGTCGTGCATGGCCTGGTGCAGCGGCCGGTACAAGCGCATGTCGGACAGCCCTCGCACCAGCCGGCTCAGTGGGTCGGCACCGGCGTGCTCCTCGTTCAGGATGCGGATCTCGCGACTGAGCATGCGGTCCATGACGGCGGCGAAGATGTGGTCCTTGGAGTCGAAATACCAGTAGACGTTGCCCCGGGCCACGCCGGCGGCGGAACTGATGTCCGCCATCGTGGTCTTGACGTAGCCCTTCGCCAGAAAGAGCTCGGTGGCCGCGGCCAGCAGATCACCCGTGCGCTCCTCCCGGGGGATCTGTTGGCGGTTCCGCGGCATGCCGATTCCTCCCATGAGTTCACCACATCTCACGTGAGTGTAGACACCTGGCAGGCCGCGCCCTGCTCAGGAGGAAGGAGTGCTGTGCCCACCGAGCCCTGGCAGGGAGTCCCCGCAGATACTGTGCCGAGGAAGAGGCGGCTCGCCGCGCGCGACGCACGTGCCGCGGAACTGCTCGCCGCCGCGACGGAACTGTTCCTGACACGCAGCTATGCCGGCACGAAAATGGCGGACATCAGCGCGGCAGCAGGTGTCGCCCGAGGCAATGTCTACCGGTACTACTCGTCGAAGGACGACATATTCGCCGCGGTGATGGACCGGATGCTCAGCCGCGAGATGCAGACGCTGGACAGTGAACTCCGTGACCGCGATCCGCTGACCGCGCTGACCCGGAGCCTCGCCGACATGCGTACGTCCCGCTCGCTGCATCGGGCGTTGCACGAGCGACTGGACCACTCATCGGCCGTGCGGGAGACCCACGAGCGTTTTCTGCGCTGGATGCGGTCGATGGTGTACGAGGTGCTCGACCGGCACCCGCAGCCTGTGGACAGGGAGATGATCGCGGATCTGGCCGTCGCCTTGTTCGAAGGCGCGAACGCGCCCCGGTCGCCTCAGCGCCCCGCCCACGAGCTGATCCGGTTCCTGCTGGAAGGAGTCATCGCGCGGGCGGGCGCCTGAGGTGGGTCCTTATGTGCTCACGGAAATGGTTTCGGCACCAGGACGATCTTTCCGGTGGTGCGGCCGACCATACTCTCGCGATGGGCTGCGGCGGCGTCGAGCAACGGGTAGGGCGTCATGCAACAGGTAGGTGGCCGCGATCAGGATGCGCAGTTGTCCTGCATCACGACGATGCTCGTGACGGTTCTCCTTGAGGCCTTTCGACAGCCCTCGGATGTCAGGAGAGGTCGGCGAGGTCTTCTTCGCTGAGGGTGATCCCGGCGACGGCCATGTTGTCCTCCAAGTGCGAGAGGGAGCCCGTGCCAGGGATGGCCAGGGTCACCGGGGAGGAGGCCAGCAGCCAGGCCAGGCCGATCTGCGACACGGTGACGCCGTGCCGGGCCGCGACCTTGGCCAGTCGCTCGTCGTCGAGTTCCCTGCCGCCACCCATCGGGAAGAAGGGCACGAACGCGATGTCGGCCTCCTCACAGACGGCCAGCAGCTCCGTGTCGTCGCGCTTGGCGGCGTTGAACTGGTTCTGCACTGCCACGACCGGTGCGATCGCGCGGGCCTCCGCGAGATGGGCGGTGTCGACGTTGCTGATGCCGAGATGACGGATCAGGCCCTCCTCCCGCAGCGCGGCGAGCGCCTCGAAACGCTCGGCGATCGACTCGCCGTGCGGGGGTTCCAGCCGACCGACGCGCAGGTAGACCAGATCGAGTCGGTCCACGCCCAGGCCATCGAGGTTGGTCTCCACCAAGCCGCGCAGGTCGGCGGGGGTGGCGGGCTGGCGGAAGCCGTCGGGGCGGGCGATGGGGCCCACCTTGGTGGCGATGACCAGGTCGGACGGGTAGGGACGGAGGGCCTCGCGGATCAGTGTGTTCGCGCGCACCGCACCACCGGCGCTGACGTAGAAGTCGGCGGTGTCGAGGAGGTTGACGCCCAGCTCGACGGCGCGGCGCAGTACGGCATGGCCGGTCTCGGGGTCGCGGGCCGGCCCACCCATGCCCTCCTTGGACGGGAGGCGCATGGTACCGAAGCCGAGCCGGTTCACGGCCAGGTCGCCGCCGAGGCGGAATTCATTGCTCATGGGTCCAGCCTGCACGGCGCGCAACCTGCTGACGAGGCTGTGGCACCTTGCTGCCAGAGGCACAATGAACGCATGCCACAGCACATGGCCCTCAAAGGTGATCTTGAGCTCCGCGCGCGGATCAAGCCCTTGGTGGAGTTGTTCGACGCGGAATGGGTCAGCGCCGCACGCGACCTCGACACCTGGCCCAACGCCCGCGAGGCCGCCCGTCTGCGGATACGACGTGACGGAGCACGTCAGGCCCGCAAGTTGTACAGTCCCGCCGTGCTCGCCGACGAGCGCGACCGGGAGGTACTGCGCGAGATGGCCGCCCACGGCATGCAGGTACGGATCACCGCCACCCCGTTGCCCCAGGGAACGGTCTTCATCGACCGGCGAACCATGTTCCTCACCGACCCCGATCCCGCGCCCTCGTCCGCTCCCGGTCCCCGGCACCGTACGTACACGATGAGCGCCGAACCCGCCCTGGTCAGCGGGGTGTTCGCACTGTTCGAAGCCGCGTGGGAGTCGGCCACCGACCTGGCGGCCTTCTTCGACGCCGACCGGCCCCGGATCGACGCGCAAGCCCGCGAGGTGCTGTACGCACTGGGCTCCGGAATGACCGACGTGACCGCCGCACGCCAACTGGGCATGTCACTGCGGACCTACCGCCGCAGAGTCGCCGAACTCCTTGTCGCCCTGGGCGCGGACTCACGCTTCCAGGCCGGAATGCGTGCGGGCGAGTTGGGCCTGACCCGCGGCTGACAGACCTTCGACCGGGCCGAAGCGAGTCGGGCGTCGAGGTTCGGGTCGTAGCGGTGGAGGTCCCGCCTGACCGCGAGCCAGCGCTGCCTTGGGCCCGGCGTCCTCCGGTGTCCGGTCCGGCGACCGATCACCATCGCCAGGCCGACAGCATGCCCGGCGCCTTCCACATCCGTGTGCTGATGGCCGCCGGGGTGGTGCCACCAGCCGACCCGGTTGCAGGAACCGCTCGGAGGGGAAGCTCACCCCTGATCATCGCCGGCGCCAGGTACTTCTCCGTGGCCGTTGCCTTGACCGCATCGTCGGTCGCTTCGCGGGGAAGGTCATCCATCCTCCCTCGCGCATAGAATCTGCTCATGGTCAAGAACCGCCCTGTGAAGCGGACCCGCAGCGCACCCGCCGGCGAACACAGCCCCGGCGCGCAAGCCGAGCCGGCAGGGGGCAGCGAGGCCGCGGAGCCGATCCGGTGGCTGAACGAGGAGGAACTCCACGCCTGGATGGCCCTGGCCGGCATGGTCGCCAAGCTGCCGGCGGCACTGGATCGACAGCTCCAGCGCGACGCCGGGCTCACGCACTTCGAGTACCAGGTCCTCGTAGGACTGTCTCGGGCCCCCGAGCGCACCCTTCGCATGAGCGAGCTGGCCAACTTCACCGGGGGTCAACTGCCGCGTCTGTCGCAGGTCGCGACCCGCATGGAACGACGCGGCTGGCTCACCCGCCGCCCCGACCCCACCGACGGCCGTTACACCCTGGCCTCCCTGACCGACGCAGGGACGGCGAAGCTCGAGGTCAGCGCCCCGGGCCACGTCGCCGCGGTCCGCGGCCTCATCTTCGACAGCCTCTCCCCCACGCAGGTGCGTCAGATGGCCCAGATCGCGAGGCGCATCGCGCAGGCGGCGGGCAGCGACGAGTTCCGCTGATCCTGAGGCCGTGACATCCCGGTTCAGGCGCGAGACATGCACTTCACGCATGAAGTGAATTACTTCGAAGGATCAGTTGCGCCATGAAGTGACGCCCCTATATAACTTCATGCATGAAGTGATCGGGAGAGCGTGGCGCCCCCCACGCCATCGCCGCCGTCGGACCAGGCATCCATGGGCGCGGGCAACAACCCCGCCCGTCGACGCGGGCAGGACGCCCAAGAACGACCCCGAGATCCGTAAGAGCCTTCCGTACAGAGACGTAGGAGCAAGCCATGACAGAGGAATCCGTCAACACCCTGGCCACAAGACGCGGAATGCTCGGAATAGCGGGGGCGGTAGCGGGCGGACTTGCGGTCAGCCAGATGGCTGCCGGCAGCGCCTCGGCCGCCACCGGCAGCGGTGGATCGATCGCGACGCGGACGATCAGCCTGGCCCAGGCTCAGCGGCTCGCCGAGGCCGCCGTCCGCTACGTGCGGGACCACCCCAAGCTTCCTCCCATGTATGTGGTGGTCGTCGACTCCGCCGGCGAAGCCAAGGCGTCCCTTCGCATGGACAACAACAGCTCGGCAGCTGCCGAGTTGGTACCGCACAAAGCACACACCGCGCGCACCTTCCGGACCGCCACCGCCGACCTGGCCTCCAACATCAAGGACCCGGGCCAGATCGCCTCACTCGTCGCCGCCGGCGGTAGCCTGCTGGCCGGCGGTCGACCGATCTTCGAGAACAGTCAGTTCATCGGCGCCCTCGCCGTCGGCGGAGGCACCCCGGCCCAGGACGACGAGGTAGCCCGCGCCGCGCTGAGCGCACTCTGACTCTCGTCCGCCCATCGCCGGGCGGTGGTCGGGAGACCTGGAAGCGCTCCGCAGCCGGCCCCAGGGGCCAGTCGTCCTCGACTGCACAGCGCGCCAAGCGGAGGCGTCCGGTCTCAGGCAGGGGTGCTGACTGAAAACCACGAGGGTCTTCCGGTTCGGTGTAGACGTAGCAATCCACACCGAACCGGAGACCCTCACCTGTTCAAGATCCCTCAGTCGATCCCCGGCTCACCCGGCCACGACCTCCCCGGACGGAACACCTGGAGACGAGCAGTCCCGAACGTGGGGTTCCCAGACGGAGGCGGTGTCCAACGTCCAGTTGTGACAACCGAGTTAGACACCGTCTCGACGGCACTGCACGTCCACATCGACGACCGCTCGAAGACCTCGCGGTGGCGTGGTCGGCCACCCCGGCTGACGGACGCGCAACTGGTCACCCTGACCGTGGCCCAGGCCATGCTGGGCTTCCACTGCGAGGCTCGCCGGCTGCGCTTCGCCCATACCCACCTGCACGGACTGCTCCCCCACCTGCCCCAGCGGCCTGCCTACAACAAGCGTCTGCGGGCCGCGTTGGGCTTGGCCAAGCGGGCCATCCGGTCCTCGGCGGCGGACACCGGCCTGTGGCTGGACCCGCTGTGGATCGTGGACTCCACGCCGGTCGAATACGCCCGATCGCATGAGACCGTCAAACCCTCCGACCTGGCCGGCTGGGCGAACTACGGCTATTGCCGTTCCCACTCGCGCTTCTACTGGGGCCTGAAGCTGAACCTGGTGTGCACCCCGGCCGGTCTGCCGGTCGCCCGGGCTCTGGCCGCCCCGAGATCGACGAGCGGCAGGTGCTGGCCGCCCTGATCGACCATGAACCGCACCTGGCATCCGCCCGGCGGGCTTGCTCATCCGCCCGGCGGGCTTGCTCATCCTGGCCGACAAGGGCTACATCGCCACCGAACCCGACCGCTTCCTCGCCGCCCGCAGCATCAGCCTGCTGCGACCCTTCACCGCAACCGCGGCACCCCACACCCCGCCGAGCCCCGCTCAAGGCGGTGCGGCAGCTGATCGAATCGGTCAACGACACCAATCGGCCGACCCTGCCGCATCTGATCGTCCAGGCGCCGGGCGAGCCGGTCGGCGAGGACCTGCGGCGCATCGCCGCGACCGGTGAAGCCTCCACCCGCTTCAGCTCGCTGCGGGTCGCGGCTTCACCCACAAGACCATGCAACGTTTGAGTACATCACGCTCCAAGGCCAGCTCCTTGTTGTCCTTCTTCAGCTGCGCGTTCTCCCGCCGCAGCCGTGCGAGCTCCTCGTTTTCACCAGCAGCTCGCGAGGGTCGGCCTTGGGCGGGTAGGGCGCCCAGCGCTGCCGTAGGGGCACGGGTAAAGCTCGCCGT
The DNA here is from genome assembly GCF_041435215.1 of Streptomyces sp. NBC_01314. Classification (NCBI taxonomy): domain Bacteria; kingdom Bacillati; phylum Actinomycetota; class Actinomycetes; order Kitasatosporales; family Streptomycetaceae; genus Streptomyces; species Streptomyces sp. NBC_01314. The sequence goes on along the minus strand of NZ_CP108394.1, from coordinate 10,555,054 downwards.
CGTCCACGCGCCACAGGGTGATCACGTCCGGGTTGTGCGGGTCGCGCACGGCGTCTGGTCGACCGGTGATCACGACAAGGCGACCTACGGATTCATCGCCTTGGAGGGCATCGAACGCTCGGCATCCGACCCGGAGTTCGCGTGTGGCGGTGTGGCCTCGACGCTGCAGCCAGTGGCTGGTTGACCTTCGCGAGCCGGAGGCCCGCCACCCGTGGTCCGCCAAGTCACTGACCACGCCGCCCGCTGCTCATCGGCCCCGGGCGTCCTGCGGGGTCACCCCGAACCGTGCCTTGAAAGATACTCCGAAGGCACTCAGCGAGCGGAAGCCGCTTGCGTGTGCGATGTCGGCGATCGTTCGGCCGGCTGGGGCCTCGCGGAGCAGTCGGCGCGCCATGTCGAGCCGCGTTGCGCGCAGCAGCCCGGCCGCCGACGTGCCGCTGCGCTGGAGGGCGAGCTGGACTTGTCGAAGCGACCAGCCAAGGGCCCGCGCGATCGCGGCCGGGTCCAGTTCGGGGTTGGCGGCGTGCCGGCGGACGTAGTCACGGACGGCGGCGTCCACGGCTGCCAGCGTGTCGGGCAGCTCGGGCCGGGGACGCAGGCACAGTGCCAGCAACTCGATGATGGTGTCGGACACCGAGGTGAACGCGGTCCCGTCCACCGCCCGGCGCTGCGCCCCGAGTTGAGCGATCATGTTGCCGACCACAGACCCCAGGCCTTGTCCGAAGTCGAGCAGCACGCAGCCGGTGCCCTCGACCTGAGGGAGAGCTCCTGCGGGCAGGTTCATCACCCACGCCCGCGCCCGCCCGCTGTGCACGAGATCGAACGGACGGGCCTTCGTCACCAACCCGGCCTGTCCCGGCCTGATCCGCCTGCTGACTCCGTCCTGGCTCAGCTCCAGCGTGCCGACAGCCGGCACGAGCAGCCGCACACTCTCGTCACCGTCGCTGCGGACGTCCTTGGGTGACCGCGCGTAGACGATGCCGTCGGACCAGAAGTCGATCAGCTGGTGCCCGCCGTAGCGCTGCAGAATCGTGCCACCCTGGAACGTGGCCGGAGCGGCGAAGCGGAAGGTCAGGGTGCCGTGGTTTCGGCAGACGTGCTCGGCCCAGAAGTCCGCGGGCTCGCCCGCCGACAGCACGGCGGTGTCCGTCTTCTCCACGAGATATGTTTCGGCAAGCGACATGACAGCTCCGCCCGGCGTGCGCGTTTCCGTGCGTGCAGTGCGCGAATCAGGGGGAACGGGCACCAAGCACGCGCCTACGGTCAGGGCAGTGTAGCGATCCGCGCCGCACACCAGGGAGGTCTCATGCGCAGCGCCGCCGTGAACGGCACGACACTTGCCTACATCGACGAGGGGCCCCGCGAAGGTACCCCGATCGTATTCAGTCACTCTCTGTTCTTCGACCACAGTATGTTCGACGGCCACCTGGCCCATTTCACGCGTGAGGGTTTCCGGGTCATCGCCTACGACCACCGCAACCAGGGCGGCAGCGCCCCCGCCGCACGCGGGGAACTGGACATGGACACCCTCACCGAGGACGCCGCGGCGTTGATCGAGCACCTCGGACTGGGAAAGTGCCACTTCGTGGGCAATTCGCTGGGCGGGTTCATCGCCCTCCGGCTGGCCGCGCGCCGTCCTGACCTCCTGCTGTCGGTCACCACGCTCGGCGCGTCGGCGGAGGAGGAACACCAACTGGCGCAGTTCGCCCCACTGGCCGACCACTTGACCGCCCACGGGGCGGAGCAGATCGTCGACACGTTGATGCACATCATGTTCGGTGACACCAGCCTCGCGACGCGGCCCGAGCTGTGCGCACCATGGCGAGAGTTCATGGCGCGACTGGGGCCAACGATCGGCGACAGCGCCTACGGTGTCATCCACCGCTCCCGCATGGTCGAGGAGCTCGCCGGCTGCCAAGTGCCTGTACTGGCCATCGCCGGCAGCGAGGACCACGCCTACCCCCAGCCGATTTCGGGTGTGAACATCGCCGCCGCCACCGGCGGCACCGAGGTGACCGTCGAGGGCGCCGGCCACTCGGTCGCCGTGGAGCAGACCGACGTCGTAGCCGAACACCTCGCGCGGCACTTCGCTGGATCAAGTGTCTCTCTGAGCTGATCCGTCGGGGCACCGTCCCCTTTGTCGGACACCAGGTCAGGAACTGAGCCACCGTGGCCACCGTGCTGGTTCACAACCTGGTCCGCCATCTGTCAGAAAGGCAGGTCTGATGAGCCCGATCCGAGAACTGCGCAGGACCGCCGAGAATCCGTTCGGGCTCGAAGGCACCCACCGGGACGCGAGCGGCCTGCGGACGTACGACGATCTGCCGGCGACCTTGGTGGACGTGATCACCTCCCATGCTGCGCGCACCCCGCGCGTAGAGGCCGTGGTCGAAGTCGACGGACCACGACTCGACTACGTGACGCTGTTGGAGCGTGCCTCTCGGGTGGCCGGTGGGCTGGTCGCCGCGGGCGTGAAGCCGGGAGACCGGGTCGCCCTGCGCCAGCCCGCCGGAGTGGAATGGGTCCTGGGATTCTGGGGCTCGATCCTGGCCGGCGCCATTCCGGTGGCGATCAACACCCGGTTCTCCGAGCAGGAGGTCGATTACGTCGTCGCCGACTCGGGCGCCCACGTCGTGCTCGGCTGCGGCATCGCCCTGCCGGATGGGGAACCGTTCGCGCAGGGCGCGGCGGCCGCCGACGATGTGGCCGCGATCTTCTACACATCCGGAACGACCGGCCACCCCAAGGGGGTGCCGACGACCCACCGGGCCTTCCTCAGCAACGCCGAGACGATGACGCGGACACTCGGCATCGAAGGCGGGGCCGGGCTGCGCACGCTGATCTCGGTTCCCCTGTTCCACGTGACAGGCTGCAACTCCCAGCTGATCACGGCCGCCTACCTGGGTGGGACGTCGGTGATCCTCCCGGAGCTGAACCTGGACAGGGCGCTGGCGACCCTGGCGGAGGAGCGGATCTCCTTCGTGGTGACGGTGCCCGCCGTCTATAACCTGCTGCTGCGACGGCTCTCCGAGCACCCCACCGACGTGAGCGGTGTGACGCTGATCGGATACGGCGGTGCGCCCATCGCGGTCGGCCTGGTGAAGGCCCTGCGGCAGACGTTCACCTCGGCGCGGGTTTTCAACGGCTTCGGCATGACCGAGACCGCCTCGCTGATCAGCGTACTGCCCGACCACGACGCCGCCGAGCACGCCGATTCGATCGGATTCCCGGTGCCGGTCGTCGACCTCGCGCTGGACCAGATCGACGGACCGGACCACGGGGAACTGCTGGTCCGGTGGCCCGAATGTGCTCACGGGCTACTGGGATGCGGTCACTCCCGCGCTTGTCGACGGCTGGTTTCGTACCGGGGACGTGGTCACGGTCGACCCGGCCGGCCGATTGCGCATCGTGGACCGGGTCAAGGACCTGATCAATCGCGGAGGGGAGAACGTCTCCAGCGTCGAGGTCGAGGCGGCGCTCATCGAAACTCCCGGCGTACTCGATGCCGCCGTGATCGGAGTCCCTGACGAAGTGATGGGAGAGAAGGTCGGCGCGGTGATAGTCCTGGCCGGTGACGACTTCGATGTCGCGGCAGTGATCAGCGGGGTGGCCGAGCGGATCGCCGACTACAAGGTGCCGCAGTACGTCTCGGTGCGTCGTGAACCGCTGCCACGCAACGCCGGCGGGAAGCTGCTCAAGCGAGAGTTGCGCGAAGGTGTCGACTGGGGCGAACCGTGGCGCTGACGCATGCGGCCACCGCCCACCGAACCGCTCCGGGGCAGTCCGGAGCGGTTCACCGATCCCGGAGCGGTTCACTCTCACTCCACGGTCTTGCTCGGTGCCCCGCGTCGAGGCCGGTGGCTCCAGCCGAAAGCGGGGCCGATGTCCGAGCCCGCTGATAGCGTGCCGCGCCCGGTCGGAAGATCATGAGAGGACGGCTGCTGTGCGGGAAGTGATGTGTCATGAGGTCGGCGGAGACCATATGACCCAGGCGCTCGACGACATCGAGGGGCGGATCCACGGCCGGTGGCACTGGATGCGCTACGGCGACGGCTCTCTGAAGGAGATGCTGGAGATGCGTGATGAGCTCCTCGACCACGTCGCCGCACGCACCCTGGAGGACCGACCGCTGGATGAGGAGTCGCGTACGGCACTGCGGACCGCGGCGGAGTCCTCCCTGGGGGTCCTGAGCGTCGGCTGTTACCCAAACGGCGACCAAGAGATCCTCTTCCCGCTCATCGGCCAACGGCTCAGCAGCGAGGACCTCGAGTTCCGCTACATCGCCAAAGAGGCCCCCACGGCCGCAACATGGATCGACACCTTTGAGATGTGCGTGGTGAGCGGCCTGGTGTGGGAGTGGCAGCGGGTGATCGGCCTGATGCTGCGGGGCGACTTCGCGCCCACCATCCGCAAGGGGGTTCCGTACTCGGACTTGGACTCGGTGTCGGATCCGGCCGACGTTGCGGCAATGGACGCGCTGTGCTGCTACCTGACGGACACAGACGGGCATCTGCCCCGCGACTGGCCCACCGTGCCCCTGCGCAAGCCGGATGCTGCCGAGCGCGCCGAGACCGCCCGGCACCTGGACGCAGCCGGCACCCTGACAGCGGACCAGCGCCTTCTTCGCGTACTCCTCGACGACGACCAGCATGCCTTCGAGCAGGCGCTCGTGGCCCGGCTCATCGATTACCGGGAGAGCATGGGAGCCGACGTTGCCCCCGGACCCTTCTGCCGGTGGGAGCGCTGGCGCTGGCCACTCTCGCGGTCCAGGTCCACGGGTGGGAGCTGAGGGTCCGCTCCGGCTATCTGCCGCACTCCCTGCTCGGCTCCACCGACGCGCTGCGGCAAGCAGCCGACTCCAACAGCAACGACCTCGGTCTTTGGACCGCCAGGTAGGAGTCAGATGCCGCTTCAGAGCACGCGCAGGACGCCGATGTCCTTCCCGAGGATCTGTTCCGGAGCGGGGACATCTGCCTGCTTCCACCGCGCTGCTCCGGCCTTGCCTGCAGTCGGCCCATTGCCCGCCCGTCAGTGAGGTCCTATCGCGCGGCTGGCCGGCAGCCGGTTTCAGTGGACTGGTCGTGGAGGTAGCGGGACTGTTCCAGAGGGGTGAGTGTGGTGTCGATGGCCTCGCAAATGGTGCGTAGCGCGGAGGCCGGGGCGGGCAGATCAACCTTTCGCAGCCCGATGGAGCCACCTGTGCTGGTGGCCAGGGTCCGTCCGTCCGTCCGGGCTGAACGCCACAAGTACTCCAGCAGTACTTCGTGGCTTGACGGACCACCAGATCGTCCGCGCCCGCCAGGCACTGTGGGACCACCGCCGGGTGGCCGTCGAGCACGGCGCCGCCACCGCCCTGGCCGCCCTGCTCGGCCCGGACCAGCACACCACCCAGTGGGACACGGCGACGCCTGGCGGGCAGACGGGCCACAGCTACCGGCCCGGCAGCGGCGAAAAGGTCGTCGTGGTCCTCTGCGGAGCCAACACCGACCCGTCCGACCTCGTACAACAGGTGGACCAGAACTGAAGGTTGCCGGACACGGCAGTGCCCCGCCGGACGCCCCACACGGGAACCGGGCGGGGCACCGTCGTCTCCGGGCCCCATGGTCGACTGCGGTCGCTCGTAGGGTTCTGACCAGTCCCGCCCGACTCACCGCCAGGCAGTCAGCCCGGCTGATCACCGCGCTACGGCACGGCCGGCCGCTGGACGAGGCGGCCGGCGAACTGCGGCTCGACGTGGCCGCCGTGTGGGCGACGGCCCGCACGGACACCCGTCTCGTGATCGCGCTAGCGGGCCGCGCCCCGGAGGCGGACGCCGAACACGCGCGCATTGCCCGCGCCGAGTACCTGCGACTCCTCGCCCTGGGCGCATCCCCGACCCTGGCTGAGCAGATCATGGGCAGCGGCCATGTCAGAGCATGGCGGGGCAGAGACCCGGCATACGCGCACGCCTGCACAGCGGTCAGCGAGGCTGCCGCCCCCTACAGCAGCACCCGTCAGGTACGGCTCACCCCGGACGCGTGGCCCGGTTCCTCGACGAGTTGCGCAAGCCCGGCGCCACGGTGAAGGCCGCCGCGATCACTACCGTGGCGATCTACCAGCGCCGACGCCGTGACGCGGAGTTCGCCCAGGCAATGGACGACGCGCGGCAGTCCGCGCAGAGGTGACCGATGGTTCCTGCCACCCCTGACCGGTCGACGGCTGCACCGAGCTGCGGTGAGCCACCACGAGCCCCGGGTGCGGCCACCAGTAAGTACGGGCCATGACGGCCGTCGACCCGTCGAAGTCGATGAGCACCTGATACGCCGTACGGCCGTCCGGCCAGTCCTGCCGAGCCCGCACCGGCGACCACCGCCACGCACCCCGCGACCACACCCAGGACGTCGGCCTGCCTCCCGGCGGCCACGACCACACCACGGGTGAGGCCGACCTCCGGACGCCACGGCCGCGCCTCCACCGACTCCGACAGGATATCGCTCACATGTTTGAGTCTAGGTCTGTCTTCGCAGGTCGCACGCGAGTGACCGTCACGACCTGATGCCGGGTGCTGCCCGCCAGAACCTCCGTGAGGTGGTCGGCGTCGATGACGGCAACGCTGACGAAGGCCTTTGGTTTGGAGCCGGGCAAGTCACTGTGGCGAAAACAGATGAAGGTACAGAAATGCCTATGTTTCGACCGAAGCACGTTAGATACGAGCCCAGTGAGCGCAGTCGGCGAGAAGACCTTGGCGTTCCGCTACCAAGCGTCCCGAAACGGTCGATAGGTGAGCGGCGGGATCCCTCACGCGAAGCAAACCGCAAAGAGTTCTTCGCAAAGAGCTCTTCGCAAAGAACTCTTTGCGGTTTAACCTGTGGGGTGTGAGCGACGCGAGGAAGAGGCCAGAAGGCCCGAACGTTGAAGAGAACTCCGTTGTCCTGGATGCCAAGGGGCTGCGTGCCATGGCGCATCCGGTGCGAGTGCAGTTGGTTGGGCTGCTGCGGAAGTACGGCCCATCGACAGCTACCCGCCTCGCGGAGCGGCTGGGTGTGAATTCCGGGACGGCCAGCTATCACCTGCGCCAGCTCGGGGCGGCTGGTTTCGTCGAGGAGGACGCTGAGCGCGGCAACGCGCGAGAGCGCTGGTGGCGTTCCGTACATCAGATGACGGAGCTCAACGACCGGGAGCTGCTTGTTCGAGAGCCCGAGGCCACCTTGGCCTTCCTGCAATCCGTCGTCACCACTTACACCTTGCGCACTCAGCAGACGCTGAACGAGCTGCAGACGATGCCCCACGCATGGCGGGACACCGTCGACATGAGCGACTGGGCCTTGCGGCTCACGCCCGAAGAGGCCGTCGCCTTGCGGGAGGAGTTGAGGGCCGTCATCTCCCGGTACCGGAGAGATACGCCCGAGGCAGCGGCCAGTGCCCCCGAGGGAGCCGAGCGAGTCGGCGTCATCACGCACCTCCTGCCCGAACTGGATGAGCCCTTCCCGTCGGAAGTACAAGCCGGTACTGAGTCCGCGGCAGGGACGGAGACGTCGTGACAGGGGACGCTCCAGGGACTGACGGCAGGTCCGGGAAGCGGTCCTTACGGCCTCTGGGTGGGGTGCTGGCGGCCATGGCAGTGGCGCTGACCGGTACGCGGGTAGCGGCGGTCGCGCTGCCCTGGTTCGTACTGGTCACGACCGGCAGCGCCACCCAGACCGGGCTGGTCGCCTTCTTCGAGATGGCCCCCTATGTGGTGGTCAAGGCACTCACCGGACCGTTGGTGGACCGGGTCGGCCCACGGGCCGTTTCCTGGACCACGGACCTCGCCAGCGCGGCCGCTGCCGCCGCCGTCCCTCTGTTCCACGCCTTGCACCTGCTGTCCTTCCCGCTTCTGCTTGCCCTGGTTGCGGTGATCGGCGCCGCCCGCGGGCCCGGCGACCTGGCCAAGGAAGTCATGGTCCCGGAAGCGGCTGAGCGCAGTGGGGTGCCGCTGGAGCGTGCCACCGGCCTGTCCGGTGTGACCGAGCGGCTCGCTTCCACCGTCGGCCCGGCGGCCGGCGGCGCCTTGACGGCGCTGCTCGGCCCCTTGACGGGTCTTGTCGTGAACGCGGGCTGCTTTGCTCTCGGATCGGTGATCATCGCACTGGCGCTGCCTCGCCACATGGGAGAGCCGGCCAGGGACGCCTCGTCGCAGGCCGGAGAGGCTCAAGCGGGCTACTGGAAGCGCTTCGGCGAAGGCTTCGCCTTCCTCCGCGCCGAGCCGTTGCTGCTCACCGTCATCGTCATGGTGGGCATCACCAACCTGCTCGACGCGGCGTTCATGACGGTTCTCATGCCCGTCTGGGCCAAGGAGTCCGGCAGCGGGCCGACCGCGATCGGTCTCACAGGCAGCGTGATGGGGGCCGCTGCGGTTGCGGGGAGCCTGATCGCCGCGGTGGCCTCGCACCGGCTGCGGCGCAGGGTCGTGTTCTTCACCGGGTTCCTGTTGGCCGGGGCCCCGAGATTTCTGATCCTCGCCTTCGACGCCCCGCTGGGAGCGGTACTGGCCGTCTTTGCCGTCAGTGGATTCGGTGCGGGCTTCCTCAACCCGGTGATCGGGGCCGTCCTCCTCGAACGGGTGCCCCGCCGGATGCTGGGCCGGGTCAACGCGCTCGGCGACTCGTTGGCCTGGGCAGGTATCCCTCTCGGTGGGCTGATCGCCGGGGCGGCGGTGGCCTCCGTCGGACTTGTGCCGGTACTGCTCGCCTGCGGGGCCACGTACTTCCTCACCACGAACCTGGCAGGACTGCGGCCGGAGTGGCGCGAGATGGACCGTCCGGGTGGGAGAGACGTCCTGAAGCAGCACCCTGAGGAAGACGCTCCACGAAACAGCGCGGATGCCACGACCTGACGTTCACCGGAGGGCGGGGCTGTCCCCTGGCTGTGCAACAGAGGTGGGGAGTTGGCTGTGACGTTGTTCAGCGGCTCCGGCATATTGGCTTCGAGCGGCCCCAGTTGGTGGGGATCTCAAGGCTTGCGGACGTCCTGACGTGGCCCCGGGGAGGAATGGTGCGCCGCCCGACGGACTGTCGGTGGGTGAATCCGAGTGCACCGGTTGATCAGCTTGGGGAACACTGTGCGGATGACCTCCGCAGCCTCCCCAACAGCGCAGGAACGGGCTCTTCGGCATGTTGCGGAACTGGCATCGGGCCCTCCACTTGATCCGATGCTGCGGGTGACCCTCAACTTCCACCCGGACCGTCTGCTGCTCGGCAAGCCGATCCTGGACGTCATGGCCGAGGACGGCGTCTACCGCTCACAGTTCGTCACGGGAACCAGCAACGGCGGGCTGACCGCGTATCCCGGCGGCGATCGGTGGTGCTGGGAGAGTCGGATCTTCAACGGAGCGTACGACGAAGCACCTGCGCATGAGCGGCCGGTCTACGGGGCCTTGAACTTCCGTCGCAAGCCGCTCGGCGGAGCGCCACGGTTTGGCTCCGCCCACTTCCGTCTGACAGGCGAGACGCTGACGCGGAGCACGTTCTGTTACCCGGACAGTTTCCTTGAGCCCTCGGATTTCGGTGTCGCGCACCGCATGGGCCTCATTTGGCTTGCCCTCGCCGATCAACAGGACGATCTTGACGACTACATCGAGGCGCAGGTGCACGGCCCCGTCCGGCCGGACTGCCATGTGGAGGCGTTGGTACTGGACCCCTGCTACCAAGGCACGGTTGTCGAGGCCGCGGCCCTGCGCGTTGGCTGCCCCGTGGAGTGGCACCAAGGCATCCGTCTCGCTGTCGAGGAACTCCGCCGTTATCCCGGATATCGCGGCCAGGAGTACGTCGACCTGGGCACGCAGATCGCGGTCGACGGCGTACTCGATCCTCGTACCGTCGGAGATGCGGCGCGTTCCGGCCGCTATGACCCCCAGGCGGTCAAGAAAGTGTGGCACTACCTGGCGCGGTACGGGGCGCCCTGGACGGCCGGTGACTCCCGTACCGGTGGAGGGAGTCACACTCGATGACCTTCGTTGAGAGGTTGGACCGGAGGGACTGTGAGAGCTGTTCCGGGCTGTGAGGCCGCCGATCTCCACGAGGCCGCAAGGCGGTGGCCGTCGGCGGGTTGATGACCGCGCGGTCCTTGCCTCGTTCCTCAGCACAGATGATCTTGCGGCCGGGCTGAACGCCTGGGAGCCCTACCACTACCCGGAGTCGCAGCTGCTCCCACGCTGGCGGTAGAGCAGTAGCCCGCGCTGTCCCGAGCTTTCTGGCACCCAAAATCAAGTGCTTGCTTGAATGCCCGTACCGATGGTCCCCGCGGCCAGACATACAGCTGATTCTGCTGCCGATCCGCCCGCCCCCAGCGTCGTCCGGACCGCTATCGTCGCGAGATGCCTGAAGCTCCGGAGAAGTTCAACACCGCGATGGCCACCTGGCAGGAGTGGCAGGACGCCCCCTGGGGCAGACTGCGCTACTCGATCGCTGAGGCAAACCTGCTGCGTCACCTCGACGACCTGGGCAGCGAATCGCTGCGGATACTCGACCTCGCCGGCGGCGACGGCGGAGACGCCATCCGCCTGGCGGCCCGCGGGCACCATGTCACCATCGTCGACTACGCGCCCTCCATGCTCGCTGTAGCCACCGAGCGAGCCGCTGCAGGCGGCGTGACCGAGCTGATCACCTGCGTCGAGGCCGACGCGACCGATCTGCCGCGCGACCTCGCCGACGGCGAGTTCGACGTCGTACTCTGCCATAACCTCCTGCAATACATGGACGACGTCCCAGGCACTCTCGCCTCAGCACTCTCCCCACTGAAGCCCGGGGGCCTGGTCTCCGTCATGGCGATCAACCGGCACTCGGCGCCCCTGAACATCGCTGTCCGGGAAATGGATCCTGAGGCCGCGCTCGCCGCACTCGACACCGATCAGGCCCGGACGCAGATGTTCAACTCGACCCTGACACTCCACACAGCCGACGAGATCATCCCCACCCTGCGGAATCTCGGATGCCGGGACATCGCCCACTACGGCATCCGCAGCTTCTGCGACTACATCACCGACGACGCACGCAAACACGAACCGGACTTCTACGCAGCCCTCGAACGCCTCGAACTCGCTACCACCGCACGCCCGCCCTACATGCACACCGCCCGGCTCTTCCAGCTCACCGCTTGGGTCTATCAGGAATTAGGTGTGATTCGTCTGTTTGGCCTACGAGTTGGTGGGTGGGCTGTTCGGCCTACACTCGTCCGGCGGTAAGGCGGCCGTCGAAGAGGACGTCGAACTCGTTGAGGGCGGACTTCCAGCGGTTGTTCCAGCGCTGGCGGCCGCGGCCGGTGGGGTCGAGGGCGAGGGTGGCGAGGTAGAGGCGTTTGAGGGCGGCCTGCTCGTTGGGGAAGTGCCCGCAGGCCTGGGCCGCGCGCCGGTAGCGGGCGTTGAGGGACTCGATGGCGTTGGTGGTGTAGACGACCTGGCGGATGGCGTCGGGCAGGCCGAGGAAGGGTACGAACTCGCTCCAGGCCCGCTGCCAGGTGCCGGCGATCGAGGGGTAGCGCTTGCCCCACGTGGCGTCGAAGTCCGCGAGCCGTTGCCGGGCCTCTTCCTCGTTGACGGCGGTGTAGACGGGCTTGAGGTCGCGGGCGACCTCGGCCCAGTCGCGGCGCGATGCGTAGCGCAGGCTGGCGCGGATGAGGTGGACCACGCAGGTCTGCACGACGGTCTGGGGCCAGACGGTGTTCACCGCGTCGGGCAGGGCGCTCAGCCCGTCGCAGACCAGCATGAGCACGTCGCGGACGCCTCTGTTCTTGATCTCGGTCAGGATGGTCTGCCAGTACTTGGCGCCCTCGCCGCCGTTGCCGGCCCACAGTCCGAGGATCTCGCGGTAGCCGTCCGCGGTGACCGCGACGGCCACGTAGACCGGCCGGTTGGCGACGTGACCGTCCCTGATCTTGACGTGCACGGCGTCGATGAAGACGACAGGGTAGACCGGATCGAGCGGGCGGGTGCGCCATTCCGCCATCGATTCCAGGGCCTTGTCGGTGATCGTGGAGATGGTCTCCTTCGTGGTCGTCATCCCGTACGTCTGGGCGAGGTGGGAGACGATCTCGCCGGAGGTCAGGCCCTTCGCGGTCAGTGAGAGCACCAGGTCGTCCAGCGCGCCGGTGCGGCGGGCGTGCACGGGCAGCAGCCGGGGCCGGAAGGTGCCCAGCCTGTCTCTGGGGACCTGCACCGTCACGGCGCCGACCTCCGTCATGACCTTCTTGGCCCGGTAGCCGTTGCGCATGTTGCCGCCCGAGCGGGACCCGCGCCCGCCGACCCGGCCGGCCTCGGCGGCGAGGTGCTCGTCCATCTCGGCCTCCAGGGCGGCCTGCATCAGATGCTGGGCCAGTTCGGGCAGCAGCCCGCCCTCGCCCATCAGCCGCAGCCCTTCGCCGCCATGGACCTTCTCGGCCGCGAGCGCGGCCAGCTCCTCCAGCAATTCGCTGGACAGACCGTTCTCAGACACCGGCATCGACTTCACGTCGGCACCCTGGACACTGCCGTCGGCCACGGCAAGCGACACGCGGTCTACGGCCTCAATCAGGTGACCTGTCGTCGCATTCATCAGATGACTCCTTCGGGAAGGATCACACCTAATTCATGACACTCCCCACCGCTTGGAAGCCGCGGTAGGGATCACTCGGCCCACAGCGATGCGTCATCGTCTGCATTCGGGTCGCGCAGTTGTCGCAGGCCCGGCGCCGACGGCCGGGTGAAGACATACCGGCCCAGGAAGTTGATGTGGTCGAACTGGAGCGGAGAGAGGCGGGCGAGCAGGTCGTCGGTGAGGGGAAGCCGTCGGCGGCAAGCTGCTTGACGGCTGCGTCGATGCAGAGGCTGTTGAACAGGACTACGGAGTTGAGGGCCAGGCCGAGGGCGCCGAGCTGGTATTATCCGAACTTGGCATGCTGTCCGCCTGGGCCGTCTGTCCGCCGATAGGTCGCTGAGAGTAGCGGCCGAATTTCTTGAGGATCAGCGGCCTCCCGGGCGTGTCACCGAGCCGGTTCTCGCGAGGGGGCCCGATGAGGACGTCGCTGGGGCCTTGGAAAATGCTCCTCATGGACGATGCCTTCACGCTCCTTCGGCGAGCGACTGATCTACTTCCCGAGGGCGCCCGGGCCGAAAACGGTGTGACGGTTGACGACGTGCGCGACTATCAACGGCACCAGGAGTGGGAGCTCGTCCTCGACCTCCTGATGGAGATCGCGGACGAGCAGCCGGTTTCCTTGCGATTCTGGTCGCTACTCGAGGACGCAGCACGCCAGATGATGCTGGAGCACAGCGCCGACTGGTGCGAGTGGCGGGCCTGGGAGACGCAGCACGGCACCCTCCGGGCCAGGCTGAGCCTGCTGAGCACGGAGGAGGGCGGACGTCAGACCGCCTTTTCCGGGCAGGGGCAGCTGCGGCCGCTCTGGGACATCGGCAACCGGGCGCCCGATGGCGGACAGTCAGTGAACGTTGCGCAACTGTGGGTGGAGGGTGCGCCCGGCCTGGCACCGGGAGAAAGTGCATCGATCCGTTTGGCGCCACTCAGCCCCGAACAGTGGCGCCATGTGCAGCCTGGCGATGTGATCACCATGCACGAGGGCAGGCCGGTTGTCGGCACGGCCGTGATCATCGAGGTCACACCGCCTTCCGTCCCTGGGCGCGAGGGAGATCTGTAGGCGCGATCTGCAGGGTATTCGAGGCGCTCGGGGGTTGCGGGTCAATCCGGGCTGGTCGCGTAGCGACCGCAGATGGGAAGATGGCCAGTATGACGATCAACAGAAAGGCCCATGCCGCGTAGGCGGCCTGGGTGCGTCCGGGCCGAGTTGCCTCGTCGGCGCCGGAAGCATGACGACATCACGGCCATCCCTGGCCTTTCCTCGGCCGCACTCGCCGAGGTTCGACGGATCGAACGTCAGAAGAAGTACCTGTGGCAGGGCTCGATCGGGTCGGCGATGGTGCGCTGGCGAAGCTTTGTCCACCAGCCGAATCGACGGTTGTGGGAGTACGAGAGCGGTGGCTGCACGGAGTGGGCCTGTTGCGGCGATCCGTGGCAGGCCCGCGAGTTCCTCGAAGCGGTGATGCTGGCGATGTCCCGTCGCCGGTCGCGCGAACTCCGCAGCCTCGTTGAGGCTTTGGACCGACGGTACTGATGCCAGGCGGCACCGCTGTCACTGCTCGGCATCAAGACTTCCGGCACTGCTGCGGAAGTCGGGCATGCCGAGGTGAACGGTGGTGTGCCTGGCCGCGATGTCGCGCATGGCCGTGAGTTTCTGCTCGGCGGCAGCGAGGCTGGCCTCGATCGCGGCGACCTCGCCGAGCCACCCCTGTTCCTTGGCCTCTTGTAGCCGGTCGAGCAGGTTCGCGTGGATTTCCTCCAAGCGGGGCATCTGCTCGGGATCGGGCCGCAGGACGGGGCAGCGGATGCAGGCGTGTTCATGGACGCAGGGGGTCCCGAAGTCGCGTGCGCAGACGCCGAGGGCGACCTTCCGCAGCTCGAAGTGAGCGAGGAAGTCCTGCCATTCCTGCGCGGTGGGTTCGCGGTACTCCTCACTGGGCCGCAGCGCCCGGCGGCGGGCGATGAAGGACCGGTGGTGGTTGATGACGTCCTCGGGATAGATCGCGGCATAGCCGAGAGTCGTGTCGACCTGCCGGTGGCCGCAGATGCGGGCGGCGATGTGTGGGGGCAGGCCGGAGCGGATGGCGTCGGTTACGAAGATTCTCCGGAAGTCGTGCGGCGTGTATCGCAGTTGCTCGTCGCTGGGCCCGGTCAGCCCGCTCGCGGCGAGCGCATGGTTGAGGCAGGTGTAGATGTAGTTGCGCGGGATGGCCCGGTCCTCCGGACCGCAGCGGCGCTGGAAGAGGAATGGCATCGGCGCACTCCAGAGCCGTTCCAGACTGTCGTAGGCGGAGACCGGGGGCATGGTCTGATGCCCGTGCCGGACGCGGTGGATGATCGCAGTGAGCACCTCGCCGAGCTCTGGTGAGACCAGCAGCAGCCGCTCCTGGTCGAGTTTGGACGGGGCGACCTGAAGCATGGGCACGATCTCGCCGGTGGTGGGCAGCTGGTAGGCGACGAAGCTGTGGTGGGTGAGTTCGAGTGCTTCCTCGATGCGCATACCGGTGTGGCGAAGGACCTCGACGATGGCCCAGGCCCAGAACGCCCGTTCCTCTTCCACGGTCAGGTCCCGGCGCCGGCCGGTGGCGGGGTCGTCGGCGTAGACGCGGGAGGACACCCCGGCGCGGCGGAGGAGGATCTCGCCCGCCGGAGTGGTGAACGGGGCTCCGGCCGGGGTCTCCCGCCCGGTGGCGAGACAGGTCTGGGCGTCCTTGAGCTGTCGCTCGACGGCTTTGACCAGGGCCGGGAGTGCGGGCAGCAGGGTGCGGGTGCGCTGGTCCATGGCCGCCTTGCGGCGGGCACGGTTCTTGCTGTGGTCGGTGTCGCTGTCTCGGACCGGGCAGGGTGCCACCCACGGGCCCCAGCGCGTCGGTTCGTCGGCGGCCCAGCGGGCGAGATCTTGGTAGAACGTGCGGACCCAGCTGAATACGGTGTGCGCGTTGACCCGCGGGCGGATGGGGATGCCGTGCCGGTCACGAACCATGCGGACGCGCTCCCGCCAGGCGGTGACGATGTCGGCTTCCAGCCGCAGCGAGTCGATGCCCGGGTGGTGTTTCTCCAGGTCTCGCCAGAACAGTCCGGCCAGGGTGCGGGCCATGTCCTCCAGCGTGGTGTAGTCGACGTCCACCGCGCGCTCGGTGAGGTAGTCGACCAGGAGGTCGCGTATCGCGGTGCAGGTGATGCCGTGCCGGTCGACCAGGGCTGCCGGTGTCAACTGCCCTGGCAGCATCACTGTCTTCAGCCGTGCCGGGGCGTTGGGGCCGAAGACGCCGAGGCCCGCGAGGAGCGCGTAGAAGAGGTGCTTGCCGTGGTAGCCATTGGTCTGGTGCTCGCCGATGGCGTGCTGCAGATCGACGCAGTCGCCGATGGTGACGTCGTGGACGGTGCCGCCCTTGGCGGTCACGATCCAGGTGACGCGGTTGAGCGCATTGTTGCAGTCGTTGGCACCGGCGTGGCCGGTGGCGGTGTACTGATCCTTGAGTGCCGCGAAGCCGTCGGGATCGGTGACGTTGCGGATGTGCGTCAGCAGTTGAGAAGGGCGCTGCTGCAGCAGCCACCGGTAGGCGGGACGTACGACTTGGCCGCCCAGCAACGGGATCATGCCGCAGCACAGATCGGCACGGTCGTACTTGCGTGCCCGCTGGTGCTCGGCGAGCCACTGCATCGGAAGCCGCGTCCACTCCCGGCCGGCTTCCTCGGCGCCGCTGGCCATCCAGCGGTCCTGCCATGTGCGGCCGGGCTGGTCCTCCAGCCAGTCCAGCAGCTTGATCAGACCGCGCTGCCGTGTGCGCAGGTTGGCGTCGCTGTCCGCGGTGAACGGCAGCGCGAGTGTGCGCTCCAGCACCTGTTCACGCGGTTCCTCCGTCTGCCACCAGGTCACCGGCGCTTCGCGTTTCTCCTGGCCGGGCGGCAAGGGGGCGTGGCGGGCGAGGGCGGAGGGCCGGGCAGTCACGGTCGCGGTGGTCATGCCGGGCCTCCGCCGAGGGCGGCCGTGCCGAGCAGGGTCTGGAGAACCTCGGAGCGGTAGCCCGGGGCGGGCATTACCGGTTTGACGGGTTCCGCGGCCTGCCGGGCGTGGTGGGCCAGCACGTGCGCGACGACCTCGTCCTCGGCGGGTTCGAGGTACTGCTCCGTGGTGCTGATGTGGAGGTGGCCAAGGACCCATTGGACGTCGGTGAGCGAGAGCTGGGGGTCGCGCACCATGCGTTTGGCGGCGCTGTGCCGCAGGTCATGCAGGGTCCAGTTCGCTCCCAAGGTCTCGTTGGCCCGGGTGAACACCATGCGGGCCGCGTCGTAGCTCAACGGCCTGATCGGGCGTCGGAGGGTCCACCACAGCGGCTCATCCGACCCGTCGAGGGCCTGCGGGCGGATCTGCTGCTGGTAGAGGCGTAGCCATACGAACGCGTCGCTGGAGGCGGGGATCCATTGCAGGGCCCGGGAGCCCTTGCGAATGACACCGACCGTCTGGCCACCGGGGCTGACCCGGTCCCGGCTGACGCCGAGGAGTTCCGAGGCCCGCGGGCCGGCCGAGATGTAGAAGGCGACCAGCGCGCGGTCGCGGTGCGAGGGCAGGGCCGCGAACAGTTCGTTGAATGCCTGGTCGGGGATGCCGCGCGGGGTCCGCCGGGGTTCCTTCGGCTGGTAGGGGGCCCGGCGGGCAGGGTGTTTGAAGGCGTGCATCGGGTTGTGGTGGGCGTTGAGGTGCTCGTCCTCGGCGCGCTTGGTCTTCGGGAACGGGTTGAGCAGCGGGCGTCCGTGCATGTCGCGGTGGTACTCGTAGAAGCTGCGGACGACTGCCCGCGCGTGCCGCCGGGTGCGGGGAGCGTAGTTCTCGCCCGCGTACCGCTTGCCGGTCACCGGGTTGACCGACCCGGGCGCCGGGGCGTCCGGCCGCCGGGGTCGCGGCGGCTTCTTGACCATCTTCAGCCACAGTGCGAAGTCTCGGGCCTCCGCCCGGCCGGCCCGGTCCCACTGGACGTCGACGGCCCACAGGAACCGGAACCAGGCCAGCAGCTCGTACGCGTACGAGCGGAGCGAGGCCGGGCTGTCGTCGTTGGCGAGCATGTCGAGCAGGAACTCGCTGACTGCCGCCACCTCAATCCCGTCCCGGTCGAGCAGCCGGTACGGCAGCGACGGATCGCTGGTCACCTCGACCCGGCCGACCCTCGGCACCATGAGCGCCGTGACGTCCCGTAACTGCATGCTCTCTTGCACCTGAGCCTCCACGAGTTGCTGTGGTCTCCAACAGCTCGTGATGACAGCACATCAGGACGGTGGTGTGGCACGTCCTCGAGGGCAAGCTGACCGGCCTGATGCTTGGGCCCGTCACCGTGCGTCGATCTCCGGGCGCTTTTCGGCTCGCACCCCGGTAGTTCGGTCAACTGGTCCTCCATGCCCTCGCGGTAGTGCTGGCGCAGTTCGCCGCGCTGTCCGAAGAAGATCTTCCGGGCGAGGCGGTGGCGGGCCTCGGTGATGTTGAGCTGGGCGCCGATCATGCGCCGGTATCCCTCGTCGGAGACGAACTGGAGCAGGTGCAGGCTCTTGCCCCCCGGCGGCCGGCTCGTCTTCCACGTGTTCGCCGCCCTCGCCGAGTTCATCCGCGCGCTCATCGTCATCGGCACCAACGAGGGTCTGGCCGCCGCCCGCGCCTGCGACCTGCTGCCTGATTCCGGCTGCTCCATCACCTCGATCGCCAAGCTCCTCGGCGTCTGCGCAGGCACCCTCTACAACCACATCCCCGACCTGAGAGAGCTGCGGGCCGGCGCCGTTCCCCGTCAGCTCGGAACTCGTACAAGGGAGGCGAACCCCAGCAAGATCGTTCTCGCCGGGGATTTTCTGTACCTCAACTACTCACCCGGAGTCTCCCACCGCCCCCGGGCCACCCCGTCCGCGTCCGGTACGACGGCGCACCAGTCGCCCAGCGCCGCATCGGCCAGCATGAGGGAGAAGCCGTCATCCGTGACCTTGGAGAGTGTGTCGGCTCCACCGGGGTAGTTCCGGTGGGCCAGTTCGCCGTGCGGCAGCGGGGCCACGAAAGCGGTGAAGCCGTCTTGCAGCAGCTCCGCTCTGGGGTTCAGCTCCGGCTCGATGGCAACGCAAACCAGCGAGCGTGGCCGCAGTAGTCGGGCCACCTCGGCTGTGCTCTCCGGCGTCACGCGGAACCATCGACACCCCTGAGCGCCGTACGCCCAGCGCTCGCAGACCAGGGTCAGGCGCTCGGACACCTCCGCCACCCTCGCCCAAAAACCCGCGTCCGCGACGGCGTCGACGAGGTCCGAGACCTCTATGGGTTCAGGAGCCGCGTCTCGCCACAGGAACGTCACGCCCTCACCATGGAATCCCGCCAGATCGGCGGCCACCGCTGGTGTGGTGTAGAGGTGTACCGATCCGTCCCATCCCGACTCGATCTGAAGTCTCCCGGGTGCGGCGAGCTGACAATACGGCCCGCGCCCGGCTGCCATTCCCTCGGCGAGACCTATCGCTTGCGGCGGCCGGACCTCCGCACCATTGCGCAGGCCGCGGAGCTCTTCGGGAAGGGGCTCGCTCACCAGCAGCCCGCCCACCTCCAGGAGGTCTGCGCCACTCTTCTCAATCGCGGCTCCGAGCACCTCGCGAAGATCCGCCGCGTACGCGCTCCAGGCAGCGGCTTCCGCCAGCTCCTCTCGCACGCGCTCGCTGCGGGGGCCGATGATCAGCTCTTTGCTCAATTCGCCAGCCACTTGAGTCCTCGCAGCTCTCCGTTCGGCCAGATGTCCAATCGTACGTTCCGTCTCGGGCCGGGCCCCCAACGACGGCCGGGCAGCGAAGGCAAGTTTCCGTGGCCGCCGCTACCTTGCACCCTGGGTCAGGGATAGGAGACCGGGGCCTCGGACCCCGCGAGTTCAGGCAATCTGAAGAGTCCTTGCTGGGAACCCAGGGGTCCGTCGTGGTGCTGAACGGCATTGGACCCGCGAGTGCGACTCCAACTCGCGGCCATGCCGCTTCCGGGCTTCCTGGACGAACAAGGCGGTGAGCGGGCTAGCCAAGAGGGCGGCGGTAGCGCAACTTGTTGAGAGAGGCGCCACCGGTGGAGTCCTCCACGGCCGCGCCGTCTGCGCCCCAGCCGGCGGCTTCGTAGAAGCGCCGGGCGCGTTCGTTGTCTTCCAGGACCCACAAGGTGGCTTGTGTGTAGTCGGCCTGTCCGAGAGTCGTCAGCGTGGCCAGCATCAACTGCTTTCCGATCCCCGTTCCCCAGATCTCGGGCATCGCGTAGAGCGTGCCGATTTCCGCAGTGCCAGGGGTGTCCTGAGACGGGCCGAAACCTACGAATCCGACGATCCCGGCCTCGGTTTCGGCAACCAGTACTCCCGACGATGGCCACCGTGATTCCGCGATGCGTGTCTTCCACTCGGACTCTTCGCGGCTTGGGTCCATGGTGTCGAGGTAGTGCTGGGAAACAAGACCGGCGAAGGCTACCTGCCAGGAACGCACGTAGACGCCAGCAACCGCCGAGGCGTCATCAGGCCCTGCCTGTCGAATCTGCATGGGCGTCATTCTTCAAGTCCTGTCAATCCGGGCCAAGTTCTTTTGTCGAGGGCGATGGTGAGTGCTCGGCTGTCTGTCCCAGCAGTGCCCGCGCCGAGCCCGCGTAGCGGACGGCGGTCTTCTCGTCGATGCCGAAGACCAGTGCGAGGTGGAGCGGGTCGGCACCGTGGGTGAGGGCCTCTTCGAGCACGGCGCAGGCCACCGAGGAGATGGCCGAGTGAAGCGCCCGCCTGCCCGGCCCGAACGACAAGCCGCTGTCCGTTTCCGCAATGTCCAAGGCGATCGCCCGATACGGACGCGTCGATCTCCTCTGCATTGACGAGTTCTTATCTCAACAGTCGCTTCGTCATCGATCACGGTGGCGTGGCACAGTCATCCGACTGACTCTCGTCCGGCTTACTGCGCTTCTGCGCGCTTCCGCGTCTCTTAGCGCATGGCCTGCCATCGCCTGTTGGCGTCGTCAGGCCTCTGGTGCCCGCACTCGATGAGGTTGCCCTCGTTGTCGACGACTTCGGCGTAGCAGTCACCGTTCTCGATCCAGACCGCGATGTTCTCGATCCCTGCCGACCGGTCGTCGTCCTCCACCCAAAAAGTCACGGAGAAGGCCAGCTCGTCGCCGTTGTAGTTGGATCGGACTCGGAATGTCTCGTCGGGCTTGAGCCAGCGATCCTCACCAAGTGGCTCGAGCCACATCGTGAGCCACCCTTTGGAATCGTTGCGTACATCCATGACGGCCCCTAGTGTCCTGAGTCTTTGATTCACTGAAGAAGTAGGCTGGGCTCATGGCGCGTATGGGTCGGCCGACGGTCGAGGTGGTCCTGACAGACGACGAGCGGGATACGTTGCTGCGCTGGTCGCGGCGGGCGACGTCGTCGCAGGCTTTGGCGTTGCGGTGCCGGATCGTTCCGGCCTGCGCCCAGGGTGGCTCAAATACCGTCGTGGGTACGGAGCTTGGGGTGCACCCGGTGACGGTGGCCAAGTGGCGCAAGCGGTTCGCGTCCGATCGGCTTCAGGGCCTGTCGGACGAGCCGCGGCCAGGGCCGCCGCGCACGGTGAGCGACGAGAAGGTCGAGGAGGTCGTGGTGCGCACGCTGGAGTCCACCCCGAAGAACGCCACGCACTGGTCGACGCGGGAGATGGCCGAGGCCAGCGGCTTGTCGCAGTCCACGGTCTCCAGGATCTGGCGGACCTTCGGCCTCAAGCCGCACCTGGTGGACACCTTCAAGCTGTCCAAGGACCCGCAGTTCATCGAGAAGGTCCGCGACGTCGTCGGTCTGTACCTGGACCCGCCGGAGCGGGCGATCGTGCTGTGCGTGGACGAGAAGTCGCAGATCCAGGCGCTGGACCGGTCCGCGCCGGTACTGCCGATGATGCCCGGCATGCCCGAGCGCCGCACCCACGACTATGTGCGCGGTGGGGTGACGGCCCTGTTCGCCGCGCTGAACGCTGCGACCGGCGAGGTCATCTCCTCCATCCACCGCCGGCACCGCGCGGTGGAGTTCAAGAAGTTCCTGGCCAAGCTCGACAAGGAGGTGCCCGAGCACCTCGATGTCCACCTGATCTGCGACAACTACGCCACTCGCAAGACCCCCGCGATCCAGAAGTGGCTGCTGGCCCACCCCCGGTTCCATATGCACTTCACGCCGACCAGCGCCTCCTGGTTGAACCAGGTCGTGCGACACGAAGTCGCTTGAGAAGAGTGGGAATCACCAAGGAGGTTCGACGATGTCGAAGGTGTAGACCCGAGCCAGTGCACAGGGCTCGTTCCCGCCTCAGCGTGCGTCGCGAGTGATCGCGGGGTGCGAAGCCTGAGGAAAGGTCCAAGGATTCCCGTTCCATCCGGGGATTACAGGCCGGGAAATGCCGGACGGGTGAATGCGAATGAACCCTTGATGATGCCTCGTCATGAGCACTCTCGCCGATGGGTTGTTTCAGCGGGAGATAGGGACTGGCCATTGAAAAGTGGCAGGCGCCGACCGGAGATATCTGACCGGTCGGGAGTGCACCGCCGTCCCCGGGGTGCAGAGGGCACCCTCCCCGGCAGCACCTCTCTCATGCGGAACGTGACAACCCCGATGGAGTCCAGGCAATAAGTTTCTGGCCTGGTAAGCCAACCGCAAGTAAGGCCCAAATCTCCAGCGGGCGCAGGAAGACCCAGCAAGCGAATGCCGGTGGCCGAAAGGCAGCAGGAAACCGGGAACCACATGCCGACACCTCCGTCGGCGGTTCCCGCATAACTGGCCGGATAGGGGCCGATACCCCGACCTGAAAGGGTGCTGACGTGGGTCTGGTGAGCTTGTGAAGGCACGAAGACCGAAGACACCGGAACCGAAGGAAAAGTTGGACGTCATGACGACACACGCGGCCGGGACGGCGCAAGCCGCAGCGACCGCCGTCGGCATAGCGAACGGACCGGAGGGCGAGATCACCGACTGGCCGTCGATCGACTGGCGGAGGGTCGAGGACGACGTACGGCGTCTGCGGCAGCGCATCTTCACGGCATCGCAGGCAGGAGACCTGGCCAAGGTCAGGAATCTGCAGAAGCTGATGCTCCGCTCCCGCGCCAACGCACTCGTGAGTGTGCGGCGGGTCACGGAGGTCAACGCTGGCCGCAAGACGGCGGGGGTTGACGGGAAAGTCGTCCTGCCGCCCCAGGAAAAGGCCGAGCTGGCCGACTGGGTCCAGCATGGCGCGGCCCCGTGGAAACCCAAGCCCGTCAAGCGGGTGTATATCGCCAAGGCGAATGGAAAACAGCGCCCGCTCGGAATTCCCGTGATCGCTGACAGATGCCTCCAAGCTCTGGCACTGAATGCGCTGGAGCCCGAGTGGGAGGCACGGCTGGAACCGAAGGTCTACGGCTTCCGTCCCGGCCGTGGCTGTCATGACGCGATTGTGGCCATCCACACGACGGCGTGCGGCAAGACCGCCAAGCGCCTGTGGGTGCTCGACGCCGACTTGAAAGCGGCATTCGACCGGATCGACCACGATAATCTGCTCACGTCGCTGGGTTCGTTTCCCGGAAGGGGAATGATCGCCGGATGGCTGAAGGCGGGCGTGGTCGAGAAAGGTTGGTTCGCCCCCACGTTGGAAGGAACTCCTCAGGGCGGGGTGATCAGTCCCGCGTTGTTGAATATCGCTTTGCATGGAATGGGAAAGGCCGCTGGAGTCCGCTACCAGACTCTCGGCAGCGATGCCGCGATTTTGGCGCGTGACTCACCGGTTCTGGTCGTCTACGCCGACGACCTCCTCGCCCTGTGCCACTCGCAGGAACAAGCCGAGGAGGTCAAGGCACGGCTCGCCGCGTGGCTCGCGCCCCGGGGACTGGCTTTCAACGAGGACAAGACGCGCGTTGTCCACCTCGATGAGGGCTGCGACTTCCTGGGGTTCAACATCCGACGCTATCGCGGCAAGTTGCTGACCAAGCCGAGCAACGCGGCCCTGTGGCGGATCCGGGAACGGCTCGCCGCCGAGATGCTGGCCCTGCGAGGGGCCAACGCCGACGCGGTGATCGCCAAGCTCAACCCGATCATCAAGGGCTGGGCCGCCTACTACCGGATCGGGGTGTCCAAGCGGGCGTTCAACTCGCTGGACGCCTACGTGTGGAGGCTGGTCTACAAGTGGGCCAAGTTCTCTCACGCGAACAAGTCGAAGCGCTGGGTGACCGACCGGTACTTCGGCATGTTCAACCCGTTCAGGTATGACAGGTGGGTGTTCGGGGACCGCACCAGCGGTTTCTACCTCTACAAGTTCGCCTGGACGCCGATCGTCCGGCACCGGATGGTGCCAGGAACGGCGTCGACCGACGATCCCACCCTGGTCGACTTCTGGGCCAAGCGGCGTCGCCGCGGCAAACTCCCGCTGGGCAAAGGCACCCTGCATCTATTGCAGAAGCAGGACGGCCGATGTCCAGTCTGCGGAGGGCTGTTGCTGCACGCCGACCACGAGCCGCAAACTCCCGACCAGTGGGAACAGTGGCTCAAGGTCACCCGCACGGCGATCCGGAAACACGCGATCATCGCTGATGCGGGCAACGGCAAGCCGGACAAATCCGCCGCCCCACGTCTGATCCACACCCACTGCCACCGTCGGCTGACCACCGGCATCGGCAAGTCGCCAGCACTTCTGACCAGCCCGCGAGCCATAGAGCTTGCTTGAGCCGGTTGCCTGGAAATCGGGCACGGCCGGTTCTGAGGGGGGACCGCTGCAGCAATGCAGCGGTCCTACCCGACGAGCGCTGGTTCGGCCTGCTGACGGACAAGCAGATACGGCGCGGCGTCCACAAGAACGTGCAGGCCCTGGAGAAAGACATCCGCTCCTGGATCGCCACCTGGAACGAAGATCCCCGACCTTTCGTCTGGACGAAGACCGCCGACGAGATCTTCGAACGCCTCGCCGGATATCTGAACCGAATCAAAGACTCAGGACACTAGGCGCCCGCGCCCCATTCGTGGGCGAGGGCGGCCGCCTCCCCGCGGGAGCTGACCCCAAGCTTGCCGAGGACCTTCGCGACGTGGAACTTCACCGTCGACTCGCTGATGCGCAGATCCTGCGCGATGTCCCGGTTGCGTCGACCGCGGGCCAGCTGTCCCAGTACCTCCAGCTCCCGTCCGCCGAGCGCGGTCAGCGGATCCTGGCGGGGTGTGTTGGACGATGCGAGAGGGATCTCGAGAGTCACCGTCGTGCCCCAACCGGGCACCGCGTCCAAGTCGAGCCGCCCGCCGAGCGGCGCCAGTCGCTCGGTGACGCGGCGGGCGTCGAGGGCGCTGCGGGACAGAGTCCCGGGCCCGTTGTCCCGAACGGTGGCGCGCAGTTCGTCCGTACCGACCTTCCAGCCGACGTGGATGCGGTGCTCCGCGTCATCGTCCGGACCGTGGACCTGGTCCTCCAGTGACGCGTGCACGGTGGCCCGGACGACGGCCAGCGCCGTGTGGGTGACATCGGTGGGCAGTTGCCGGTCCGCGCCTTCCTTCGCGCCGGGCGGGCTCAGCTCCAGCCGTACGCCGCGGGTGTGCAGGATGCGGCGCAGCGACACGGCGAGCCGCTCGAAGGCGTCCCCGGCCCGCTCCTCCGCCAGCGACTGGTCGAGTTCGGCCCGGGAACGCAGTTCGGCGTGGGCGGAGACGGCGAGGTCTACGGCGCGCGTACGGGCATTGCTGTCGTCCAGGTCGCGGTCGCGCAGGACGCCGAGCAGGGCGGTCAGCGCGGCCCCGTGTGCGTCGCCGAGTTCGGCGATGGCCGCGGCCCGTGCCGCTGCCGCGGCTCGCGACGCGGCCAGCGACCCGGGGAGCGCCTCGGACCGCAGACCTTCCCGGTGCGCGGTCACCAGGTCCCACATCAGCTGGGCGGGCGTCAGGTGCTCCTCCGGTACAGGGGTGTCCTCGGTCCGTATGACGACCAGCAGCGCGCCCTGCTCGGTGATATCGCTGGTCAGGGCCAGCACGGGCACATCGACGCCCGCCATCCGTGCCCGCCCCTGCCAGTTTCCCCTCGCCGGCAACAGCGGCCGCAGCGCGGCCAGGTCGGCGGCGGTGGCGACGGAGTGGGGCCGGCCGGAGGGCTCACCGTGAGTCAGATACGGCGAGTACGCGCAGTTGCCGGACAGCTGGGCGATCGCCCGGTGCGGAATGGCCTCCGCCAGCGCGGCGGACAGGCGCGACAGGTTCTCGGACAGCGGCGCCTGGATCAGCTGGACTGCGGCCATCAGGTTCATGTCTGCCAGCGTAAGCAGTCGGCTCTCCCGCCGGATCGTCCTTTCGGCTAGTCCGAACCGTCCGAAAGGACAGCGGCAGCCGAGCCGCGCAGCCGGAGGCTGGAGGTGTTGTCCACGACAGGCCGCCGTCACGGCGGCCTGATGCATACAGATGCATACATATGACGGGAAGTGACAGGCGTGAAGGCGATCTCGTACGAGGAGTACGGCGGTCCGGAGGTTCTTCGGCAGGCGGAGGTGACGGAGCCGCATGCCGGCCCCGGGCAGGTGCGGATAAGGATCGTGGCCGCCGCCGTCAACCCCATCGACTTCAAGATTCGCCACGGCTGGGTCCAGGAGATGATGGGCCCCGTATCCTTCCCCGCCGTTCCCGGTATGGAAGCGGCCGGCATCGTCGACGAGCTGGGGGAGGGCGTCACCGGTGTCTCGGTCGGGGACGAGGTGATGGGCTGGACCGAGACCGGCGCCTATGCCGAGTACGCCTTGGCCTCGGACTTCGCGCTCAAGCCGGCCGGCCTCGACTGGGAGACGGCCGCCGCGCTGCCCGTGGCCGTCGAGACCTCCGACCGTGCGCTGGGTGCGCTCGCGGTGGGCCAGGACGAGACGCTGCTGATCCACGGAGCCGCGAGCGTGGTCGGCTCCGTCGGCGTTCAGCTCGCCGTGGCCCGCGGTGTCACCGTGATCGGTACGGCGTCCGAGGCCAACCACGACTACCTGCGCTCTCTCGGCGCGATCCCCGTGGTGTACGGCGACGGCCTCGCCGACCGGGTCCGCGCCGTTGCCCCGCAGGGCATCGACGCCGTCTACGACGTCGCCGGCATCGACGCGCTGGATGTCTCCGTGGAGCTGCGCGGCGGCACCACCGACCGCATCGTCACCATCTCCGACCCCCGGGCCTTCGAGCTGGGCATCACCTTCTCCGGCGACAACCGACGGTTCGGGCCCGAGCTCACCGAGTACGCCCGCCTCGCCTCCGACGGCCAACTGCGTGTGCGCGTCGACCAGAGCTTCCCGCTCGCCGACGCCGCCAAGGCACACGAGCTGAGCGAGTCCGGCCGTGCGCGCGGCAAGTTGCTCCTGCGCCCGTAGGGAGAGCCGCGGAGAGTTACGGCGTCACCCTCCCGCGTGCTCGTTGAGACAGCTCTCGATTTGGTGATTCGGTGTACCCGTTCGCGTCACCGCCGTCGGTACGGCCGACGTCGGACGGGGCGCCGGGAATCAGCGCCGGCCCACGCTCCCAGGCGTCCGGTATGCCGTTTGTTCAGCAAGCGCAAGCATGAGGTCGGTTGGAGGCGCCTGGATCGGCGTCGAACCCGGACACCCAGTTCTGGCACGTGGTCACCGAGTCCAACGGCGGCAAAACGCTGCTGAACAAGGCGGGCGGACGCGCGGCGGCCATCTGGACGGGCAACGCGACGGCCGGCCAGAAGATCGGCCAGTGGGTCGACAACAGCGCCACCGGCAGCTGGAACCTCATCAAGACCGCCGACGGGTTCTACAAGCTCCAGTCCGTCAAGAACACGAACCTGTACCTGACCGGTGCGTCCGCCGGAGCGCAGCTGACTCTGCAGAATGCGGTCACGGACGGCTCGCAGGACTGGGAGCTCGTCGAGTAGGCGGCCCCTTCACTGCAAAGGCCTGACAGGACCAGCGGCGGGGCCCGGCGATCGGGCCGGGCCCCCGACCGGCCCCCTGTCACTGTGGGATCACTCGCCCACCCGTGTCCGAGAAACCGAACGACGTACGAAATATCGAAGAGAAAGGTGGTTCGGTGGTGGACGCCGATCACAAGGAACACGCGGACGCCGAGACCTATGTCGTCGGCGTCGACTTCGGCACCCTGTCCGGCCGGGCCGTGGTGGTCCGCGTTCGCGACGGCGCCGAACTGGCGGTGGCGGAACACCCGTACACCCATGCCGTCCTCGACAGTGAACTCCCGGACGGCACCCGCCTGACGCCCGACTGGGCCCTGCAGGTTCCGTCCGACTACATCGACGTCCTGCGTACCGCCGTGGCGGAGGCCGTCGGCCGGTCCGGTGTCCAGCCCCACCAGGTGATCGGGATCGGCACCGACTTCACCGCCTGCACAGTCCTGCCGGTCCGCGCCGACGGTATGCCCCTGTGCGAACTGCCCGGCCTCGCGGGCCGCCCGCACGCCTACCCCAAGCTGTGGCGTCACCACGCGGCCCAGGCACAGGCCGACCGGATCACGGCACTCGCCGAGGAACGGGGGGAGGAATGGCTGGCGCGGTACGGCGGGAAGATCTCCTCGGAGTGGGAGTTCGCCAAGGCTCTGCAACTGCTGGAAGAGGACCCGGAGCTCTACGAGCTGACCGACCGCTGGATCGAGGCCGCCGACTGGATCGTGTGGCGGCTGTGCGGCACCTACCTCCGCAACGCCTGCACCGCCGGGTACAAGGGCCAGTTCCAGGACGGCGCTTACCCCTCCCGCGACTACCTCGCCGCGCTCAACCCCGCGTTCGCCGACTTCGTAGCCGACAAACTGGACCGGCCGATCGGCGAACTGGGCGCACCGGCCGGGACGCTCACGGCCGAGGCGGCCGCGTGGACGGGGCTGCCCGAGGGCATCGCGGTGTGTGTGGGCAATGTCGACGCCCATGTGACGGCTCCCGCGGCCGGGGCCGTGGAGCCAGGACACATGGTGGCCATCATGGGCACCTCCACCTGCCATGTGATGAGCTCCGACCGGTGGGCCGAGGTGCCGGGCATGTGCGGTGTCGTCGATGGCGGCATCCTGCCGGGCCTGTGGGGTTACGAGGCCGGGCAGAGCGGTGTCGGCGACATCTTCGGCTGGTTCGTGCGCACCGGATTTCCCGCGTCGTACGCCCAGGAGGCCGCCGCCGTGGGGCGGAACGCGCACGAACACCTGACGGCCCTCGCAGCAGGGCAGCAGGTGGGCGAACACGGACTGATCGCCCTGGACTGGCACAGCGGCAACCGTTCCGTCCTGGTCGACCACGACCTGAGCGGCGTCCTGGTGGGCCTGACGCTGTCCACGCGCCCCGAGGACGTCTACCGCGCGCTGCTGGAGGCCACCGCCTTCGGCACCCGCACCATCATCGAGGCGTTCGAAACCGCCGGCGTGCCGGTGGAGGAGCTCATCATCGCGGGCGGCCTGACGAAGAACGCGCTGCTCATGCAGATCTACGCCGACGTCACCCGTCGCCCTCTGGGCGTCATCGGTTCCGCCCAGGGTCCGGCCCTGGGCGCCGCGATGCACGCCGCGGTCGCCGCCGGCGCGTACCCCGACATCCGGGCCGCCGCCCACGCGATGGGCAAGGTCCACCGAGCCGTCCACCTGCCCGACCCCGAGCGCGCCGCGGCCTACGACCGCCTGTTCGCCGAGTACCGGCTCCTGCACGACTACTTCGGCCGCGGTGCCAACGAGGTCATGCACCGTCTGCGCCGCATCCGCGCCGAGGCGTCCGCCTGAGCGGCAGCCCCTCTGCTCGGCGCCCCCTCCCCGACGGCCCCGACGCCTACTACGGCAGCCCGGAGATGGCGACCTCCATGTGACGAGACCTGTCCGTCACGCAGGGCGCGGCACCAGCCGACCAGCCATGGCCGGCTGGTGCCGCTTCGCTCCAAGTGACGAAGACCGGATGAACACCGCTGCATGTTGCAAACAGAACAGTGTGACCAGGATCGCTAGTTGGCGCCAGGGCACATTCGTGACCTGCGCTGATGCCAACTATGTTCAGCGACCGTCGGTACGAAATCAGAGAGATAGTTGGCACTTTGGTACAGCGCAGGTCACAAGGCGTGTCACCGGAGCAGGAAATCCAGCCCTCCGAGCGTAAGGCTCCCTTGTGCGCGGCCGACGGACTTCAGATTCCGGTACAACTCCCCTGCTGATGATCCGTACGGTGATGCATCCAGAGCACCACGTCACAGACCCGTAGCGCACTGGCGGTCTCTGGGAGGTCTGCGGCCTGCCGTAGGGCCATCAACTCGTGATGCAGCGCCCAGTTGTCGACGCGCAGCGCGGCATGCAGGTCGAGCCAGAAAGACTTGGGCCGGCCGAGGACGCATCGAACGACCTGATCGTAGACGGGCAGTCAAGGCTGTGGTGAAGGAGTTAGCGGGCCGGGCGGGATCTCATTTGATTGCGATACTCACGGCGGGCCTGCTCGCCACACGGCCCTGCGCGCCCTGCTGCGCATCCCGTTGCCCACCGGGCGGGCGCCCCGCGTGATCGGCGTCGACGACTTCGCTCTGCGCCGGCGGCACCGCTATGCCACCGTGGTGATCGACGCCGAGACCTATGAGCGGATCGACGTGCTGCCCGACCGCACCGCCGACACGCTGGGAACTTGGCTGCGCGAACATCCGGGCGTCGAGGTCGTGTGCCGTGACGGCTCCGTCACGTCCCTGGCGAGCGCGAAGAAACGCTCGACGCGGGCGCGGTTGCTGGGGAAGGCGTCCTCCAGGGCGTCCACGGCGCCGGCCCAGTCGGCGGGCAGGGTCACATCGTGCCGGCCGGGTACCACGGCGCGATACAGGTCGTGCTCCTGGACGAACTACAGCGAGTCAGCGACGCCCAGCTTCTCGAACAGCCCGCGCAGCGTGTACGGCTGGACTTCCAGGCCGATTCCGGACAGCCGGTGCAGCGCCGTCTCGAACTCGAAGCAGCCTCGTCGAAAGAAGGTGGCGCAGCCGCCGGGGACGTTGTGGCGCTCCTCCAGGAGGGTGCGCAGTCCGTCGAAGTCCGTCGTCGTGGTTACTGTTCGGCGGCCTCTCGGGCGATCTGCTCGAACTGGGCGCCCATGGCCTCGCCGAGCGCCTGGGCGGCGGAGAGCGGGCGCACCATCACCGTGAACTCGTCGATCTTCCCGTCGTCGTCGAAGTGCAGGAAGTCGCATCCCTGGATCTGCTTGCCGGCGACAGTGGCGGTGAAGACGAAGGCGTGATCGCGGCCGTCGGAATTGGCGATCTCACGGATGTAGGTGAAGTCCTCGAAGACCCGGAGCACGCCGCGCAGGATCGCGGCGGTGATGGCCTTGCCCGGGTACGGCTTGAAGGTGACGGGGCTGGTGAAGACGACGTCGTCGGCCAGCAGAGCGGCCACGGCGTCCAGGTCGCCGCTCTCGACGGCCTTGCGGAAGGGATGCATGAGCCCACCCTCTGATACTCAGAAAAGTTAATAGGTGTGGTGGAGATTAGCGGCCGCATTAGGGCTTGTCTACAGGGAAGGGGGACTGTTAGTCATGTTGTTGATTAATCTGCTAGCGTGCAATCCATGGCTTTGCGGAACGCGGTGATGGCCGCACTGTTGGAGGGCGAGGCGTCCGGGTACGACCTCGCGAAGGCGTTCGACGCGACGGTCGCCAACTTCTGGATGTCGACGCCTCAGCAGCTCTACCGGGAGCTGGATCGCATGGAGGCCGAAGGGCTCGTCACGGCCCGCGTCGTCGAGCAGAAGCGCCGCCCCAACAAGCGACTGTTCTCCTTGACGGAGGCTGGGCGGAAGGCCGTCCACGCCTACACCGCCGAGCCCTTGGGTAAACCGGCGGTGATCCGGGACGAGTTGCTTGTCAAGGTGCAGTGCCTGGACGCGGGCGATACGGAAGCGGTCCGGACCGCCATCACCGAGCGCATGGAGTGGGCCACCGCCAAGCTGGCCCGCTACGAGCGGCTCCGGCAGCGCCTGCTCGACGGGCACTCCGAGGAGGCGTACTTCGCCGAGGCCGAGCGCATCGGCCCGTATCTCACCCTGCTGCGCGGGATGTCGTTCGAGCGGGAGAACCTCCAGTGGGGGGACATGGCGCTGCGCAGGCTCGAACAGCGCACGGCCGCGCTCCGGGCCGACGGCTGACTGCGGCGGCCCCACCCACACAGCTAGTCAACAAAGTTAGTAACTGGACGGTCGTGAGCAGCCCGGCCTCTCAGGGGTCGTCGGTCTGTGTCCGAGCGAGGACCGGCTGCGGTTCCTTGTCGGCGGGATTGCGATGCAGTCCCTTGCGGTCGTAGAACCGGGTCACGCCGAAGCCGAAGAGGCACGCGACCGCGAGTCCCAAGCCCAGGATCATCCAGCCTCGGGGCAGTCCGGCGTCGCCTGGGCGTCGTAGTAGAGGATGGAGCGGACGACGCCGGTGATCTTACGCAGGGGCTGGAACCCGCCGAGGGTGCGGTGGAAGCCGGGGAGTGCCTGGAGGGGGACCGTGGCGCCGGACGTCGGTATCGCCATGGCGATGTAGAAGATCGTGATGAACAGCCATCCCCGGCATGAGCGTGCGGCTGAGGGCCAGGGTCTGTACCCGGGTCGCCCGCAGTAGCAGGTTATGGATCCGCAGCGTGCCCATGTCGCTGTGGGTGCAGCCGAGGGCGTGGTCCACCTTGCCGCTGATGACATTGGCGGCGAGGTGCCGCAGACGACGAGGACGAGTGAGTAGGAGAAGGCACTCAGGCCCAGGCCGCTGTGGGAGTCGAGCGGATGCCCGTCCCCGACCTGTGCCACGGTCGGGTCGGTCAGCAGCATCGAGCACGGCAACGGCCGGCTCTGCCTGAGCGGTCAGCTCCCTGCCTACCTGCGCGTAGGCCGACTGGTCAGCACGGTGAGTGTGGGGCGGACGGCGTTGCGCGCCGCCTCGGGGCTGGTGAGTGCGGCGACGGTGGAGGTGAAGTCGCGGGGCGACGAGCGCGCCGAACAGCTTGCCCTTGCCGAGCTCCTCCGTCATCTCCTTCTCGTCCACCACCTTCCAGTCGATCCTGTCTCCACCCTGGGAGGACTTTTGATCGACTGGACGATCCGCACTCCGAGGTCGGTCTGCTGCCACCGGCCTTCGCCCCCTCGTCCGCGCCGGCCAGCCGATGAGCAGCTTGTGGAGGCGACTGGCGGGGTCGATGTTGGACTGACGTAGAACACGGTGAACAGCGGTGCCACGACGCCTAAGACCACGTCGTTGACGATCCGCAGACCCTTCGCGCGCAGTACGCGAAGGGATGGATGTCACTCATTTCCAGCTCCCGTCCGGTGAAGAGCAGTTCAGCACGAGGAGCCGCCGGCGTTGCCGCAGGCCAGAGCATCACACCGATGGGGAGGTGTCCCCAGCGGACGCGGCCACCGGAAGCAGCGCCGGCCGCTTGGCCTGGCGGCCGTCGCCGGAGGAGCGGCCACGCAGGCGGCGGCCGACCCAAGGGCCGAGGAAGGTGCCGGCCCAGCGCAGTTCGGCACCCACGGTCCTCCAGACAGAGATGTCTGTCCCCTCGGCCGGAAGGGGAAGGGTCCACTTGTCGTCGCTGCCCGGCAGACCGAGCGCCTGGGCCACGGCAGCCGCGATGCGCGTGTGTCCCAGCGGGCCGGCGTGCAGCCGGTCAGCACTCCACAACCGCGGATCGGTCGCCGCCGCGTGCGCGGCCGTCTCCGCCACCACCACGCCATGGCGGTCGGCGGCCTCCCGGATGCGCGCGTTGAGTGCGAGAACACGGTGACCGATCGGGCGGGCCAACGGCGTGATACGCCCGACATCGGGAAACATGAGGGTCGCGACGGTGGCGCCCTGCGCCGTGAGGGCGGCGAACATCGCCTCAACATGGCCGGCCACCTCGTCGAGGTCGCAGCCCGGGCGCAACGCATCGTTGACCCCAGCCACCACGGTGGCGAGGTCGGGCCGCATCGCGAGAGCCGGAGCCAGCTGCTCGGCGCGCACCTGACCGGCCTTACGGCCGCGCACCGCGAGGTTGGCGTAGAGCAGGCCGGGGCTGTGGCGGGCGACCTGCTCGGCGAGCCGGTCCGCCCAGCCCCGAAGACCACGGACGTCGTCGCCGTCCCCGAGCCCCTCGGTGTGACTGTCCCCCAGGGCGACATAGCGCAGATACCCACTGCTCGACACGGGGCCGACCGCCTCTCGTCAACGGTGCTGATAGAAGTGGCACACGGCCATCGCTGAACAACTAGGCACCTAGTCGCATTGTTGAGTATGAGGATAGCTGCGGGCTCACCTTCCTGCAAAGTGACGCCGCTCAGGCAGGAGCTGAGGCCGTCGAGGGCGGTCCACCGCGCAGTCCACCGCCGCAGTCCACCGCCTTGGTCCCGCGCCGATCTCACCGCCCATTCCTCTTCAGACCTGAGCACCGATTACGGTCTGCGCCGGCACCTGAGCGCCCGGGTCATCAACGGCATGCACAACGAGGACGCGGTCGGCTTCACCACCGCCCGCCGTTTCGCGCCGAACCGCCCGTACCGGGTCACCTTCAACGGTGGCGTCCATGGCCCGGGCGACAACGCCTACTGCCAGGCCGCCATGCCCGACTCACCTCCGGCTCTTAAGAGCCGGGGACGGAGTTCACCCGGCCGATCCGGCCGGGAGGGCCCGCCGGCGGCGGCCGGGCGCTCGGAGCGGGCCCCGTCGAGGGGTCAGACGAGGGAAATAACGACCGACTTGGTCCTCGTGTACGCCTGCAGCGCCTCCGGCCCGGATTCGCGTCCGTAGCCGGACTGCTTGACGCCGCCGAAGGGCACGGCGGGATCGAGCATGGCCCAGTCGTTGACCCAGACGATGCCGGCATCCAGTCGCGCGGCGACCCGATGGGCGCGCGCCAGGTCGGAAGTCTGCAGACCGGCGGCGAGTCCGTACGGCGTGCTGTTCGCCAGCGCGATCGCCTCTTCCTCGGTGTCGAAGGGCTGAACCGTCAGCACCGGGCCGAAGATCTCCTCCTGGACGGTGCGGGCGTCGTTGTCCAGGCCGGCGATGACGGTGGGCTTGAAGTAGTAACCGCCGTTGAGTTCCAAGCGCTCACCGCCGACGACGATGCGGCCGCCGTCCTCGACGGCCGCTTTCACGAAGCGCTCGACGTTCTCCACGTGCCGCTCGCCGGCCATCGGCCCGACGACGGTGGCCGGGTCGAAGGGGTCGCCGACGGGGACCGCCGGAACCGCGTCGGCGAGGATGCCCAGCGTGGTGTCGTACAGGGACCGGTGGACCAGCAGCCGGGGTCCGCCCATGCAGAACTGTCCGGTGTTGAAGACGAAGGCCTTGATGATCGCGCCGATCGCTTTCCCGACGTCGGCGTCCTCGAAGACGATGTGCGGCGCGTTGCCACCCAACTCCATAGTGACGGGCTTGAGTTGCTCGCCGGCCGTGCTCGCCACCAGGCGGCCGACCCTCGTCGACCCTGTGAAGGCGATCTTGTCGACGCCCGGTTGACGCAGCAGTGCCTCACCCAGGACGGGGCCGCTGCCGGTGACGACGTTCACCACACCCGCGGGAACGCCGGCGTCGGCGAGGATCTCTGCCATCAGCAGCGCGCTGAGGGGGGTCTCGTCGGCCGGTTTGTGGACGATGGTGTTGCCGGCCGCCAGGGCGGGGGCGAACTTCGACGTGCTCAGGATCAACGGGAAGTTGAACGGGGTGATCGCTCCCACCACGCCGATGGGCTCCCTGCGGGTGTAGGCGTGGGCGGGTATGGCGACCTGCCGCGTGGCTCCGTCGAGGCTCTGCGCCAGCGCCGAGTAGTACTCGTACGTCTCGGCCACGGTCTCCACGTCCACCCCCCGGCTGAACGAGACGGGCTTGCCGACGTCGAGGCTCTCGACAGCGGCGAGCTCGTCCGCCCGTTCACGCACCAGATCGGCCGCCCGGTGCAGCACGCGGGCGCGCTCGCGGGCCGGTGTCCGGGGCCAGGGCCCCGCGTCGAAGGCCTCGCGGGCGGCGGCCACCGCGGCGGCGACATCCGCCCCGTCGGCCTCCGCAACCGTGGTGACGACTCTGCCGGTGGACGGGTCGATGACGTCGCGCCGTTCCTTGGACTCCGCGTCCCGCCACTCTCCGCCGATGAACAGCCTGCCCGGTTCGATGTGCGGTCGCTGCACGCTCATGCCCGCTCGCCTTCCCGGTGCGGCGCGAAGCCGTCACCGTACTCACGCCGGTCGCGCCACTGCGACCGGCCGGTTTTCGGATGATGGCCCAGCGGTGACGGCCTGGACAGAGAGCCGGGAGGCGAGCGCTGGAAGTAAGGACGAATGACGTATCTCGTGCGCGACGTTCGGCCTTGCGAGGTCGGTCTGGTGTCGAGTGGCGCGCCTTCGCGGTCCGTGCTCCCACCGGCCCGGCAGCTTTCCGTCCGATGGCCCGAGGAGAGTCAGGACATTCGTCGCTGTGCACAGGTATTTGAACTCTCAAAAATTGATCCAGGAGCCCAGCCGGACCGGCACGGCCCGTCTTGTTTTCCGTGGAAGGACGATCGATGACAAGTTCTCTCGCACGCAGGCAGCTTCTCGGCGCGGGCATCGCCCTGGGAGCGACGGCCCTGATCGGTGGTGCGGCACAGGCCGCCCCGGGCACCGCCAGGTCCTGGCCCATGGAGTTCTCGCTGCCCAACGGGTGGGGGCCGGAGGGAGTCACGATCGGCTCCGGGCCGTACGCCTACTTCGGATCGATCGCCACCGGCGGCGTGTACCGGGTGAACCTCGCGAGCGGCAAGGGCAAGGTCGCCCACCGCGGCCTGGGGCGCATGACGGTCGGCCTGAAGGTCGACTCCTGGGGCCGGCTGTTCCTGGCCGGCGGCAGCAGTGGTGAACTGCGGGTCGTCGACGCCCACAGTGGTGCGCTGCTCGCCAACCACGTGGTCGCCGGAGAGAACAGTTTCGTCAACGACGTCCTGCTCACCCGCGACGCCGCCTGGTTCACCGAGTCGTTCAGCGCACAGCTGTTCAAGCTGCCCCTGGGCAGGCAGGGCCGCATCGGCGCCCCGGAGAGCCTCACGCTGAGCGGTGACTGGGTGCAGTCCGGTTTCACGTCCAACGGCATCTCGCTCACCCCCGACGGCAGCGCCCTGCTCGTCACCAACGCGGCCGCGGACGGCGGCTCACTGATGCGCGTCAACCCCCGCACCGGCGTGGCCCGCAAGGTGGACCTGGGTGACACGGCGCTGCCCAGCGGCGACGGGCTGGTGCTCATCGGCCGCACTCTCTACGTGGTCCAGCCCAACCCCAACCAGGTGGACGTGATCCGGCTCAACCGGTCGGGCACAAGGGGCACCGCGATCGGGGTGATCAGGGACGACCGCTTCGACCTGCCCACCACGGCCGCCGCGTACAAGGGTCGGCTCTACCTGCCCAACTCCCGCTTCACCACCCCGGACCGGGACGAGAACACCCCTTACAACGCGGTGTCCGTGCCGTTGGTGTGACGTACGGCCGGAGTACGGCTGGACCCCGTCCGTTCGAAGCGGGCGGGGTCCGTTGCTCTGACGTACGGCCGGAGTGCGGCTGCACCCCGCCCACTCAAGGCCGGCGGGGTACAGCCGCACTCGCCGTTTCTATCCGTGCGTCGTGATGGTGTGCGCTTCGGTGAAGGAGAGCAGGCCCTCCGAGCCCATCTCCCGTCCGATGCCACTCTGACGGAAGCCGCCGAAGGGAGCCCGGTCGTCGCACGCGACGGCGTTGGCGTGGTTGATCCAGGTGGTGCCGGTACGCAGCCTTTCCGCGATCCTGCCCGCCTGGGCGGGATCGCCGCTCCAGACCGAGGAACACAGTCCCGACCAGTCGTTGTTGACCCGGTCCACCACGGAATCGACGTCGTCGAAAGGCAGGATCGGCAGGGCGGGGCCGAACTGCTCCTCGGTGACGGTCCGCAAGCGGGGGTCGGGGTCGAGGACGAGTGCGGGACGCAGGAAGTGGCCCGCGGAGGTGGCGGCGCCGGGGGCCAGGGCGCCCAGTTCGCGCACCTCGGCTCCGGCGTCGGCCGCCTCGGCCAGCATGGCGGTGACCTTGTCGCGCTGGGCGGCGCTGTTGAGCGGGCCCATGGTCGAGGCGGGATCGGTTCCCGCGCCCACGCAATGGGTGTCGAGGGCGGAGGTCAGCGCGTCGACGAGCTCGTCGTAGCGGGAGCGATGGACGTACACCCGTTTGACCGCCATGCAGACCTGGCCGCTGGTCAGGAAGGCGCCCTGGACGAGCCGTCCGATGTGCTCCTGGTCGAGTACGGCGTCGTCGAGGACGATCGCGGGGTCGTTGCCGCCGAGTTCGAGCGTCACCGAGGCGAGGTTCTGTGCGGCGGCCGCCATGATGTGCTTGCCGGCGGCCGTGCTACCAGTGAAGACGATCTTTCGGACACGAGGGTCGGTGAGCAGTGGGGCGACCGCGTCGTTGCTGCCCGTCACGACGTTCAGCACCCCCGCCGGGAGCCCCGCGGCGAACAGCTCCAGCGTGCGCACCATGGCCAGCGGCACGGTGGGCGGGGGCTTGACCACGGCCGTGTTCCCGGCGAGCAGCGCGTACGGCAGGCTCGCCCCGAGGATGGCGATCGGCCAGTTGAACGGCACGATGACGGTGACCACGCCCGTGGGGAGCCGATGGATGTGCGAGGTCAGCGGCGGGCCGTCGAGGCGTCGTACCTGGTCGAGGGAGTCGGCCAGGTCGATCGCCGCCCGGGTGCGTGCGACGAAGACCCCCATCTCCACCTGGCTCTCGAAGGAGATCTTGCCGTTCTCCCGGGTCATCAGGGCCGCCCGCTCGGCCTCACTGCCGTCGAGGAGGGTGAGCGCCTGGCCGATGATCTCCGCTCGCCGGCGCGCGGGCATCGCTGCCCAGCTCGGGAACGCCGCGTCCGCGGCGGCTACCGCCGCCCGGGCCTGCTCAACACTGGCCGCGGCGGCATGACCGACGATCTGATCAGGGGCCGCGGGGTTGTGGACGGCTGTCCAGTCGTCGGTCTCGACGGTCTTGCCGTCGATGAGCAGTCCGGTCCGGACAGGTGCCGCCCAGGTCTCCGCCGGTGTTGTTTGGATTCTTTCGGACATGCGACTCTCCAAGGATCAGGTGTGCCCCACCGCTCCGTGCCTCTGCGCCGTTCCCTGC
The DNA here is from genome assembly GCF_041435215.1 of Streptomyces sp. NBC_01314. Classification (NCBI taxonomy): domain Bacteria; kingdom Bacillati; phylum Actinomycetota; class Actinomycetes; order Kitasatosporales; family Streptomycetaceae; genus Streptomyces; species Streptomyces sp. NBC_01314. The sequence goes on along the minus strand of NZ_CP108394.1, from coordinate 10,516,416 downwards.
CACTCAGCGTGCAGGACGGGATGACCAAGAAGCGCGAGAAAGAAGGGCCTATGACGCCTAGCGGACAATCATCCGTATGGCGGACAGTGTGAGGTCAGCGTCACTTCGGAGGCTGTCGGTGTCAACCCCTTCACTGCGGAAGTCTCGCCTGGACTCCTGTCCGCATCACGGACACACGTTAGGCTGACCGTGCGAACCCATAGCTCGACCGCAGCCGAGGAGTCACGTGCCACGCCAGGGAGCAGGACCGGATTTCATCGAGGCACTGGCCCGAGGGCTTGAGGTCATTGCCGCGTTCCCACCCGGGCAGCCACAGATGTCACTGGCTCAGGTCGCCGGCGCCACCGGGCTCGCCAGGCCGACCGCCCGCAGGATTCTGCTGACCCTGGAGGAACTGGGCTATGTCCGCTCGTGTGAGGCGGGGTTCGCGCTGACCCCCAGGGTGCTCGAACTCGGGGTCGCCTACGTACGCTCCATGGGTCTGTGGGACATCGCGCGGCCCCATATGGAGCGCCTGGTGGAGCGAACCGGCGAGTCGTGCTCCGTGGCTCAGCTGGACGGATCGGACATCATCTATGTGGCCCGGGTGGCTGTCCCCAAGCTCGTGACCCTGTCGGTGCAGATCGGAACACGGTTTCCGGCTCTGCAGACCTCTCTGGGAAAGGTACTGCTGGCAGCCTTGCGGGCCGATGAGCTGAAGCAGGTGCTCGCCGAGCCTTCCCGCTCGGGGCTGACGCCGTGCTGGCAGCCCGACCTCGGCGAACGTGACGCGGCCCTGCGCGAGGTGCGAGCACGGGGATGGGCGCTGACGGACCAGCAGTTGGCGCCCGGTATCCGGTCGGTCGCGGCCCCGCTGCGTGACGGCTCCGGCCAGGTCATCGCGGCGCTCAATGTCAACTGTCACGCGGCCGAGACATCGGTAGAGCGACTTGTCGAGGAGCATCTGCCACCGCTGTTGCAGACGGCGGGAGACATCAGCGCGGATTTCGCCCGCGTCGCCGCGGTGCCGCAGGCCTGAGGAGCCACCGCCCCCTGCACGGACCTGAGGGCCGTCGAGGGGCCGCGTGCGCGTCACGCCTCCTCGAAGGCCGCCAGATCGAGGGGCGTGGGCCTGAAGTCCTGAAGCCGGTTCGCATAGGTGCCGGAGAAGAGTTCCGCGACTGATCCGGCGGTCCAGCCGTCCTGCCGGAACCGCTCCTCGACCTCACCGGGGTGCGTCCACAGAGCGATCCGGTCGCCCCCCGCCGCGATGGCCTGTCCGGTGATGTGGGCCGACTCCTTCGACGCCAGATACACGATCACCGGTGCCACGTCGTCCGGCGATCCCAGACCCTGCCGCCGGACGGCGCCGGGAACGGGCTCCCCCGCGTCGACCTTCGCCACGAGGTCACCGACCCGGGGCATGGTCGCCACCATGCGGGTCAGCGCGGTCGGCACGATGGCGTTGACAGTGACATCGATCTTCGCGAGTTCGAGCGCCCAGGTGCGTGTCATCGCGACGATCGCGCCCTTGGACGCCGAGTACGCGGTCTGGCCGAAGCTGGCGCGCTGCCCCGCCGGCGATCCCACCAGGATGAGCCGACCGCCCTCGCCCTGTTCCCGGAAGTGGGCCGCCGCCGCGCGGCCGCAGGTGAACGTACCGCGCAGATGGCTGTTGACGACGACGTCGAAGTCGTCGTCGGTGGTGTTGCGCAGGGTCCTGTCACGCAGCGCACCGGCGTTGGTGACCATCACATCGAGCCGGCCGAACTCGTCGACCGCGCGCCGCACCAGCCCGTCGGCGAACTCGGAACCGCCGACCGCCCCGACATGCGCGACAGCTGCTCCGCCCGCGTCCGTGATCAGGTCCACCGTCTCCTTGGCCACGTCGGCGTCCAGGTCGTTCACGACGACGGAGGCACCCGCCGCCGCCATGGCACGGGCGTAGGCACGTCCCAGGCCTCGGCCCGCACCTGTGACAATGGCGGCTTTGCCGTCGAGCATGATGTCCTCCTGAGCTGGTCGATACGGCTTCCTTCTGAGCGTAGGAACGCCGGGGCCCGTGAGGATCCCGCTGATGACGGCACCTGTGGCCGACCTCTGTCCTGTCCGGTCCGGGACATCCGTCGCGGTCGGCGGAGCGGTCAGCCCTTCGGGGGCACCAGCCCTTGCCGTACCGCGAGCAGCGCGGCCTGAGTCCGGGAGGTGAGCCGGAGTTTGCGCAGGACGTTGCTCACGTGGGTGCGGGCGGTGCGCTCGCTGATCACCAGCTCGTCGGCGATCTGCTGGTTCGACCGTCCTTCGGCGACCAGGACGAGGACGTCGCGTTCCCGGCCGGTGAGCGAGGCGAGCCCGGTCGGTGGCGAAACGATCTCCTGGGTGAGTCCCCTGGCCACCGCGGGGTCGAGGAAGACCTCGCCCCGGGCCGCCGCGCGGATCGCGGCTACCACCTCACCCGCTTCGGCGTCCTTGAGCAGGTAGCCGGCGGCTCCCTGGGCGAGCGCCGCGTGGACGCGTTCCATCTCGCCGAAGCTGGTGAGCACCACGACCCGGACACCGGGGTGACGCTGCTTGATCGCTCCGATCGCCGTGGCCCCGTCCATCCTGGGCATGAGCAGGTCGATCAGCACCACGTCCGGCAGTTCCCGGTGCGCGGCCATCGCGTCCAGCCTGGTGAGCGCCTCCTGGCCGTCGGCGGCCTCCGCAGCCACCTCCATGTCGTCCAGGACCTCGAGGTAGGCGCGGATTCCGCGGCGTACCACGGCGTGGTCGTCGACGATCAGGACCCGGACCGGGCGGAGTGCTCCGCCTCCGGAAGCGGGACCGCCGACGGAGCGTTCCGGCCGCGCTCCGAGTCCGCGGGCGGCGCCTGGGGCACTCGTACCGGAAGGGGTACGACGACCCGTACGGTCGTGCCGCTCCTCGCGCCGGATCTGATCCTCATGGTGCCGCCCCATCGCTCCGCCCTTTCGCGCATGGTCGTCAGTCCATAGCCGTGGTGCCGGTGGGGACCGGTCCTTCGGCCCCCTTCGCTGTCCGGCGTGTCCCGTCGTCCGCCGGAGTCCGCGAATCCGCAGCCGTCATCGCGGATCACGGCGGTCAGTGTGTGGTCGCGTATGCCGAGGCGGATGGTGACGGTGGTGGCCTCCGCGTGCTTGACCACGTTGTGGATGGCCTCGGCGACGATCCGGTACATGTCCTCGGCCAGTTCGGGTTCGACCGCGTCCACTTCCTGCCCGCACTCCAGCCGGATGCTGAGACCCGTCCGGTTCTCGGTGCTCTTGACGAGCGTGGTCACCGCGTCCTCCAGCCCGAGCCGGAGGGAGGCGGACGGACGGAGTTCGTGCACCATGGCCCGGAGATCGGCGAGGACGGTCCGCGACAGGGACCCGACTTCGTCCGCGAAGTTCCGGACCGCCACCGCGGAAACCGCTTCGCCCCGCGCACCCAGCACTCCCACGGCGTTGGCCTGCATGCCGATGGAGAACACCTGCTGAACGATCGAGTCGTGCAGGTCGCGGGCGAGGCGCTGACGCTCGTTACGGCGGGCGCCCTCGCGCTCCGTCTGGAGCAGCATGGCGTGGTCGACGGCGAGGGCGGCCTGTTCGGCCATGGCGGCGAGGAACTCCAGTGTCCGGCCGCCGATCTCCTGGCCCGGTGCGAAGTACGCGTTCAGCACCCCTTCGGGACGGCCGCGCGCCATCAGCGGCACACTGACGAAAGAGTCCCAGTTCAGCTCCCCGAGGTACGCGTGCAGCGGTTCCCAGGCGGGATCCTCGAGGATCTGGGCCCATCGGTGCGGCACGACGATCGGCTTGCGCTCCTTCAGGGTGTCCAGCATGCACAGCCGGGCGCCCCGGTCACGACACTCCAGGAGACGGTCGAGGAACCCGTCCCAGTGCCGCAGCCCTGCAGAACCCATCAGCCTCAGTTCTCGGCCGGTGCTGTCGAGGGTGAGGATCTGCACGCCGGCCAGGCCGTCCGCCTGGACGATCTGCTGGGCCACGGCGTCCAGTGTCGAGCCGAGCGAGCCTTCCGAAGCCAGCGCTATCGACGTCCGGGCGATCGCCGCGATCCTGCGCTGCCGATGCCATTCGTCGGTGACGTCGCGGAACGACACCACCGTGAACTTCGGGTCGGTCGGCAGACTACGGGTCCGGTAGGCAAACTCGCGACGGGGTCCGGATGCCGGCTCCCAGTGGGCCACCTGCTCGTCCGATCGGGCTTCCAGCAGCCCGGCCCGGCATGCGCCGCCCCCCTCCGCCGGCGTGAACGGGGACGGCCCACCGATCAGCTCACCCTCCGAGTCCGCCTCGAGCAGCGCAACGGCCGCCGGGTTCAGCCGTACGAAGCGGCCCACGCAGTCCAGAACGGCGAGGCCGTCCGGCGCGGCGGCGGCGATGTCGTCCCACCCCACGAGCGGCGACGCGGACATGACCGATCTCCTCATGGTCGACGAACGATGAACCTGCCCGGAAGCCCGCTCTGCCAGGCGAACGCGGCGTGGAACCGGGTACCTCCGCGGCAGGCGTCGGTCGGCCTGGGGACGAAGCCGACTCAGGGCCGGTCACAGCATCGTAGCCCGGCGGATTCCGGGCGGTCCTACGTCATTCGACCTGTTCATCGGCGGGACGAAGCGCCGATCGGGTTCAGTCAATGCTCGCGTTCCCCCTGCTGAGGGCGGCTGCCTAGGTTGGAAGAGCGCCCCGTGGACCGTTACTCCCCCCAAAGGGTCTGCGGGGCCGCACGAGCGGCCTGCTCGATCATGTGGTCCGCGCGAGCCATCGAGGACGAGGAGGTCCGAGACGTGGACGTGTCCATCGGCACGATCTGGGAGGCGGTGTGCCATGCGCTGCCCCACGCCGTCGCCATCACGGAGCCCGGGCGCGAGATCACTTACCGTGAGTTCGACGAGCGGGCGTCACGGCTGGCCACCGCGATGGAAGAGGCCGGGGTCGGCGAGGGCGACACCGTGGCCTGCTACCTGTACAACGGCGCCACCTACCTGGAGACGGTCTTCGCCGCCTTCAAACTCGGTGCCGTACCGGTGAACGCCAACTACCGCTACACCGGCGAGGAGCTCTCCGAACTCCTCACCGACGCCGACGCGGCAGTGGTCGTCTTCAGCGGCGCCCTGGCCGCCCGGGTCACGCATGCCGCCGACCATGTGAGCACGCTGAAGCTGCTCGTGAGGGACGGCGCTGAGCCTGCCGACGGCCCGGCCGGGCCTGTCGTACCCGAGCTGGAAGAACTGCTGGCGGCGCATGAACCGCGTAAGCCGCAGCCACGCCCCGGATCCGATCGGCTCTTCATGTACACCGGCGGGACCACCGGCAAACCGAAGGGCGTGGTGTGGCGACAGAGCGATCTGCTGCACTCCCTGGTGGTCCCGATCTTCCATCCGCTCGGTGTCACCGAGCTGCCGGCGACGCTCGACGAGGCCGTGGCCATCGCGGTCGAGGCACACCGCGAAGGCCGCGCGCCGACCACCATGCCCGTCGTGCCGCTGATGCACGCCACCGGACTGTTCAACACCATGGGCGCTTTGATGGTGGGCGGCAGGGCGGTCACCGCGCGGCAGGGCGGGCTCGACCCGGAGCACGTCTGGCGCACGGTCGCCGAGCAGCGGGTCGCGACGGTCATCGTCGCGGGCAATGCCGTGTGCCGACCGCTCGTCGACGAGCTCGTGCGGGCGGAGCAGGCGGGGACGCCGCACGCTCTGCGCTCCGTGCGCAGGGTCCTCAGCTCCGGCACAGCTCTCAGCGACGTACTCAAGCGGCGACTGCACGAGCGAGCCGAGATCACGGTCATCGACGCCATCGCGTCGAGCGAAGGGGGGCCTTTCGCCTTCGCGATCACCTCCTCCCTCAGAGACCTGCCCGCCCGATTCTTCCCCGTGCCCGCGACGAGGGTGATCGGCGACAACGACCGGTTCGTCGAACCCGGCAGTGACGACGTCGGGAAGCTCGCCTACTGCGGGCCCATGCCACTCGGTTACTACAAGGACACCGAGAAGAGCGCGACGACGTTCCGCACCATCGACGGAGTCCGGTACGCCATCCCCGGTGACCTCGCCCGTCTTGAGGCCGACGGCGCGATCCGGTTCCTCGGACGCGGCTCGGGCGTGATCAACACGGGCGGCGAGAAGGTGCACCCGCAGGAAGTGGAGAATGCCCTGCTCTCCCACCCCGGTGTGACCGACTGTGTCGTCGTCGGCGTCCCTGACGAGACCTGGGGCGAGCGGGTCGCCGCCGTCGTGGCGGTCCGGGCGGACACGACCGTCACCGGCGAGGAGCTGCGCGACTGGGCTCGGCAGAGCCTCGCCGGCTACAAGGTGCCGCGCTCCGTGGTCCTGACGGACGTCCTGCCCCGAACCCCCACCGGCAAGCTCGAAGTCGCCTGGGCCAAGAAGACCGTCCAGGAGTCCGACGCGGGCGACAGAGTGTGACAGTCGGGTGCGAGCAGCCATGGCCGACCACCACGCCGCCGCGCGGCCCGTACGGCGGTCCACGCGGCGTTCCAGCGGCAGCGTCGGTCCGCAGGAGGCGTACGCCTCGTTCCCGCTCCTGGAAGGCGGAAGGGCACTTCGGGTGCCGCGGGTCCGCCGTGGCCTGCCGCCGCGGCGGGGCTCAGCTCGCGCGTTCCTGGCGGGCTTCGAGCGTCCGCAGTGCCTCCACCACGCTGGCCACGTGGTCCCGCATGGCGGCTTCGGCCGCTGCCGGGTCCTCGCTGACGATCGCCACGATGATCCGCTGGTGCTGGGGCAGCGACACATGGGCCCGGCCCGGCACCAGGGAGAGCACGAACTGGTGCCGGACCACCTGGGCCCGCAGCCGTTCGAGGACCTGCTCGGCCGTCTCGTGGTCGGCGATGTCGCGCACACAACCGTGAAGACGGGCGTTGAGGTCGCTGTAGGTCATCAGTTCGCCGTCGGCGACCGCCTTTGCCATGTCCGCGCCGATGTCGCGCAGTTTCTCGGCCTGCGCCCGGCTGACCCGCTGCGCCGCGCCAGCGGCGATCAGGCCCTCCACGACCCTCCGCACCTCGGTGATCCGGATGGCCTCGGCGAAGCTGATTTCCCGGACGCGCGCGCCGCGGTTGCGCCGGATCTCCGCCAGGCCTTCCGCCGCCGGCTGCCGGAGTGCCGACCTGACGTCGGCGCGGCCGGCGCCGAACTGTTCACAGAGGTCCGCCTCGACCAGGCGCTGTCGCGGCACGTACTCACCGCGCAGCAGCGCATCCCGGATCGCACCGGTGACGTCGGCTTCAACAGGAGTGCTCACGGTGCTCAGTCACCATCCACAGCAGGTTCACGGCTGGAAGTCGGGGGCCGGAGCGGCCACGCGTCCGTCGCGCCGCCTGCGCTGTGCCGCCGGAGGCGGGGGCTCCGGCGGCACAGCGGGGGCGCGGGCGTGCGGTCAGTCCTGATAGACGACACCCAGGTCGGCGAGCTTGGCGCGCAGTTTGTAGTGGTGGACGCCCAGAGTCCCGGAGCGCAGGACCTCGCGGGTGGCCGCCTTCTTGGCGATCCGCTTCTCCGCGAGCTCGGCCGCCTCCTCCGCCTCCGCGAGGGGCACCACGACCACGCCGTCGTCGTCTGCGACGACGACATCACCAGGGGAAACGGTCACCCCGCCGAGTGTCACGGGCACGTTGACCGATCCCGGGGACGCCTTCACCGTGCCCTGGGCGGACACCGCCCGGGCCCAGATGTGGAAGCCCATGTCCCGCAGCTCGGCGGTGTCGCGGACACCGGCTCCCGTGACCAGGCCGATGACGCCCCGGGTGGCCAGGGACGTCGCCAGCAGTTCGCCGAACATGCCGTTCGTGGACGGCGAGGTGGTGGTCACCACGAGGACGTCCCCGGGCCGGCAGACCTCTACGGCGGCGAGGATCATCAGGTTGTCCCCCGGGTGGGAGCTGACCGTCACCGCCACGCGCACGTTCCACTGAGTCGGCAGCAGGCCGGTCCCCGCGAAGCCGCGGCGGCCGATGGCTTCGTGGACCGTGGACACCCCCGCCTCGGCGAGCCGGGCGACGACGTCGACGGCGGGCCGGGCGATGTTCCTCACGACGACGTGGCGGTCGGGCATGTCTCCTCCGGGCTGCTCAGGGCTGGTGTCAGCCGCCACGTACCTGTCAAGTCCGTGTCAGGGCACGGGACTTCGGCGGACACCCGAGATCTCCCACTCGGCACGCCCAGCGCCACTCCGGCCGTCTCCGGCCCACATCCGGGCCCCTGCCCCACCCACGCCACCACCCACCCCACTCGACCCAAGGAGTCCTGATGAGCCACGACACCTCCACTACGTCCGAAGGCGCGCTGCTGGTGATCAGCGCGCACGCGGGCGACTTCGTCTGGCGGGCCGGCGGCGCCATCGCCTTGGCCGCCGAACGCGGTCAGCGCGCGAAGGTGCTGTGCCTGAGCTTCGGCGAGCGCGGCGAGTCCGCCCGTGCCTGGCGGGACGGTCTGCGCCTGGACGAGATCAAGGAACTCCGCCGCACCGAGGCCACGAACGCCGCGGCCGCGCTGGGTGCGGAGATCGAGTTCCTGGACGCCGGGGACTACCCGCTGCTGGAGACCCAGGAGTTGGTGGACCGCGTCGTGCACGTGTACCGGGAGGTGGATCCCGCGGTCGTCCTCACCCACACCCTCACGGACCCCTACAACGGCGACCATCCGGCCGCCGCCCGCATGGCGCTCCAGGCACGCGTGCTCGCCCAGGCGGTCGGTTACGACGCGCCCGGTGAACCGCTCGGCGCTCCCCCGGTGTTCTTCTTCGAGCCGCACCAGCCGGAGCAGTGCGACTTCAAGCCGAACGTCCTGCTGGACATCACCCCCGTCTTCGACAAGAAGCGCAAGGCCATGGAGTGCCTGGCCGCACAGCAGCACATGTGGGACTACTACACCGACCTCGCCAAGCGGCGCGGCGTTCAGCTGAAGCGCAACGCCGGACCCAACCTCGGCCTCGCACACGGGACCATGGGTGAGGCGTACGTGCGGCTCTACCCGCAAACGACGGATGTCCTGGCATGACGGCGCACAACGCGACGGGTGCCCGCGAGGCCACACACGTCTGGGTTCCCTTCCTCGACACGTCCCTGTACGTGCAGTTCACGGACGAAACCGACAGGGTGCACGGAACGGCCAGAACGTACGATCCCCGGAGTCTGTTGGCCGAGGCCGTCCCCGAGGACGCGCTCACACGCGACGACCGTTACGGCGTGGTGATGTGGCGCACCGACGTCGAACGGCTGCACGCCGTCGTGGAAGCCCTCTGGAACGAGGACGACCGCCAGGTGCGGATCCACCTCGACCAGGCCCCGCAGGCAGGCAGGGACGACGACATGCCCGGCCCGCGCGACGGATGACGTAGTCCGGGCCACGACCATACGCCGCCCCGGTCCGGTCATTCGAGCGATGACCTGGGCATCCTGCGGTGGCTAGCGTCGATCGTGCCGCCACCGACACCGGGCGGCCCGCCCTGCCGACCGTACCGAGGAGATGACGAACGTGACGAGCCCATCAGCCACCGCCCCGGACACGCGCCCTCTCGGTTCCGCCGCGGCCGGAACGCCGTCCGGGACCCGGCGCGGCACCGAGTTCGAAGGCACCGTCACGGTGCTGGCCCGGCAGGCGGTGGCGGACGACGTCGTGTCGCTGGAGCTCGCGGCGAGCTCGGGCGAACCGCTGCCGGTCTGGCAGCCGGGCGCGCACATCGACGTCGTCCTGCCCACGGGCGCCACCCGGCAGTACTCGCTGTGCGGCCCGGTGGGAGACACGGCTCATTGGCGTGTCGCGGTGCTCCGGGAGCCCGACGGGCGCGGCGGATCGCAGTGGATCCACGACCACGTCGAGGAGGGCGGCGAACTTCGGGTGCGCGGCCCGCGCAACAACTTCCCGCTGCGGCCCGCCACCCGATACCTGTTCGTCGGCGGCGGCATCGGCATCACCCCCTTGCTCCCGATGATCGCCGAGGCCGATGCCGCCATGGCCGAGTGGTCCCTGCTCTACGGTGGCCGCACAGGCTCCTCCATGGCGTTCCTGCCCGAACTGGAGGGCCACGGCGAGCGCGTGACAGTGCGGCCGCAGGACAAGCACGGACTGCTCGACCTCGCCGGCTTCCTCGGTGATCCCGACCCGTCCACCCTGGTGTACTGCTGCGGCCCCGCAGGGCTCATCGACGCGGTCGAAGCGCACTGCGCCGACTGGCCGACCGGTGCGCTGAACATCGAGCGGTTCGCCGCGGCGGCCGTCCGGCAGCCCGCCGACGACACGGCCGAGCAGCCGATCGAGGTGGAACTGCGGGCGTCCGGGACCACGGTGACCGTGCCGCCCGGCCTGTCGGTCCTCAAGGCCGTGGAGCAGGCGGGCGTCCCTGTCCTGTCCTCGTGCGAGGAAGGCATCTGCGGCTCGTGCGAGACCTCCGTCCTGGAGGGCGAGGTCGACCACCGCGACTCACTGCTCACCGAGGACGAGCGCGCCGCGAACGACACGATGCTGATCTGCGTCTCCCGGGCGCGCGGCGGACGCCTCGTCCTGGATCTCTGACACCCCCGACTCGGTCCGGACAGCGCCCTGTCGGTCGCAAGCGGACCGGCACACCTCAGTACCCATCACCGACCCGGCACACGCCCGAGCCGGACGGCCGACGCCGAAGAAAGGACCGCGATGACATTGACACAGCACGTGCGCAACGGCTGGTACCTGGGAGCCTGGTCCGACGAGATCGGCCGAACCCTCAAGCAGCGCTGGATCACCGACATCCCGGTCTGCTTCTACCGGCTGCCCGACCAGACCGTCACGGCCGTCGAGGACCGCTGCCCCCACCGCAAGTACCCGTTGTCCCTGGGCCACTTGGACGACGAGGGAACCCTCCAGTGCGACTACCACGGCTACCGCTTCAACGGCCAGGGCGTGTGCGTCGGGGTCGCCGAGCAGGCCGACCGGCCCAAGGCGGCACTGCGCCGGTTTCCCCTGGTCGAGCGGGACGGTGCCATATGGATCTGGCCCGGGGACCCCGAACTGGCCGACGAGAGCCTGCTGCCCGACACCTCGTGGCTGACCGACCCGAGCTGGACCCATGTGCACGGCGTCGTCCCGCTGAAGGCACGGCACATGCTGCTCCTGGAGAACCTGCTCGACCTCACCCATGAGACGTTCCTGCATCCGACGAGCATCGGCAACGCCGCCGTCGCCGCGACCCCGATCGACGTGACCGTGGACGGCGACCGGGTCGGCTTCAGCCGACGCATGATCGGCATCGAGGCCCCTCCGTTCTACGAGAAGTCCTGCGGGCTGACCTCTCCTGTGGACCGCTGGCAGGACGGCGACTTCTACCCGCCGGGCATCTTCGTCCTCAACATCCGCGTCGCGGCCACCGGCACCGAGGAGCCGGACGGCTTCCACATGAAGGTGCTGTACGGGATGACGCCGGGGCGCGGCAACGAGACGCACGACTTCTACGCACTGGGCCGCGACTACCTCATCGACGACCAGGAGCTCACGAAGTTCCAGCACGAGCAGCAACTCGCCGTGATGCAGGAGGACGTCGACGCCCTGGAGGCGCAGGAGATCATGTACGCCACCGATCCGGGCGGCACCGCCGAGTCCAGCATCAAGTCCGACCTCGCCGCCCTCCGCGGACGCCGTGCGGTGGCGAAGATGCTCGCCCGCGAACAGCGCGCGCAGCAGGACGCCCGCATCCCTCACAGCAGGGCGTCCGTATGAGCGGCCGCCCCGTCTTCGTACTGCTCCACGGAGCCTGGCACGGCGGATGGGTATGGCAGCACGTCACACCGCTGCTGCGTGCGGCCGGGCACGAAGTGCACTCCCCCACGCTGACCGGAGTGAGCGACCGTGCCCATCTGCTCAGCCCGCAGGTCGGGCTCAGCACCCACATCCAGGACGTCGTGGCGCTGATCGAGGCCCACGACGCCCGGGACGTCGTCCTCGTCGGGCACAGTTACGCCGGCCAGGTCGTCACCGGGGTCGCGGACCGGATCCCCGACCGGCTGGCCCGGCGCGTGCACCTCGACGCCTTCGTCGGCGACGACGCAGACGCGGCGATCGACCTCCTTCCCGAACGCATCGCCGGGCACTACCGGGAGTCCGTGGCCGACCCCGGCTTCGGCTGGCTCATCCCGGTGCGCTCGCTGAGTGTGCTGGGTGTCAAAGAACAGTCGGACCTGGACTGGCTCGGCCCCCGGCTGACCCCACACCCCTGGCTGACCTACACCGAACCCCTCCGTCTCACCGGGAAGGCCGACCAGGTTCCCGGCACCTTCATCGAGTGCACCGACTGGATGCGGGTGTTCACCCCGCACGCCGAGCGGGCCGCCGCCCGTAGCTGGCCGGTCCACGAGATCGCCACCGGCCACGAGGCCATGGTCACCGCCCCCGGCCGACTGGCCGAACTGCTGCTGGAGATCGCGGCAGCCTGACCGTGAAGGAACGCCCCCATGGAATTCCTCGTCCGTACCGAGAACATACTGCCCCCGGACACCCCCGACGACGTACGCGAGTCCCTGCGCAAGGGCGAGCGCGAACGGGCCATGCAGCTCAGGAAGTCGGGAATCCTCAAGCGGCTGTGGCGGGTTCCGGGCCGCAACGCGACCATCGGCCTGTACGAAGCAGCCGATCCGGCGGAACTGCACGACGCTCTGGTCTCCCTGCCCATGTGGAAATGGATGGACATCACCGTCGAGGCACTCGCCACCCATCCGCAGGAGAAGGCGCCGTGACCGTCGGTCCTGACGGTCGGAGCCCACGGGTCGCGGTGGTCACAGGTGCCGCCGGTGGCCTTGGGCTCGCCGTCGCCCGCAGACTGGCCGAGGACGGATTCACGGTCGCCGCCCTGGACATCGCCGAACCCGACAACACGGACGCGACTCCGGGTGTCCGGGCCTGGCGTTGCGACGTCACAGATCCGGCCGCGACCCGCCAGGCCGTGACGGAGATCGCCGAAACGTACGGCGGTGGCCGTATCGATGTACTCGTCAACAACGCCGGACTGCTCTCCGGCCGGGCACCACTGCTGGAGACGACCCCGGAGGAACTGCACCGATTCTTCGCCGTCAACGCCGTCGGCCCGCTACTCATGGTGCAGGCCTGCGTGCCCTGGCTGAGCGCAAGCCCGTACCGAGGGCGGGTGATCAATGTCGCGTCCCGCACCTTCTTCACGGGAGCACCTGGCCAGATCGCCTACGTGGCCAGCAAGGGCGCACTCATCGGCATGACCCGGGTGATGGCCCGCGAGCTGGGCGAGCACCGGATCACCGTCAACGCGGTGGCACCCGCGCAGGTGGCCACTCCGGGCACCCGGGCGCACTCCGACGACGAGGTGTTCGCCGCGACCATGCGCCGACAGGCGATCGAGGAGTTCGTCACCCCGGAGCACTTCGCGGGGCTCGTCTCCTATCTCGCGTCCCCCGACGCGGTCATGGTCACCGGCCAGACACTCGTCTGCGACGGCGGCGGACTCCTGCACTGACCGGCGACACCACGGGAGAGGAGAGGAACGAATGACCGGCATCACACCCCAGGTCCCAGGCACCTACGTCTTCGACGCCGCGGAAAGCCGACGCGCCCGGGCGCTCAACCGGCTCTGCGGTTCCCTCAAGAAGGCCGAGAACCGGGAGAAGTTCAAAGCCGACGAAGCGGCGTACTGCGAGACATACGGACTCACGGCCCAGCAGCGGGACGCCGTCCTGCGACGGGACTGGAACCGGATGATGGAGCTGGGCGGCTCCATCTTCTACGTCTTCAAGCTCGCCATGGTCGACCAGAGATCCATGCAGTACCTCGGCGGGGTGTTCACCGGCATGACCACCGAGGAGTTCGCGCAGGCACTCAAAGCGGGAGGGCGGAGCTTTGGCTGAGGTGATATGGGGTCTGGCCACCTCGCACGTGCCGTCGATCGGGGCGGCCATGGACCGCGGGAAGACCGAGGACCCCTACTGGAAGCCGCTGTTCGACGGATACGCGCCGGCCCGGGAGTGGATGGCCCGGCACACGCCCGACATCGCGGTCGTCGTCTACAACGACCACGCCAACGCCGTCGACCTGAGCGTCACCCCGACCTTCGCGCTCGGGACGGCGGAGTCGTACCGGGTGGCCGACGAGGGATGGGGCAGCCGCCCGGTGCCCGCTGTCACGGGCGCTCCCGAGTTCTCCGACCACCTCGTCAAGAGCCTGATCGATGCCTCGTTCGACCTCACCGTCTATCAGGAACTGGACGTCGACCACGGCCTGACCGTTCCCCTGTCGGTGTACTGCCCCGACCCCGGCGAACGCTGGCCCTGCGCGGTGGTGCCCCTCCTGGTGAACGTCATCCAGTACCCACAGCCGACCGCCGCACGGTGCCTGGCCCTCGGCCGCGCGCTCGGCGAGGCGATCCGGTCCTTCCCCGAGGACCTCAAAGTCGCCGTCTTCGGTACGGGCGGCATGTCCCACCAACTCGCGGGCGCCCGCGCGGGACTGATCAACCAGGACTTCGACCGAATGTTCCTGGACGCCATCGAGCACGACCCTGTGCAGTTGGCCGCACTGACGCGCGAGCAGTACATCCGCGAAGCCGGCTCCGAGGGCATCGAACTCATCATGTGGCTGATCATGCGCGGTGCGTTGGGACCACGGATCCGACGCGTGCACGAGACCTACCACGTACCCGCGTCCAACACGGCGGCCGGCATGGTGCTGTTCGAGAACCTGAGCCGGTGATTCACCGTCAGTCCTGACCGGCCGACGCTGGTGGCGTGGGAGCGACAGGGTGCTGGATCGACTGCTCGGGGTTTCGCCCGGCGTGATCGACATGACGCTCGATCCGCTGGTCGGAGCCCCGAACGGCGGCGTGACGACGGCCTCGTGGATGACCGGCGCGGTTCACGCCGATGGGCAACTGCCCCGCGTCCATGGAGGCGATCTCGCGGCGCTTGCTGTGTACGCCCAGCCGCTTGGTGTTCTCCGGTTCGCCGTTTCCTGAGTGGTTGGTGTGCTGTCGGACGCGTCCGGAGTCGGTTCCGCCCCTGCGGGAGCGCACGCCGAGCCCTTTTCGACGAGGGAAGAACGCAGGTCGCTCGGTGCTGTGGCGGGAGACGCGTGTGACCCGGTCCGGCGTGGACCGCGGGCCGGGTTTCCTCCGGTGTGGGTCTCGCGATCGAACGGAGCCCGACGGCCCTACCGCACCCGGCACGGGTGCGCCGCGCGACGAGGCCTGTCCTGGACACCCTTCGCACCGGGCTCCGAGCAGTACTGCGGAGGCACCGTCGTTGAGGGGGTCCGCTCCTCTCTCTCCGGCCGTTCCGCAGCATCGCTGGTGGCCGGGGTCACCGCCGCGACCTCCACGCTCGCGAGCCACTCGTTGCCGCGACGCAGCCGACTGGACGACCTACCGTCACCAGCGCTGGTCGGCCTCATCCAACCCCCACCTGCTCGTCAGCCAGAAGACCGCGGCCGACCCCGACCACCCGCCCATCAGCATCGGCACCCTGAGCGGAGCCCTTCCCCGCGGGCTGACACCGGGCGGCCTGAGACAAGACCGCATCCTCGACGAAGCAGCCGAAAGCGCCGACCCGCTCAGGCTGATGCGCCTGTTCGGTATCACCGAGCAGACCGCCATGCGCTACGTCGGCGCCACTCACCCGGAGCGAACAGCCAGGCTACCTCGGTAGGTAGTCCCGTCACCTGGTGGGCGGCTCTGGATCACCGAGCAACTGACAAGATCGGCGAAGTATTCTCCCACGTCGACACCCCATGCGTCAGCGAGAGCGGGCCTTGTCCAGCGAAACGTTGCGGCGACCGCCTTCAATACCTACGTAGAAGACGCAGTTCATGCTCGACGAGCTCCTTTCGCCGGTCCTGTGCGGCGGTGTCCAGCGTGTTCATGTGCTGTCGGTCCCGGCGCAGCGTGCCCATGACCGGGCGACTTCGAAACGAGGGTCATCGTCGCCTCAGCTGTCGTAGTCAACGGTCACCATCTCGGAGACCGGGTAGGCCTGGCAGGTCAGGACGTAGCCGGCGTCGCGCGTTCAGATGAGCTTCGACCAGTTCACCAACCTGGTCGACGACGCACAAGCCGGCAAGCTGGACGGCATCGCACTGCCCTGGCCTCACCGCCGACTGCCGTGCAGGGTCGGGGGCCAGCGTGGTGGCGGAGTAGGTTCGCTCCGTTTCCAGCCCCGCCGCATCGAACCGGGCGGGCTACGGCCGCGTCGCGCGGCATCAGCATCACGTCACGATCACGTAGACCTTGCGCACGGTTTCAATGGTCTTCCAGACACCGACGAAGCCCGGCTTCATGACAAAGCTGTCGCCTGCCTTGTAGACCGCCGGTTCGCCGCCTTCCGGCGTGAGTTCGACGATGCCGGAGAGGATGTGGCAGAACTCGAAGGTCTCGCCCTTGATCGAGCGCGTCTCGCCGGGCGTCGCTTCCCAGACGCCCGTACGGATCATCTCCCCGCGGGCGACGTCCTGGGCCCAGGTCTTGAAGGCGGGGTTGCCGGAGATCAGGCGTTCCGGGAGCGGGGCGGACTCGTGCGGAGCGGAGGAGGGATTGGTGTCGATGGTCTTCAGAAGGGACATGCCATTTCCTTTCGTGAGCTTGAGAGGTTGGTAGCCGCGGCACCGGTCACGGCTCACCACCCCGACGAAACCGCCTGTTGCCCGCCGGGCCGGTACGCCGGGCATGTCAGGTCAGGGCCCGGCTCCGGCCGGCCACGACCTCGGGGCGCAGCAGGTCGGCGAGGGTCTCGGCCGGCAACAGGCCCTTCTCCAGGACGAGTTCGGCGACGCCCCGGCCGCTGGCGAGGGCCTCTTTGGCGATGTCGGTGGCCGCGGTGTAGCCGATGTGCGGGTTGAGGGCGGTGACCAGGCCGATGGAGTTCTCCACGCTCGCGCGCAGCGCCTCGGTGTTGGCGGTGATGCCGTCGACGCAGCGTTCGGCGAGGGTGAGGCAGGCGTTGCGCAGGTGGGTGATGGACTCCGAGAGGGAGTGCAGGATGATCGGTTCGAAGGCGTTGAGCTGGAGCTGTCCGGCCTCGGCGGCCATGGTGATGGTGACGTCGTTGCCGATCACCTCGAAGGCGACCTGGTTGACGACCTCGGGGATCACCGGATTGACCTTGCCGGGCATGATGGACGAACCGGCCTGCACCGGCGGCAGGTTGATCTCGTTCAGGCCGGCACGCGGTCCCGAGGAGAGCAGCCGCAGGTCGTTGCAGCTCTTGGAGAGCTTGACGGCGATCCGCTTGAGCACGCCGGACATCTGGACGAACGCGCCGCAGTCCTGGGTGGCCTCGACCAGGTTGGCGGCGGTGACCAGCGGCAGCCCGGTGATCGCGGAGAGGTGGCGGCGCGCGGACTCGGCGTATCCGGCGGGGGCGTTGAGGCCGGTGCCGATGGCGGTGGCGCCCAGGTTGATCTCGTGGATCAGCTCGACCGCCTCCGCGAGTCGGCTGCGGTCCTCTTCGAGCATGACGGCGTATGCGGAGAATTCCTGGCCGAGCGTCATCGGCACCGCGTCCTGCAACTGTGTACGGCCCATCTTGAGGACCTCGCGGAACTCGACGGCCTTGTGGGCGAAGGAGTCCTGCAGTACGGCCATCGCCTTGAGCAGCCCGTGCACCGCGAAGACCGTCGCGACCTTGACGGCGGTCGGGTAGACGTCGTTGGTGGACTGGCCGAGGTTGACGTCCTCGTTGGGGTGCACGTACTGGTACTGGCCCTTTTCGTGGCCCAGCAGCTCCAACGCCCTGTTGGCGACGACCTCGTTGGCGTTCATGTTCGTCGAGGTGCCGGCTCCGCCCTGGATGACGTCGACGACGAACTGGTCATGGAGCTTGCCCTCGCGTATCTCCCGGCAGGCCTCGACGATCGCGGCGGCCTTCCTCGGCTCCAGCAGGCCGAGCTCCTCGTTGGCGAGGGCGGCGGCCTCCTTGACCGCGGCGAGCGCGTCGATCAGGTGCGGGTAGGCGGAGATGGTCATGCCCGAGATGGGGAAGTTCTCCGTGGCGCGCAGCGTGTGAACACCCCAGTACGCGTCTACGGGAACGTCACGGTCGCCAAGCAGATCGTGTTCACTGCGGGTGACGGCGGTCATTCCGGAACGGGCCCTTCCTCGATGCGGTTCAGGCGTGGACGTGAGTGGGTGCGGCAACAGGCCGCGAGACCGGAGAGCCGCGGGGACGTCCCAGGACCCTTGCTGGGGAAGTCCCCGCGGTTTCGACGCCGTCGGCAACGGCATCGCCATCGGCTCAGAGCAGCTTGTCCTTGGCCTTGTAGTAGGCGCCGCCGAACGGCAGGAACCAGGGGGTGCCGTTGTAGAAGGGGACGGGCACCTTCGGGAAGCCGAAGCCGCGCAGGGGGTTGGCGTCCGGCTTGCCGTCCATCATCTCGGCCACGGCCCGGCCCATGTACGTGGCCATCTGGACGCCGTGGCCGCAGTAACCCATGGAGTAGTACAGGCCGTCGACGTCACCCGCGTGCGGAACGCGGTCCCAGGAGAAACCGACCATGCCGCCCCAGACGTAGTCGATCCGCGTCCCGGCCAGCTGCGGGAAGATCTCCGTCATCTCCCGCTTGAGGATGTCGCCGCTCTTGACGTCGGAGGCCGGGTCGGAGGGGGCGAAGCGGGCGCGGCCGCCGAAGGCGAGGCGGTTGTCCGGGGTGAGGCGGACGTAGTGGCCGACGTTCTTGTGGGCGACCAGCAGGCGGCCGTTGGGGATGAGTTCCTTGGCGCGTGCCTCTCCCAGCGGCTCGGTGACGATGATGAAACTGCCGACGTTGATCAGTCGCTTGCGGAACCATGGCATCGACTTGTCGGTGTAGGCGTCCGTCGCCGCCATGACCTGCTTGGCACGGATGGTGCCGTTCATGGTCTCCACCAGGAAACCGCCGCCGGGGAGGCGGGTGAGGCCGGTGGCCGCGTTGCGCTCGTGGATCTCGGCGCCGGCCCGCTCGGCGGCGTCCGCCAGGCCGCCGACGAACTTGCCCACGTGCAGGCCCGCGCTGAGCGGGTCGAGCAGGGCACCATGGTAGTAGTCCGTGCCGAGCTCGGCCCGCAGTTCGCTCTTGCTCAGGACGACCGTCTCGTGGCCGAAGTTGTCGGCCAGGTCGCGCTGCTTGGCCCGCAGGCCGTCGAAGTGCCCGGGCTTGCAGACCGCGCCGAGGCGCCCGGAGCGGTTGAAGTCGCAGTCGATGTTCTCGGAGCGGGTGAGCTCCTCGACGACGTCGACCGCCTCGCGGAAGGCGTCGTACAGCTCACGGGCCCGCTCCTGCCCGTAGCGCTTGCGCGCCTCGGCCGGGCTGATGGTGATGCCCTGGGTACACATGCTGCCGTTGCGCCCGGAGGCGCCCGAGCCCACCTTGTCCTTCTCGACCAGGACGACCCGGGCGCCCTTGCGGGCGGCGTGGTAGGCGGTGGACAGGCCGGTGAGACCGCCGCCGATCACCACCACGTCCGCCTCGTCGGGCAGGTCCTTTCCGGAACGGTCGGGGAAGGCGGGGGCTGTGTCCAGCCAGTAGGGGATCTGCTTCATGGCGTGCGTCCTCTGCGTTCTCGGTCTGTTTCCGTTGCGCCGTCGGTCAGCAGCCGAGCAGCTTCGGCAGGCCCGACAGGTCGGGCAGCTCGTCGTAGGGCTGGTAGTCGGCGCTGCCGGGGCGGCCGTAGCGGTTGATCCACACCCGGCGCTTCAGGCCGAGGTCGCGGGTCGGGATGTGGTCGTACTCCCAGCCCTGGGCGGTGTGGATGACCTGCGACGGCTCGACGCCCATGGTCTTGAAGGCGTACTCGAAGGTCTGGCGGTCCGGCTTGTAGGCGCCGGCTTGCTGGGCGGTGATGACGTAGTCGAACTCGACCCCGATGTTCTCCACGTTCCGCGCGATCAGGTTGTCGTCGGTGTTGGAGATGATGGCGATCTCGTACTTGGTCTTCAGGGCGCGCAGCGCGTCCGGGACCTCCGGGAAGGGGCCGAAGGTGGGGACGGCCTCGACGAGGGCGTCACCGTCGGAGTCGCGGTACTCCAGGCCGTGCAGCCGCATGGCGTTGCGCAGGCTGGAGTGCAGGATCTCGTGGTAGGGGCGGTACGCCTCCAGGACGGCCTGGAAGCGCATGACGCGGAAGTCGTCGAGGAACTCGTCGACGTCCAGGTTGTCCAGGTCCAGCCGGTCCTCGAGGACCTTCAGGGTCGTGGGGCCGAGCTCGAAGTTGATCAGGGTCGCATAGGCGTCGAAGGTGACGATCTCTCGCATGGTGTTCAGCCTCAATTCGGATGACGAAGGGGATTCGGTGACGTCAGACGACGCGTTCGCCGGGGGTGACGATCGCGTCGAGTGCGGCCAGGTCGGCCGGGTCGGGGATCCAGTCGGCCGCCGCCGCGTTGGCGGTGACCTGTTCGGGGGTCATGGCGCCGCAGATGACGGAGCCGACGGCGGGGAGCGCGGCCAGCGCGCCCACGGCGACCTGGAGGAGGGTGAGTCCTCGTGCGGCGCCGTACGCGGTGAGTGCCTCGGCCTTGTCGAGGGCCGCGTCGGTGAGCCAGCCCTGCCGCCAGGACAGACGGCTGCCGGCCGGGGGCTCCTCTCCGCGCCGGTACTTTCCGCTGAGCAGGCCGTTGGCCAGCGGGTAGTACGGCAGCAGGCCGACGCCGTTGCGCAGGCAGGCCGGGATCAGGCCCTGCTCCACGCCGCGGTCGAGCAGGTGGTAGCGGGCCTGGACCGACACGAAGGCGCCGGTGAGCTGCTCGGGCGGGAGGTTGGAGCAGCCGATGTGACCGATCTTGCCCTCGCCGACCAGTTCACGGAGCGCGGCGACGGTCTCCTCCAGCGGGGTGACGCCGTCCGGCTCGTGGTACTGGTACAGGTCGATCCGGTCGGTGCCGAGCCGGCGCAGCGACGCCTCGACGGCGTACCGGATGTAGGAGCGGCCACCGCGTCGGCCGTAGAGGTCTGCCTCCGGCCCCATCTCCATACCGAACTTGGACGCCAGGACGACGTCGTCCCGGCGTCCCTTGAGGGCAGCGCCGAGAAGGCGTTCGCCGTCGCCGCGCGAGCCGCCCTGTTCGCCGAAGCCGCCGTACATGTCGGCCGTGTCGAAGAGAGTGATCCCGGCGTCGAGGGCCGCGTGGACGACGGCCTTCGTGCCCTCCTCGTCCAGACGTGCGCCGAAGTTGTTGCCGCCGACGCCGACCACTGAGACAACCGGACCGCGCTCGCCGAGCGTGCGGTATCTCATGACCGGCTCCCGAATCCGATGCACACGTTCTTGGTCTGCGTGTAGCTGTCGAGGGCCGCTAGGCCCTTCTCCCGCCCCCAGCCGCTGTGCTTGTAGCCACCGAAGGGGAGTTCGACGCCGGTGCCGACGCCGGTGGCGTTGACGTAGACCTGGCCGGCCCGGATGCCCTCGGCCAGACGCATCGCCTTGTCGATGTCGCGGGTCCAGACGTAGGACGCGAGGCCGTACGGGCTGTCGTTGGCGATGTCCAGGGCCTCGTCGGTGTCGTCGAACTCGATGACGGTGACGACGGGGCCGAAGATCTCCTCGCGGGCGCACCGGGCGTCGTTGGTCAGGCCGGTGAGGACGGTCGGCTCGACGTAGTAGCCGTCGGCCAGGGCCGGATCGGACGGCGCACCGCCGCCGGCCCGCGCCACCGCGCCCTCCTGCCGGGCCAGGTCCAGGTAGCCCAGCACCCGGTCGCGCTGCCTGCCGGCGACGAGCGGGCCGATGTCCGGGTCGGTGAGACCCGGGCCGATGCGCAGGGAGGCGGCGTGGGCGACCAGCTTGTCGAGGAACTTCTCGGCGCCCCGCTGGAGCAGCAGCCGGGTGCCGGCCGAGCAGGTCTGGCCGGCGTTGCCGAAGGCCGAGGCCGCGACGGCGGTCAGCGCCAGGTCGAAGTCGGCGTCGGCGAAGACGACGACCGGAGACTTGCCACCCAGCTCGGTGACGGAGGGCACCACGTTGGCTGCGGCGGCCTGGGCGACCTTGATGCCCGTCGGCACCGAGCCGGTGAAGGTGACCTGGTCGATCCCGGGGTGCCCGGCGAGAGCCGCACCCGTCTCCCCGTCACCGGGGACGACGTTCAGAACGCCCGGCGGCAGACCGCATTCCAGGGCGATCCTGCCGATCTCCAGCGGCGTGAGCGGTGCCTCCGGCGACGGCTTGAGCACCACGGTGCACCCTGCCGCCAGCGCCGGGGCGGAGCCCCTCGCGGTGTTCTGCAGCGGGTAGTTGAACGGGATGATCTGGCCGGAGACACCGATCGGCTCGCGGACGGTGTAGTCGATCAGGCCGGGCCCGAGAGGGATCGTCGTGCCGCCGAGCTTGTCGGCGACGCCCGCGTAGAACTCGAAGTAGCGGGCCGCCGCCTCGACATCGGCCTTGGCCTGGCGGAGCGGCTTGCCGACGTCCTGGCTCTCCAGGCGGGCCAGCCGTTCGCCCTGGTAGCGGATGGCCTCGGCGATCCGGTACAGGACCCGGCCCCGGTCGGCGGCGCGCATGCGGGCCCATTCGGGAGAGGTGAGGGCCGAGCGGGCCGCCGCCACCGCCTGGTCCACGTCCGCCTTGCCGGCCAGCGCCACCTGGGCGATGACCGCACCGTCGGACGGGTCGAGGACCGTGAAGAAGCGTCCGTCGGCGGCGGGCACCTGCTTGCCGTCGATCAGCAGCTCGGTCAACCGCAGTTCGCCGGTCATGGCCGGATCTCTCCCTGCACCTCGCCGAAGATGACGACCTCGTCGCCGGGGCGGACGGTACGGATCCGGCGGACCCAGAGCACGATGCCGTCCTGCGGGGCGAGGACCTCCTCCAGCGTGTTGCCGTAGTGGTCGACGATGTGGGCGATCAGGTCGCCTTCCTTGCAGGTGTCCCCCGGCTCGGCATGGCCGACGAAGAAGCCGCCGGCGTCGGAGCGGGCGAAAGTGCCGGAGACCGTGGTGTAGGTGTCCCGCAACTCCGCCGCACCGTCGATCATGCCGAGTTGCCGGAGGATGTTGCGGATGGAGTGCATGTGCAGGGCGACGTTCTCCTCGCGGTAGGTGCCGCCGCCGACCTCGATGGTGATGGCGGGCTTGCCCGCCGCGAGCGTGGGATGGCGCACCGTGCCGCCCCATTTGCCGCCCTTCCAGACCAGCTCGTGGCCGGCCGCGAGGGCCATCTCCGTCGCCAGTTCCTCATAGCCGCCCTGAAGGATGACCAGCGGGGCGATCTCACCGAACGTGCCGCCGGTGTGCAGGTCGACCAGGGCGTCGATGGCCGGGACGACCTGCTCGACGAAGGTGGCGGCCAGGCGCAGCGAGTACGAGCCGTCCGCGTCACCGGGGAAGATGCGGTTGAGGTTGAGGTGGTCCAGGCCGCTGGTGCGGGCCGCCGCCTCGAAGGCCGGGGTGTTCATGCAGGGGATGGCGACGAGCGTGCCGCGCAGGGTGGCCGGGTCGATCTCGGCGACCACGCGGCGGACGGCTTCCTGGCCGTCGTACTCGTCGCCGTGCACGCCGGCGTCCACACACAGGACCGGGCCGTCCTGCGCGCCGTTGACGACGATCAGTGGGATGCCGAGTTCCACACCGTAGCTGCTGGTGCCGACCGGGATGAGGCCTTGGGCGCACTCGCCGGGGGCGACGGTCAGCGGACCGATGGAGTACATGTCGTTCCTTTCCGAAACATGGATCAGATGCGGGCGGACGCCTCGGCGAGGGTCTCCGCGAGGATGTCGGCGATACGGTCGAGAAGGGCCCGGTCGCTGATCAGCGGGGGCGCGATCTGGACCAGTGGCGCGGACCGGTTGTAGACGCGGGCGAGGAGGCCGGCCTCGCGCAGCCGGCGCGGGATCAGGTCGACGATCAGGTCGGCGCGGGCGGTGTCGCCGAAGCCGCCGTCCTCGTGGTCGCCGACGAGTTCGCAGGCGTAGAAGAACCCGGCTCCCCGGACGTCGCCGACGATCGGCAGGTCCGCGAGGGATGCCATGCGGCCCGCCAAGTGGCCTTGGAGGTCACGGACGTTCTCCAGGATCCGGTCCCGCTCCATGATCTCCAGGTTGCGCAGGGCGATGGCCGCGCTCAGCGGGTGCCCGGCGAAGGTGTAGCCGTGGTTGAGGACCGCGCCGGGCCGGTTGATGACCTCGACGACGTGATTGCTGACCAGGGTTGCCCCCATGGGGGCGTAACCGGCGGTGATGCCCTTGGCGACGGTGACCATGTCCGGGCGGGCGCCGTAGCGGTCCCCGCCGAACCACTCCCCGAGCCGGCCGAAGGCCGTGATCACCTCGTCGGCGACGAGCAGGAGTCCGTACCGGTCGGCCAGCGCCCGCAGACCCTGCCAGTAACCCTGGGGCGGGGTGATGCAGCCGCCCCGGTTCTGCACCGGCTCGGCGATGAGCATGGCGACGGTCTCCGGGCCTTCGGCCAGGATCGCGTCCTCCAGCTCGACGAGCAGCCGGGCCGTGTACAGGCCGTCGTCCGCGTACTCCGGTGCGAGACCGAAGCGGTTGGTGTTGGCCACGAACCGGGTGTCGATCGCCGGCGGGCCGTACGGCTCCGTCAGGCCGGGGTCGTCGGTGAGGGAGAGGGTGCCGATGGTCAGTCCGTGGTAGGCGCCGCGCCGAGCGATGGCCTTGGTGCGGCCCGGTTCGCCGCGCAGCGCGTGGTAGCGGCGGGCGATCTTCCAGGCGGTCTCGACGGCTTCGGCGCCGCCGCTGGAGAAAAAGGTGTGCTCGATGTCCACGGGGGCGATCCGGGACAGCCGCTCGGCGAGTTCGATCGCCGTCGGGTGCGCGGAGGAGGTCCACAGCGGGCTGTAGCACAGCTCGCGCAGTTGCTTCTCCGCCGCCTCGGCGAAGTCGGGGCCGTAGGAGTAGCCGAGCTGGCAGCAGTACAGCCCGGACAGGCCGTCGATGTAGCGCCTGCCGTCGGCATCGTCGACGTACGGGCCCTCACCCCGCCGGATGACGAGGAGGTTCTCGCCCGCCGGGCCGAGCGAGCCGTTGGGGGTCATGTTGAGCAGCAGGTGTCTGGCCGCGGTGGCGGACAGTTCACCGGCCGGGGTGCGGGTGCTGGTGGTCATGAGGTTTCACTCCCGGTGGACAGGCCCACCGCGGGCTCCGTCGGCAGCAGACCGTCCTGCTTTCCGCCACCGCCGAGTCGGCGCACGGCGGCGACCAGGACGAGGGCCAGTACGGCGATCGCGATGAGCACCGCGCTGATGGCCGTCACGGACGGGTCGACGTCGAACTGGAGGACGTTGAACACCTGGACGGGCAGGGTCGTGGTGTCTACGGAGGACAGGAACTGCGAGATGAAGAACTCGTCGAAACTGGTGATGAAGGAGAAGATCGCGGCGGCGATCATTCCGGGCATGGCCAGCGGGAGCGTGATGCGCCGGGCGACGGTGAGACGGCCGGCGCCCATGCTGGCCGCCGCGTCCTCCAGCCGTTCGTCGATGCCCTTCAGTGTGGCCATGAGGATCATCACGGCGATCGGTGAGGCGAGCACGGTGTGCCCGAGGGCGATGGCGATCGGGCTGCCGAGCATGGCGGCGGGCTCGAAGAGCAGGAACAGGCCGAGGGCGATGACCACTTGGGGGATCACCAGCGGGGCGAGGACCAGTCCGTACACCGCCGAGCGCAGCGGCAGGTTGCTACGGACCAGTGCCGTGGCCGCCGTGATGCCCAGGAGGAGCGAGAACACGGTGGTCAGTGAGGCGATCAGGGCGCTCAGGGAGAGCGCGGCCGGCCACTTGCTGCCGTCGGCGAACAGCACCTTGTACCAGCCCAGCGTCCAGGAGTCCGGCGGGAAGGCGCCGAAGGCGTCCTTGCCGAACGAGGTGACGACGATAAGGACGATGGGCAGGGCGAGGAACAGCAGGATCACCGTGGAGGCGACGGTCAGGAAGATCCGCCCGGCCAGTGTCGAGCGCAGCGCGATCACGAGATACCTCGATTCTTCGCGGCCTCGCTCACGGCCTTGATCAGCCGCAGCAGGAGCAGACCCGCGAAGGTCAGGAGCAGCAGGATGATGCCGAGCGCGGCAGCGCCGTTCCACTGGCTCTGTTTCATCACCTGTTCGCTGATGAGCGAGGCCACCATGGCCTGCTTCGGACCACCCATGAGGGCAGGGGTCAGGTAGTAGCCGAGGCAGAGGATGAAGCACAGGATGCCCGCGTTGATCAGGCCGGGAGCGACCATCGGCAGGTAGATCCGGCGGAAGATCGTCAGCCTGCCCGCGCCCATGCTGGCCGCTGCGGCCGGCAGCCGGCGGTCGATGCCCTTCATGACCGCGTACAGCAGCAGCACGGTGTAGGGCAGCATCACCGAGGTGGTGCCGATGACCACGCCGAGCTCGTTGTAGAGCATCTGGAACGGAGCACCCGGGACGTCCAGGTCCGTCAGGGCGTTGTTGATGACGCCGTGTTCACCGAGCAGGATGATCCAGCCGTAGGTGCGGACCAGGGCGCTGATGAAGTGCGGCACGATGACGATGATCATCACCAGGCCTGCCCACAGTGGCTTGAGCCGGGAGACGGCGGCGGCCAGCAGGAAGCCGATGACGAGGCTGAGCAGCGAGGTCTCGGCGGAGATCCGCAGGGTGGTGAGGAGGACCTTCAGGTTGGAGCCCTGGAGGGCGTCCGCGTACCAGTGCAGCGTCCAGCCGCCGTCCTCGCCCTTGAGGCTGAGGAGCAGGGTGCTGAAGATCGGGTAGACGAACAGCACCAGCAGATAGATGACCACGGGGGCGGCGTTGAGCAGCCCGAAGCGGGTGCGGCGCTCGGACAGCGCGCGGCGCACCCGCCCCCGGGAGGCCGCGGGGGCTTTGGGGCCCGGGGCGGGAGGCGCGGGCGCGAGAACGGATCCGGCCATGTCACCCGCCTCCTTCGACCGCGAACACGCTGACGTCGTCGGGATCGGCGGTCAGGCTGACCTGTTCGCCGATGACCGGGGCCTTGCCGGCCGGGAGTTCCAGCCGTACGAGGCCGGTGTCGGCGTCGCCCGCCGGGCGGACGGTGACGCGGACGAGGGTTCCCACGTAGGTGACCGTCTCGACGGTCCCGGTACAGAACCCGTCGCCGGGCGTGCACAGCCGGAGCCGGCCGGGCTGGACCGCGGCTCGTACCCGGGCTCCCTCGGCTCCCGCCTGCGGGCGGGCCTTGAGCAGGCCTCCCGCGTCCAGCCGTACGAGGGTCTGCTCGGACGTCTGCTGCTGGACGGTGCCGGGGAGGAAGTTGGCCGCGCCGAGGAAGTCGGCGACGAACGGGGTGCGCGGGCGCTCGAAGAGCTCACGCGGGGTGTCGAACTGGTCGATCCGTCCGTCCCGCATCACCGCGATCCGGTCGGACAGGACCAGCGCCTCTTCCTGATCGTGCGTCACATAGATGACGGTCAGGCCGAGTTCCTGCTGGATGCGCTTGATCTCGGTCTGCAGCTGGTCGCGCAGCTTCTTGTCCAGGGCGCCGAGCGGCTCGTCCATGAGGATCACCGGCGGCCGGTAGACCAGCGCCCGGCACAGCGCGACACGCTGCTGCTGGCCACCGGACAGCTCGCGCGGCCGGCGCCGGGCCATGGCCGAGAGTCCGGCGATCTCCAGGGTCTCGCCGACCCGGCGGCGCAGCTCCGCCTTGGGCACGCCCCGCAGCTGGAGCGGGAAGGCGACGTTCTCCCAGACCGTCATGTGCGGGAAGAGCAGGTACTGCTGGAAGACGAAGCCGAGGCCGCGCTTCTGCGGCGCGAGGCGGGTCACGTCACGGCCGCCGACGACGATCTGGCCGGAGTCGGGCTCGCAGAACCCGGCGATCATCATCAGGGTGGTGGTCTTGCCGGAGCCGGAGGACCCCAGGAAGGTGACGAACTCGCCGCCCGCGATCTCCATCGAGACCGTGTCGACAGCGGTCACGCCGCTGTACGTCTTGCGCAGGTCCGTGACGGAGAGGGGTTTTCCGGTGCCGGTCCCCGGCGGCGGGAAGACCACCGGGGACGACTGGTGCGGCGACTTCAGGTTCAGCTCAGGCATTGACCCACTCCTGCCAGCGCTTGGACACGGCCGTCTCGTTCTTGATCCACCACTCGACGTCCAGGTCGAACCCGGACTTCAGGTGCTCGGGCGAGCTGGCCAGATTCCCGGCGGCGGCCGAGGAGAGCTTCTTGTAGGCGGCGGGCACCACCGGGGCCATCGGATAGACCTCGGCGTAGGCGGCCTGGATGTCGGGACGCAGCGCGAAGTCGACGAGCTGGTAGGCGGCGTCGAGGTTCGCGGTCCCCTTGGGGATGCAGAAGCCGTTGCTCTGCCGGCGGGCACCGTTCCACTGGTAGGCGAGCGGCGAGCCGCCCTTGATCAGGGCGTCGAGACGGCCGTGCCACACGCTGGTGGCGACAACCTCCTCGCGGCCCAGCAGGACGCCGGGCAGGGCACCGGTGTCCCAGTACTTGCGGACGGAACCCCTGATGTTGTCGAGGGACTTGAAGGCGCGCTCCACATCAAGGGGGTACAGCTTGTCCAGGGGCACGCCGTCGGCCAGGAGGGCGAACTCCAGTTCGGGCAGGTCGGCGTCGCGGGCCTGGAGGGCGCGGCTGCCCTTGAACGCCTTGGTGTCCCAGAAGTCGGCCCAGTTTTCAGGCTTCTTGCCGTCGAAGGCGTCGGTGCGGTACGCCATGACGCTGGCCCAGTAGTTCTTGCCGATGCCGTGGGACATCATCAGGGACTCGGCGATGCCCGCGTTCTTGGTGCTCTTCAACCGGTCGTAGTCGAGCGCCTCGGTCGCGTCCTGGTCCTTGAAGCGGATGACGTCGGCCATGGAGGTGTCGATGACGTCGAACTGCGGGCGGCCCTGCTTGATCTGGGCGAGCAGCTGCGCGTACGCGATGTTCACCACCTTGATCTGGATGCCCGTCTCCTTGGTGAACGCGTCGTAGACCGCCTTCTGGTTGGCCTCGCCGTACGTGCCACCGCTGTTGCGCACGACCAGCGTCTTGGAGCTCTTGCCGCTACCGGCGGTCGTGCTGCGGCTGCTGCCGGTGCCACAGGCACTCAGGGCGGACGCGGCGGCAAGACCCGCCGTGACTCCGCCGACTCCGCGCAGGAACAGCCGGCGGTCTATCCGGACATCTCTCATCGTGTGCCTCCTGGGTGGTGCTGCAGGGAAGGGGGGCAGGGGGGTGTGGGGCGCTGCGGGCAGGGGGGCGGGGGTATTACGGGCGGGGGGCCGCCTCGTCGGACCCATGGCCCGCGCCGGGGGTGCGGAGGGTGTCGGGGCTCGGGGCCGTGGCGGGGTCCCACGGCACGGCGAGGGCGGCGAGTTCGGCGCCGGGGGCGACGGTGAGACCGTGCATGGCGTAGAAGATCCGTCCGCCGGCCGGGGCGTGGACCGTGTGCTCCGTGCCGTCGGCCGGGTCGACGATGCGGCCGAGGAGGTCGCCCTCGGCGACTTCGCCGAGGATGTCGGCGTCGAAGGAGAACTCCGGGTACCACAGGCCGGTGGCCTCGGCGGTGACACCGGCGGACCAGACCCACTCCCGGATCGGGGCCGGGGCGGAGCCTTCGTGGTCGAGGACGCCCAGGTGGCGCAGTGCCGTGAGGAGTCCGTCGACGCGGCGGAGGGCCGTGGGCTCGTCCCGCTGTCCGAGTGAGCCGACCTCGACCAGGACCGCCGAGATGCCCCGGCGGGCGGCGGCCGCGTGGCTGTTGCCGCCGTCGGCCTTCAGTCCGAGGATGACGTCCTCGATGCCGAAGGAGCCTGCCAGTTCGGCCGTGGCCTTGTCGAGGTCCGGGTCACCGGTGAGGCGGTATCCGACGAAGTCCCGCAGGACCTGGTCGATGCCGCCGCAGTGCAGGTCGACGTAGACGTCGGCACCGTCGACCAGGTGGGTGAAGAGCCAGGCGGCCAGACGCTCGGTGGGGCCGCCGGCCGGGTCGCCGGGGAAGACGCGGTTGAGGTTCACGCCGTCGACCGGGGAGATGTTGAGCCGGCCCTCGTACACGGCGGGCGGGTTGGCGACGGGGCAGATGATCACCTGCCCGTACACCTCCCCGGGCTCCAGCCTGTCCGCCAGTCGTACGACGGCGTCGATGGGCGTGAACTCGCCGCCGTGCACACCTGCGGTGATGACGACCCGAGGGCCGGGGCGGGAGCCGTTGACCAGGGTCAGCGGGATGTCCGTGGTGAGGGCGCCGAGGTCGGCCCGGACGGTGCCGCGTGCCTTGGTGCCGGGCCGGGCATCGAGGGAGGCGACGGAGAGGGTGGCGTCGTTCATGGTCATGCCTCCGTACGGCCGACGGTGGAGAGGAAGTCGATGGGCTGGGGCGAGGTGCCGTCCAGCGCCAGGTCGGCGGCGATGTCGCCGAAGGCGGGCGAGAGCTTGAAGCCGTGGCCGGAGAAGCCGGCGAGCAGGATCACGTTCTCGGCGCCGGGCAGAGGGCCGACCAGGGGGCGGCTGCTCTCGGTGTAGCCCTCCATGTAGACGGAGAGCCGGGTCGGGTCCGGGTTCAGGTCCGGCATGTGACGCTCGATCAACTCGGAGAAGATCTCCAGTTCCTCGGGCTGCACCGTCCTGTCCAGCTGGTTCGGGTCGCCCGCGGGCTGGTGCAGGGCGCGGGAGAGGCCGAGCTTGACCGAGATGCCGTCCGGGGAGGGCAGGCCGTAGCAGTGGGTGGGCGCGGTCCGGATGAACGCCGGGCGCTCCTCGCCGAACCAGGCCTCGGGGGCGGTCGGCACGTACCAGGCGCTGACCAGGCGGCGGACGTCCACCTCCCACGGCAGGTCGGGCAGCAGGTCGTTGACCCAGGGACCAGGGGTGACGACGACGGTGTCGAAGCGCTCGCTGCCGGAGTCGGTGCGGATCTCGACGCCACCCGCGACGGGGACGATCTCGCGGACCGTGCTGTAGCGGTTGATCACCGCGCCCAGCTGCTCGGCACGGCGGGCGGCGCTCTGGATGGTCAGCTCGGGGCGGATGAAACCGGCGCGGCGGTCGAGCACGGCCGCGTCGCCGTCCTCGATGCGGTACTGGGGGAAACGTTTCGCCAGAAGCTCGACATCGAGCACCTCATGGTCGAGGTCGTGCTCCGCGATGGACTGCAGGACGGTGGCCATCTGGTGGTGCTCGGTCGGCCCCATCAGCAGACATCCGGTCAGCCGGCGCAGCTCGCGGCCGGTCTCCTCCTGCAGCTGCTCCCACAGGGCGTCGGCGTGCTTGAGCAGCGGGACATAGCGGGAGTCCTCGAAGTGCGCGCTGCGGAAGATCCGGGTCTCACCGCCGGCGGCGCCGCGGTCGTGTCCCGGGGCGAACCGGTCGTACCCGACGACCTCGGCGCCGCGGGCCGCCAGCCGCCAGGCGGCCTGGCTGCCCATCGTTCCGACGCCGACGACGGCGACGCGCTTCTTGGCAGCTGACACAGGACTTTCCTTTCGTATCGCCGAGGCGCATGCTGAGCGCCCGACATGAGGCTGGTTGATTCAAGGTGGTTTGGGCGGGGCCGGGTTCTTTCCTCGGGCCCTCGGCTCACAGCCGCCGCGTCTCGCGGCCCCGGCCCACTTCTTCGGAATCTCCTCCGTCGAGTGCCGTGCCACATAGTGGAACGCTGTGCTAGAATCTGGCACGAGAATGACAGCGCCCCGAGGGGGAGTCAAGAGGTGTCCAGCAGAAATTCCGCGGATTAACGGGGGAAACCGGATGGAAATGAAGAGCGTCACGAGATCGCTGCGCATCCTGGAGGCGGTCGCCCAGCATCAGCCGGTCACCGTCGGGGAGTTGACGAAACTCTTCGGCCTGCCGAAGTCGACCGTGCAGCGCACCCTGGTCACCCTGGCCGAGGCGGGCTGGCTGCGCGCGAACCGCAGGGACACCACGCGCTGGGAGATCGGCGCCCGTGTCCTCGCCGTACGACCCGCAGCCCTGCAGGGCTCCAGCCTGTTCGCCGCCGCCCGCGAACCCATGATCCGACTCCGGGACACGGTGAACGAGACCATCCACCTGTCGGTGCCCGACGCACTGCACAGCATGGTCGTCGTCGACCGCGTCGACTGCGACCACCCCGTACGGACCTTCCACACCATCGGCGACACCTCACCCCTGCACGCCACCGCCGTGGGACGCGCGATCCTCGCCCAGCTTCCGAAGCAGGACGTCGAGGAACTCATCACCCAGGGCCTGGAGCGCTTCAGCGACACGACCCCCGCCGACCCCGACGAGCTGCGCGCCGAACTGGACCGGATCCGCACCGACGGCTACGCGGTCAACCGGAATCAGTACCGGCCGGGCGTCTGCGCCTTCGCCGCACCCGTGCTCGACGAGAACGGGACACCGTTGGCCGCCGTGGCCATCTCGATGCCTGACTCCCGGTACGACGTGAAACGGGAGTCCGAGTGGGGTGGCCTCGTGGCCGGCGCGGCAGAGGAGATCAGCGGACGCCTACTGGGCGGCTGACGGAGGCGGTGGCCCAAGAAGGCCCCGACCGGCGAGGGCCGGCTTGCACGCGTCGATGCGCGCAAGCCGGCCCTCTCCGCATGTCAGGGCAGCCGTCGCCCTGGGCCCGACGGGGGGTGTCGGGCCCAGGGCCGCCGCCGCGCGGCACGGCGCGACGGGGGCAGAGGCGCTCCCGCCGCTCATCGCCGGGAAGGCCATGGGGCCCCATCTCCCCTTCATGCCGCATTGTGGAACGCCATGCTAGAATGCGGCATGAATCATGCCCGCGGCTCCGGGGAGGGAGTCAAAGGTGAGCGACGAAGCCACGCGACTGATGGGGGCCCCGGATGGAAATGAAGAGCGTCATCAGGTCACTGCGCATCCTGGAGGCGGTCGCCCGGCATCAGCCGGTCACCGTGGGCGAGTTGACGAAGCTCTTCGGCCTGCCGAAATCGACGGTGCAGCGCACCCTGGTCACCCTCAACGAGGCGGGCTGGCTCCGGGCCAACCGCAGGGACACCACGCGCTGGGAGATCGGCGCCCGCGTCCTCGCCGTACGACCCGCAGCTCTCCAGGGCTCCAGCCTGTTCGCCGCCGCCCGCGAACCCATGATCCGACTCCGGGACACGGTGAACGAGACCATCCATCT
This sequence comes from Streptomyces sp. NBC_01314, assembly GCF_041435215.1. Lineage (NCBI taxonomy): Bacteria > Bacillati > Actinomycetota > Actinomycetes > Kitasatosporales > Streptomycetaceae > Streptomyces > Streptomyces sp. NBC_01314. The sequence continues at coordinate 10,483,409 of NZ_CP108394.1, read as the reverse complement.
CTCGGTGCCCGACGCACTGCACAGCATGGTCGTCGTCGACCGCGTCGACTGCGACCACCCCGTACGAACCTTCCACACCATCGGCGACACCTCACCCCTGCACGCCACGGCCACCGGGCACGCGATCCTCGCCCATCTCCCGAATCCCGAGGTCGACGAGTTCGCGACGGGCACGTTCGAGGGGTACGGCGAGGAGACCATCACCGACCCCGAGGAGCTGCGCACGGAGCTCCAGCGGGTCAGGGAGCGTGGCTACGCCGTCAACCACAACCAGTACCTCCAGGGGATCTGCGCCATCGCGGCACCCGTCCTGGACGGTGACGGCGTCCCACTGGCCGCCGTGGCCGTCTCCCTGCCCGACTCCCGCTTCGAGCCCGGCCGGCTCGCCGAGCTGGGGCAGCTGGTGACCGAGACGGCGGCCGAGATCACCGCCCGCCACATGCGCTGAGTACGCCTTCGGCCCGGCCCGCCCGCGGCGAGACCGCCCCTTCCCCGCGCCCGGCCAGGAAGACAGATCGGCCGGGCACGGGGTGGCCCACGCGGTGCGCGACGGGGCGTATGTCAGGGCAGGACCGCCGCCGTCATCGCACAGGCACCGCGAGGTACTGGTACTCAAGGAACTCTTCGATCCCGACCCGGCCGCCCTCGCGGCCCAGCCCGGACTGCTTGACACCGCCGAACGGCGCGGCCGGGTTGGAGACGAGGCCGGTGTTGACGCCGACCATGCCCACCTCCAGACGCTCGCTGACCCGCAGGGCGCGGTCCAGGCCCTCGGTGAAGACATAGCCGACCAGGCCCCAAGGGGTGTCGTTGGCCCGGCGGATCACCTCGTCCTCGTCGTCGAAGGTGAGGATCGCCGCGACCGGGCCGAAGATCTCCGTGTCCATCAGGCGACTGTCGGAGGCGACGTCGGTGAGCACGGTCGGCGGGTAGAAGCAGCCCGGCCCCTCGGGCGTACGGCCACCGACGAGCACCCGGGCGCCGCGCTCCACCGCGTCGGCCACCAGCTCCTCGACCTTGGCCCGTCCGACCCTGTCGATCAGCGGGCCGACGTCGACGCCGTCCCGGGTGCCGGGGCCCACGACCAGCGCGCCCATGCGCTCGGCCAAGCGCCGCCCGAACTCCTTCGCCACGGAGGTGTGGACGAAGAAGCGGTTGGCGGCGGTGCAGGCCTCGCCCATGTTGCGCATCTTGGCGAGCATCGCGCCGTCGACCGCCTTGTCCAGGTCGGCGTCCTCGAAGACGACGAACGGCGCGTTCCCGCCCAGCTCCATCGAGGTTCGCACGACCGCCTCCGCGCTCTGGGCGAGCAGCAGGCGTCCCACGTTGGTGGAGCCGGTGAAGGACAGCTTACGGATCCGCCCGCCGCGCAGGAGCGGTTCGCACACCTCTCCCGCGCGGGAGGTGGTGACGACGTTGAGCACGCCGTCGGGCAGCCCGGCCTCCTTGAGGATCGCGGCGAGAGCCAGGCTGGACAGAGGGGTCTGCGGGGCCGGCTTGAGGATCATCGTGCAGCCGGCGGCGATCGCCGGGCCGATCTTGCGGGTGCCCATGGCCAGCGGGAAGTTCCACGGGGTGATCAGCAGACAGGGGCCGACGGGGCGGCGGGAGAGCAGCATGCGGTTGCGGCCGTCGGGCAGGACGCCGTGGCCGCCGTCGATACGGACGGCCTCCTCGGAGAACCAGCGGAAGAACTCCGCCGCGTACGCCACCTCTCCCCTGGCCTCGGCCAGCGGCTTGCCCATCTCGGCCGTCATCAGGTGGGCCAGCTCGTCGGTGCGCTCGACAATGATCTCGTACGCCCGGCGCAGGATCTCGCTGCGCACCCGGGGCGCCGTACGGGCCCACTCCTCCTGCGCCTGAACGGCGGCCTCCTCGGCGCGCTGGGCGTCCTTGGCGCCCGCGTCGGCGACGTGCGCGATGATCTCACCGGTCGCGGGGTCGTCCACGGGCATGGTGGCGCCGTCCGCGGCGTCCGCCCAGGCCCCGCCGATGAACAACTGCGTGGGTGTGTCGGTCATGGGGTTCCTCCTGGTTGAACGGCTTGATCGGCGGCAGGGTCGAGGAGTTCCGCGAGGTGCAGGGCCCGGAGGCCCCGGTCACCGGCGAGATGGTCGATCTGGGTGGCGCAGCTGAAGCCGTCGGCCACGACGACGGTCGGCGTGTCCTGGCCGATGCCGTCGAGGCGTGGCTTCAGAGCCAGGCCGGCGACGGCCATCGAGGTGTCGTAGTGCTGTTCCTCGAAGCCGAAGTTCCCGGCGAGTCCACAGCAGCCCTCGGCCTCGTCGACCTTGCCCACACCCAGTCGGCGCAGCAGGTCGGTGGGGCGGCTGCCCTTGAAGGTGGCGTACTCGTGGCAGTGGGTCTGCAGGACGACGTCGTCGGGGAGCTCGCGGGGCGTCCAGTCGGCGGCGGCCAGGTCGGTCAGGGCGCCGGTGAAGGTGTGGACGCGGTCCGCGACCCGACGGGCGGCGTCCGTCCCGAGGAGCTCGGGCACGTCGCGCTTGAGCGCGGCGGCACAGCTTGGCTCGGCCACGATGATGGGCCGGTCGTCGCCGTTGTCGAGGTGGGCGACGGTGCGGGCCATGATCCTGCGGGCCACGGTCAGCTGGCCGGTGCTGACCCAGGTCAGGCCGCAGCACAGGCCGTCCTGAGCCGTGCAGGGGATTCCCGCGTCGGCGAGCACGCGGCTCGCGGCTCCCGCGACCTCGGGACGGAAGGCGCGGGTGAAGCTGTCGACGAAGAGCAGGGCCTTCGCCGGTTCGCCGCTCTTCACCTTGCGCAGGACCCGGCGCAGGCTGCGCCGGGGGGCGAAGGCGGGGATCCTGCGCTTCGTCGTGACGCCTCCAAGACGGGCGAGCAGTGTGCCGATCGGTCCGCGCAGCAGGACGTTGAGGGGGCGGGCGGCGTATCCGGCGAGGGCGGAGGTCAGGGGCAGCCAGCCCAGCGAGTAGTGGGAGCGGGGACGGATCCTGCCCTTGTAGTGCTGGTGCAGGAACTCCGCCTTGTACGTGGCCATGTCGACACCGACCGGGCAGTCGCTGGAGCACGCCTTGCAGGACAGGCACAGATCGAGGGCGTCGCGGACCTCCGTCGAGCGCCAGCCGTCCTGGATGGTCTCCCCCCGCACCATCTCCTGGAGGAGGCGAGCCCGGCCCCGCGTGGAGTCGCTCTCCTCCCCCGTGGCCCGGTAGCTGGGACACATCACGCCGCCCACGTCGCTGCGGCAGCGGCCGACGCCGACACAGCGGCGGGCGGCGCCCGCGAAACCGTCCTCGTCATGCGGGAAGGTGAACTCCGTCGCCAGGGGCTGGATCTGGTGCAGCGCGAGATCGGCGTCGAGCGGGGCCGGAGCCACGATGACGCCCGGATTCAGCAACCCCTCGGGATCAAAGACCTGCTTGAAAGCGGCAAACGCTTGGATCATCCGATGGCTGTACATGACCTCCAGCAACTCGCCGCGCGCCCGCCCGTCCCCGTGCTCGCCCGACAGCGTTCCGCCATGGGCGACGACCAGGGCGGCCGCCTCGTGCAGGAAGCGGCGGGCGGCGGCGCGGCCCTCGTCCGTGGCGAGGTCGAAGTCGATGCGCACGTGGACGCACCCCGCGCCGAAGTGCCCGTACATCACGCCGGTGAGCCCGTGGTCGGCCAGGAGTTCGCGGAAGTCCCGCAGGTAGCCGGCGAGGTTCTCCGGTGCGACGGCCGAGTCCTCCCAGCCCGGCCACGACTCTCCGCCGTCGACGAGGCGGGCGGCCAAGCCCGCCCCGTCCTCGCGGACCCGCCACAGGGAGCGGCGCTGGGACGCGCTCTGCACGACCCGCCCGCCGGTCATCCGGCCCTGTGCCTTGAGCACGTCGAGGAGCTCGGCCGCGCGCGTATTGACCGTGGCCTCGTCGTCGCCGTCGAGCTCGACGTACAGCCAGGCGCGCCCCTCGGGCAGTCCCGTGACGGAGTCGGGGCCGCGGCGGGCGCGCATGGTGGCGACGATCGCCTCGTCCATGCCCTCGACGGCGGTCGGATTCCACCGCAGGATCTCCGGCACATCCTCGGCCGCGTCGACGACGTCGTCGTAGCCGAGGGTCAGCAGCGCCGAAGCCTGTGCGGTCGCCACCAGGCGGACCGTCGCGGCGGTGACGACCGCACAGGAGCCCTCGGTGCCAACCAACGCGCGGGCCATGTCGAAGCCGCGCTCGGGCAGCAGGTGGTGCAGCTGGTAGCCGGAGACCTGACGAGGGATCTGGCCCAGCTCGGTCCTGATCGGCCCCAGGTTGTCGCCGATCAGGCGTCGTACGTCCGCTTCGAGGCGGGTGACGTGGTCGGTGTCGCGTGGGTCGATCGGGTGCAGGCCGGTACGGTCGGCGACGGCCCGCACACCGTCGGCCGTCACGATCTCCAGCGCCTCGATGTGGCTGCTGGTCCGCCCGTGCCGCACGGACCGGTTGCCGCACGCGTCGTTGCCGACCATCCCGCCGATGGTGCAGCGGCTGTGCGAGGACGGGTCGGGGCCGAAGGACAGCCCGTGCAGGGCGGTCGCGCTCTGCAGCGCGTCGAGGACGACTCCGGCCTCGACACGCGCGGTCCCGCCGGCCGGGTCGATGTCCAGGATCCGGTTCATGTACCGGGAAAAGTCCACGACGACGCCCGGCCCGACCGCGTTGCCGGCCATGCTGGTGCCGCCGCCGCGCGCGGTGATGGGGACGCCCGTCTCCTTACAGGCCCGCAGCACCGCGACCACGTCGTCGGCGCTGCGGGGGAAGGCCACAGCCTGCGGGGGGACACGGTAGTTGGAGGCGTCGTAGGCGTACGGGCCGAGGGCGCCCGGGCCGGATTCCACCCGCAGGCCGGGAGCCGTCTCGGTGAGGCGGGCGGTCAGCCGCGCCACGCTGTCGCTCATCGCGGCGATGCTCCTGAGGTACCGGCCTCGACCGCGGTCGCCCATGCCTGGAGGCCCTCGTCCACCGCCGTCTCGTCGATGACGAGTGCCGGGATCATCCGTACAACCTGGTTCCAGGCGCCGCACAGCAGCAGGAGCAGGCCCTCGTCGATCGCGGCGCGCTGCACGCGGGCGGCGGTCTCGGGGTCGGGGCTGCCGTCCTCGGTGACGAACTCGGTGGCCAGCATCAGGCCCAGGCCGCGGACGTCGCCGATGCCCGGCGTGCGGTCGGCCACCGCCTCCAGGCCGTGACGCAGCCGCTTACCCATCGCGTCGGCGTTCTCCACGAGCCTCTCGTCGCGTACGACGTCGAGGGTGGCGACGGCCGCCGCGCAGGCCACGGCGTTGGCGCCGTAGGTGCCGCCCTGCGAGCCCGGCCACGCCTTGGCCATCAGCTCCTCGGAGGCGGCGATGCCGGACAGCGGGAAGCCGCTGGCCAGGCCCTTGGCGGTGACGAGGATGTCCGGGGTGACGCCGAAGTGGTCGTGGCCCCAGAAACGGCCGGTGCGGCCGACGCCCGTCTGCACCTCGTCGAGGATGAGCAGGAAGCCGTGCCGGTCGGCCCGCTCCCGCAGACCCTCCATGAACGCGCGGGTGGCGGGCACGTAGCCGCCCTCGCCGAGCACCGGCTCGACGATGATCGCGGCCGTGTCGGCGGGCGAGGAGATCGTCTGGAGGGTGTAGTCCAGCTCCCGCAGGGCGAAGCGGGTCGCGGTCTCCTCGTCCCAGCCGTAGCGGTAGGCCGACGGGAACGGGGTGACGACCACGCCGCTCATCAGCGGGGAGAAGCCGGACCGGAAGCGGGTGCCGGAGGTGGTCATGGAGGCGGCGGCCACCGTACGGCCGTGGAAGCCGCCGTGGCAGACGATGACGTTGGGACGGCCGGTGGCCTGACGGGCCAACCGCAGGGCGGACTCGACGGCCTCGCTGCCGGAGTTGGTGAAGAACAGACTGTCCAGCCCGGCCGGCAGCACTTCGCCCAGCTTCTCGACGAGTTGCCGCAGCGGCCGGTGCATGACGGTCGTGTACTGGCCGTGCACCAGCGTGCCCACCTGCTCCTGCGCCGCCGCCACGACCTTCGGATGGCAGTGCCCGGTGCTGGTGACGCCGATACCGGCGGTGAAGTCGAGATAGCGGCGGCCGTCCTCACCGTAGAGGTGGACGCCCTCGCCCCGGACCGCCACCACGGGCGTGGCCTGGCGAAGGTGTGGCGACAGTGCGGTCATGTTCGTCTCCCGGCCTCGGTGTTCGGTCTGCTGCGGTATCCCGAGCATCTCCGCGGACCAGGGGTGCGCCAACCTACGATCTGTCCGGCCGGGCCGCGACATCCGGACGTTGTGTCAGCCTCATCGGGGGCATGCCGGGTGCCGATCGCTCACGGACCGCTCTTGCGCAGGTCAGCGACGCTTGTCACAGTGGCCGGGCACTCCCGGGCGCTGGCCCGTGCCCGAGCAAGGGACCCCATGGAGACACCGTGAGCGACAACCACCCGGCCGGCCATGGGCCCACCCGCACAGTCACCGTCGCCGACGTCCTGGCCCTTCCCGTCCTGGCCGCCGGACAACCCCGGGTCGTCACCGGTGTGCCCCACCTGGACCGGCCGGTCGGGTGGGTCCACATCACCGAACTGACCGATCCCGCGTCCTTCCTCAAGGGCGGCGAACTCGTCCTGACCACCGGAATGCCGCTCCCGGACGACGTGGCCGGCGTGCGCCGGTACGTCGACGAACTCGCCGACGTCGGGGCCGCGGCGCTGGTCATCGAACTCGTACGTCGCTATCACCGCCCGCCGGACGCACTCGTCGACGCCTGCCACCTGCGTGGCCTTCCCCTCGTCACGCTCGCCAAGGACGTCAACTTCCTGGAGGTCACCCAGGTCGTGCACGCCCTCCTGCTCGGCAACCAGGCGGACGCGATGCGCCGCACCCAGCGCATCCACGAGGCGTTCACCGCCCTGACCCTGCGCGGTGCCGGCCCGGAGGACGTGGTGCGTGCGGCGGCGGAGATGTGCGGCCGCACGGTCGTCCTGGAGAACCTGGTGCACCAGGCACTGATCTGCGAACCGTCCGGGGGCACGGTGGAGGAGGCGCTCACCGGCTGGGAACAGCGCTCCAGAGCCACCGGGGCCGACGATCACACGGCGACCCGCGGCCCGGCGGGCTGGCTCACCGCACCCGTCGAGTACCAGGGCGAGCGCTGGGGCCGCGTGGTCATGCTCCCGGCACGCGCCGACGGCCCCGCCTTCGGGCCGGAGGACATCACCGTGCTGGAGAGGACCGCGATGGCACTGACCGTCGCCCGCCTCATCCACTCCACGCCCTGGGAACGCACCGCGCACCGCAACGCCCTGCGCGACCTGGTGGACCAGCGCCACCGCTCCGCCGAGGACGCCCGCGCCCGCTGCGCCGCGCTGGGCCTGCCGACGGATCGAAGCCGGTTCGTCGCGATCCTGGTGGAACTCCGCACGGGCGGAGGGGGAACCGAGCCCGAGACCCGTCTGTGCCAGGAGCTGCGGACGGCAGGCATCTCGGCCCTCGTCGGCGAGCTGGCCCCCGACCGCCTCGGCATCCTGCTGGCTCTGCGTCCCTCCCAGCCCTGGCGCCTCATCGTCGAACGGCTGTGCAGCACCGCACTGGGCCTGGCCCCGCAGGCAGTGGTGAGCGTCGGCTCGGAGATCGCGGACCTCGCCGACGCCCCACGCTCGTTCCGCGAGGCGGCCCGCGTCGCCGAGGCCACCCCACCCGGCCAGCCCCTCCCCCCGGACCGGTCCTTCCACGAGCTGTCCGACATCGGCCTGCACCGCCTGCTGTACGCCCTCCGCGACGACACCCGCATCCAGGAGTACGCCGAGCAGCAGCTCGGGCGGCTCATCGATCACGACACCCAGCACGGCACCGACCTGCTGACGACCCTGCGCCACTACCTCGAAGCGGCCGGCAACAAAACCACCGCCGCACGCCGGGGCAGCCTCTCCCGCGAAACCATGTACCAACGCCTGCGCACCATCGAGCGTCTCCTCGACCGCGACCTGGAATCCGGCGAACAGCGCACCGAACTCCACGCGGCGCTCACGGCACTCGATGTGCTGCGAGCCCACTGACGGGCTGCGGCCTCGGCAGCGCTACTCCCACCACCGGCCTGGTCACACCAAGGCTACGAGAGGCACGACCGCACGGGCCTTACCGAGGACGCGCATCAAGCGGTCACGGTCGCTGAACGCTGTCCTGTGTCAGGAGTCAGGCCCGGATCCGGGACAGCATCCTCTCCCGCCCGTCACAGCCCCTCCCCCCAGAAACACAGGGCATGCTCAGTGCCAGCACCCGGAGCACCCTGGATCAGACACCGGCCGATCATTCCGCGGCACAGAGTCCGACATCTTGGTTCAGGTTGCTTCACCACCAGTGCGGGGGAGTGTCATGAATTAGGTGTGATCCTTCCCGAAGGAGTCATCTGATGAATGCGACGACAGGTCACCTGATTGAGGCCGTAGACCGCGTGTCGCTTGCCGTGGCCGACGGCAGTGTCCAGGGTGCCGACGTGAAGTCGATGCCGGTGTCTGAGAACGGTCTGTCCAGCGAATTGCTGGAGGAGCTGGCCGCGCTCGCGGCCGAGAAGGTCCATGGCGGCGAAGGGCTGCGGCTGATGGGCGAGGGCGGGCTGCTGCCCGAACTGGCCCAGCATCTGATGCAGGCCGCCCTGGAGGCCGAGATGGACGAGCACCTCGCCGCCGAGGCCGGCCGGGTCGGCGGGCGCGGGTCCCGCTCGGGCGGCAACATGCGCAACGGCTACCGGGCCAAGAAGGTCATGACGGAGGTCGGCGCCGTGACGGTGCAGGTCCCCAGAGACAGGCTGGGCACCTTCCGGCCCCGGCTGCTGCCCGTGCACGCCCGCCGCACCGGCGCGCTGGACGACCTGGTGCTCTCACTGACCGCGAAGGGCCTGACCTCCGGCGAGATCGTCTCCCACCTCGCCCAGACGTACGGGATGACGACCACGAAGGAGACCATCTCCACGATCACCGACAAGGCCCTGGAATCGATGGCGGAATGGCGCACCCGCCCGCTCGATCCGGTCTACCCTGTCGTCTTCATCGACGCCGTGCACGTCAAGATCAGGGACGGTCACGTCGCCAACCGGCCGGTCTACGTGGCCGTCGCGGTCACCGCGGACGGCTACCGCGAGATCCTCGGACTGTGGGCCGGCAACGGCGGCGAGGGCGCCAAGTACTGGCAGACCGTCCTGACCGAGATCAAGAACAGAGGCGTCCGCGACGTGCTCATGCTGGTCTGCGACGGGCTGAGCGCCCTGCCCGACGCGGTGAACACCGTCTGGCCCCAGACCGTCGTGCAGACCTGCGTGGTCCACCTCATCCGCGCCAGCCTGCGCTACGCATCGCGCCGCGACTGGGCCGAGGTCGCCCGCGACCTCAAGCCCGTCTACACCGCCGTCAACGAGGAAGAGGCCCGGCAACGGCTCGCGGACTTCGACGCCACGTGGGGCAAGCGCTACCCCTCGATCGCCGGCACCTGGCAGCGGGCCTGGAGCGAGTTCGTACCCTTCCTCGGCCTGCCCGACGCCATCCGCCAGGTCGTCTACACCACCAACGCCATCGAGTCCCTCAACGCCCGCTACCGGCGCGCGGCCCAGGCCTGCGGGCACTTCCCCAACGAGCAGGCCGCCCTCAAACGCCTCTACCTCGCCACCCTCGCCCTCGACCCCACCGGCCGCGGCCGCCAGCGCTGGAACAACCGCTGGAAGTCCGCCCTCAACGAGTTCGACGTCCTCTTCGACGGCCGCCTTACCGCCGGACGAGTGTAGGCCGAACAGCCCACCCACCAACTCGTAGGCCAAACAGACGAATCACACCTAATTCCTGATAGACCCCAGTGCGGCGCCTCTCGACGGCAGTAGGACAGGGCACCAACGAGCTGGCGTTCGGGTGGCCGCGCGGCGGCTCTCGTCGTGGGCCCTCGAGGAGGCGTTCGCAGACGCCGCAGAAGGATCGAGGAGCGGACGCTCGCTGCTCCGACGCTGTTGGTTAATTCGGGTGCTGGTCCTACTTCGTCCCGTCGAGTTGTTGCTCGGCGGGACGAAGTGCTGCGAAGTGGCGGGTGCGGGCTCGGGGTGTGTCGGTGAGGTGGGCGTCGATGCGGGCGAGGTTGATGGCAGCGCCGGTGAGCTGGTGTTGCAGGGCCGTCTTGGTCAGGCCGCGGTAGCGGGATCTGCGCAGGCCACAGCGCTGGATGGCTTGGGAGATGGTGCCTTCGACTCCGGCGCGGGTCTTGTAGCCGTCTTGCGCCGTCACCTCTGAGAAATGGCGGTGAGCTTGATGCCAACTATCCTTCTTTTGTGCCAACTATAAATCCTCGTCACAACACAGTGTGACCGGGCTCGCTAGTTGGCACCAGGCCGCGTTCACGACCTGCACTGATGCCAAGTAGCTTCAGCGGCCGGAGACGTAGAATCAGCGAAATAGTTGGCACTTTGGTACAGCGCAGGTCATGAGGCGTGTGTCGCCATAGAGGGGCCAGAGACCTTCGGCGGTGACAGCTTGCGATCAGGTCCGAGGAATACCCGTCAGTCGCAGCGCAGCGGCCGTCCGCCGCACGAGCCCTTTCGCAGGGGGCGGCCTGGCTGTCGGTCTTCTCCGGGATCGTGTGGCTGATGCCCCGTTTGCCGCAGGTAATCGCGGCAGTCCATTGCTGTAAGCCTTGTCGCCCGCCAGGCTGTCGGGTCTTGACCCAAGGCGCCTCGGTGTCGTCCCCCCTGAGGCGGACGCCGAGCCCTGCGGTCCGGGCAAGAAGAGCGCCCTGCCCTTGATGGAGATCGTCCGCGACACGATCCGTGAGGACCTCGGCGACGAATTCCCGAAGCTCACCATCGAGGTCATCGGCCGCCGCCGGGCCGCACTCGTCCGGTTCGGCAACCCGGTCGCACCTGGACAGGCCGACTTCACGGCGGACGTGATGACCGCGATCCCGCACCCATCGGGCCGTGGGCTGTACATCCCGAACACGAAGATCGCGGACCAGTGGGACCGTGCTGACCCGGTGAGCCGTCTCTGCCAGTCAGCGCCGGGGTGATCTTCGCGTGTCAGCGAACGTGATTTTTCTGACCTTAGGGACAATCCGCACATGCAGCCGCTGCCGATTCCGTGTCCCGCCCACCTCGTCCCGGACGCAAGCGGCACCGCCGCTTTCCACACGGCATACCGGCAGGCCATGGCGCACCGCGCCGTGTTCGTCGCCATCGAATCCGACGGCCCGCAGTGGACCGTGAAGGCGGACACCCTCACTGCCGGCCCCGGGCACACGGTCGACGACATCGTCAACGACGCCATCCGGGCCTCGATCACCCACATGATCCAGAACCGCGAGATCGGCGCGGACGCCTACACAGGCCCCATCTACTTCATGATGCACAACGTCTCAAGCGAAGAACGAGCCCGTGAACTCGCAGCCGCACTCCACGCCGCCCTGCACGGAGACCTGGAACCCCTCCACCGCGCCGTCGCACCCACCTGAGCCGAACGCCATGAGGTCCCGGAAATGGGTCGCCGGTGACGCGCCATGCCGGTGTGGCGGCTACGGCGCATGGCCGACCTGCCCGCCCACGCGAGCGCGATGCCCGAACACACCACAGCTGGGGCGACGAGTGGCCGTACTGTCCGGCTCTCACCGAGCCGAGACGATCGGCCCGCCAGACATAATGATCAAGGACATATGCCAGTGCCCTCTGCCGAGGCAAAGGGCACTGACCGAGGGCAGCGTGGGCAGAAGGCGGAGTGAGACTCGGTTCGGTGAGCGCCTTCTCCAGGTTGGCGTCCACAAGCCTCGTCGTGCCCGAGGCGACAAGACGCTGCCAGCAGGAATCGCCGCCTACCTGACGCTCCCGCCGACCGAGCAAATGAGCTGATGTCTCCGCGGTCAGATGGCTCCCGGCGCCGTGCTCAGAGGCTAGGAACGCACGATGACCATCGCACAGGCGGGACATCCGGAGCAGACGCCGCCCACGGAACCGGCGGACTCGACACTTGTGCTGGTCTCTCCCGCGACGTCATCGGCGCCCCGCGTACAGCGTGTTCCACCAGGCCCTGCCCCAGGCCAACGGCACGCTGGTGAAGGTGTTCGGCTGGTACGACAACGAGTGGGGCTGCACCCAACCGGCTCTCGACCTCACGGCACGGGTGACGGAGGATGAGCACAAAACCGGGCAGGACTGCTATGCCGCGCGCGCTGCGGGGCACAGTTGCTGTCGTCTTCGACACCGACGGCGTCATCACGGACTCCGCGCGGGTGCACGCCGCCGCGTGGAAGACGGCGTTCGACGCCTTCCTGACTCCGCACGGCCAGCACCCCTTCGATGTGGGGGACGACTATCTACGTCACGTCGACGGCAAGTCGCGTCTCGACGGAGCGCGGGCCTTCCTCCAGTCCCGGGGCCTGAATCCGTCCGAAGTCGACGTCCGGGCCGTCGCCGCGGACAAGGAGCGGCTGTTCACCGAGCGGCTGCGGGAACACGGTGTCGACGCCTACCCCGGCACGGTCCGGCTGTTGCGCGCTCTGCGCGCGGCCGGCATCCCGCTGGCCGCCGCCTCAGCCTCCCGGCACGCATGCGAACTCCTCGAACACGCCGGAGTGCGGGACCTCTTCGACGCCCTGGTGGACGGCGCGGAGGCCGCTCGTCTTCACCTGCCCGGCAAGCCCGACCCCGCCCTCTTCCTGGAGGCGGCCCGCCGCCTCGGTGTCCCCGCGAGCCGTGCGGCCGTCGTCGAAGACGCCCTGGCCGGAGTCGAGGCCGGGCGGCGCGGCGGCTTCGGCCTGGTCATCGGCGTGGACCGGGCCCACACCCCGGGTACGCGTGCCGAACTGCTGAAGCGCGGTGCGGACCTGGTGGTCGACGACCTCGCGGAGCTGCTCGCGGCCGAGGACTGACGAGGCGCGACAGGATCTGGGAGTACGAGGACTGCGACCCGGCACAGGAGCGCATACGCGAGTCCTTGTGCATCCTGGGCAACGGATACTCCGCGGCCCGGGGCGCGCCCTCCGAGTACGTCGCCGATTCCGCGCACGGCAGCCGACCCGTCGACCTCCAAGCACCGGAACAGTTGCTGCGGCTGCCCCGCACCGCAGCGGGGCACAGCGGGGAGCCGTGATGAGGTCGTGTACGTCGTGGTCGGTGAGCAGGGAGAGCTCGGACAACCCGGCGGAGTGGCGGCCGACCATCTCATCAGCGGGCTGCCGGTAGTGGGCGACGATGAGAAGGTCGTAGGGGGATCTCCGAGACGGACCCGCTGGTCCGGCAGGCCGAGGCCCCCGACCCGAGGGAGGTGCTGGTGCGCGCCCTGTGGCCGGCGCCGCGGAGCGCGGACGTCTCCGCGAGAACGTGTTCACGCTCGACAGCGCATGGAACGCACACAAAGAGTAGCGAGACGGAGATCGCCGCTTCCCTGACGCACCAGACCGACGGCGTGGTCGCGGTGGTCGACAAACTCGCCTACCACCTGGACGACTCGCGACTCCAGCCGGACGAGCAGACGCTGCACGGCGTCACCGACGACTGGCTGCGAAGGCTCTGACGAGAGGAGGCGAACCGCCGTGCTCAGCAACGTGTTGGTCGCCTACGGAACCACGAACGGATCGACCGCGCAGATCGCCGAGACCATCGCCGACGTGCTGCGTAAGGAGGGAACGTCGGCCGACGCCTCGGCCGCCCGGTCGGTGAGGAGCATGGAGTCCTACGACGCCGTGGTGCTCGGCGGCGGGCTGTACGCCGGGCGCTGGCACAAGGACGCCCGCCGCTTCGCTCGCCGCCACCGCCGCGCACTGGCCGAACACCCGCTGTGGCTGTTCAGCAGCGGCCCGCTCGACGCCTCGGCCTCGGAGCGGGACATCCCACCGGTGCCCGGAGTGAAGCGGATCATGATCCGGCTCGACGCTGTCGAGCACATCACCTTCGGTGGCCGCCTGGAAGAGGGCGCGAAGGGTTGGGTCGCACGGATGATCCTCCGCTCCGGAAAGGGCGGTGACTTCCGCGACTTCACCCAGATCGAGGAGTGGGCGGCGCGGATCGCCACCGGGCTGGTGCGGGCGGACGCAAGGTGAGGAGACTGTCGTGCTGATTCTGATGACGCGTGGCCAGGCAAGCGATCCTGGGAGGACGTCGCCGACCCGGTGACCCAGTGCGGGGCGATGTGATGGCGCGGGCCGACCCGGTCACCGGAAAGAGTGATCGACACCGTGGGCGCCGCGCCGACATCGCCCGCCGGGCTTGCTGTACCGCTGGCCACGGACCTTCGTCGCAGTCAGCGAACCGGCCTCCACGGCTCGGTGCCGGCGGCCGTGGTGACGGCCTACTCCGATGGCAACGCTTTCCGGGCTTGGCGCCGGACGGCAGTGGCGGTGAAAACCGCGGTGGCGCTCGCGGTGGCCGCCAGCAGCACGTATCCCCAGGTGTAGTCGTCCGCGGCTCCGTAGACGGCGCCCATGACCAGGGGCGGGAAGAAGCCGCCCAGTCCTCCGGCGGCGCCCACGACACCGGTGACCGAGCCGACCCGCTCCGGGGGCACGAGGCGTGCGACGAGAGCGAACACGGCTCCTGATCCCGCCCCAAGGGCGGCCGCCATGCCCAGAAAGGCGAGCGTTCCGATCGGGATCAGCGGAAGTTCGAAGGAAGCGAGGAGCGCGAGAGCGCCCACGGCCGTGTAGGCGGTGATGAGTACGGGCACGGGGTGCGCCCGGTCGGACAGCCATCCGCCGACCGGACGCATGGCGACGGCGAGAACGACGAAGCCCGCCGTACGCAGTGCGGCGTCGGACCGTCCGAGACCGTAGGCGTTGGTGAGGTACGTGGGCAGGTAGACGCTGAAGGCGACGAATCCGCCGAAGGCCACGGCGTAGAGGAAGGCCAGTTGATCGGTGGCGGGCATCCGCAGGGCTGCCGTGGTGCGTGCGAGCAGGGATCCGGCCGGTACGGCCCGGTCGGGTTTGTCGCGCAGGAGGAGGCGTGCCACCACGGCGTATACGGCCAGGAGGCCGGCGACCACGTCGAAGGGGAACGAGAACGCGACGGCGTCCGCCAGCTGCACCGTGGTGAAGGACGAGAGAGCGGTGCCTCCGGTGCCGATACCGAAGATCCCCAGCGCCAGTCCGCGCCGCTCAGGCGGGTACCAGGCGTTGACGAACGGCACACCGACGGCGAACGTCGTGCCGCCCAGGCCGAGAATGAGGCCGCCCACCAGCACCTCGGGCAAGGAATCTGCCAGGTGTCCGAGATAGAGCACGGGCAGGACGGTGAGAGCGGCGACGAGAGGGAACATCCGGCGTGCGCCGACCCGGTCGGTGAGCGCGCCCACGGGGATCCTGCCGAGCGCGCCGACGATCACGGGTACCGCCACGACGAGGGATTGCTGGAAGGAAGTCAGGTCCAGGTCCTCCCGGAGGGTCGGGCCGAGCGGTGCCAGCAGTGCCCACGCCCAGAAGCAGAGCATGAATCCGGCCGTTGCCAGAACGAGCATCCGCGTCGGCTGCGTGGGTGTCACCGCTCCACCGCTCCACGAGTCCGCGGCGATGACGTGCGATTCAAGGCAGTTCCTCCTTGGCAGATGCGGGGGCCCAGTTCTACGACTCGCTCACGATGCTGGTGTGTACCCGTCCACCCGGCCGTCCGTGACGCGCCCACCACCGCGGGTGATCACACGATTCGTCCATGCCCGCGCCCGGAACAGCCCTGCCGCTGCAGCCGCCCCCACTCGCCGATGCCGGGATGCGGCCCCGACTGGCTGCCGCCACGATGAGGGCATGGTTCCCGTAGGTCCTGCGGACCGTTTCGACGCATTTCGAGCCCTGGCCGACCGGCGTGGGCGGCCGGGAGACCTGCTGACCGAGTCGCTGGCCGAGGCCAGGGCGGGAACGACGGAAGATCCCGAGGTCTGGGCTCCCTCTGTCGCCACCGACATCGGCCTGCCCGCCGCCGCCGCGCTCGGCCCGGCCGAGTACTACGCGGATCTCGCCGCCCCGCACGGTCGCCGTCACGTCCGGGTGTGTGCGGCGACGGCGTGCTTCGCCGCCCGGGGCGGACGGCATCTCGCCGACGTGGAGGACGGACTGGGCGTCGCCGTGGGCACGGCCTCACCGGACGGCGGGACGTCGGTGCAGGCGGTGCGCTGTCTGGGGTACTGCTACGCGGGTCCCGCGGCGCTCGACGGCGACACGCCCTGCACCGGCCCGACGCTGGCCGGTCAGCTGGCGGGGCGCGAGCGTCCACAGGCGCCGGAGATCCCGGCGGCCGACGACACCGGCGATCCCGTTCTGCTGGGAGGCACGGTGGCCGGGGAACCTGCTTGGCAGGTGTGGCCACGGACGGTGACGAGGGGGACTCCTGACGAGGTCCTGCTGGAAGTGGCCGCATCCGGGCTGCGCGGGCGTGGCGGCGCCGGTTTCCGGGTCGCGGCGAAGTGGGAGGCGGTCGGCAGGGCGCCCGGCACCGTGGTCGTGGTCAACGGAGACGAGGGAGATCCCGGCTCGTACGCCGACCGGCTGCTCATGGAGGCCGATCCGCAGCGGGTGCTGGAGGGACTGGCACTGGCCTGCTTCGCGTGCGGGGCACGACGGGGGGTGGTGCTCGTGCGCTCGGAGTACCCGCGCGCACTGTCGCGGATGCGGGAGGCGGTCGGGCAGGCGTACACGGACGGGCACTTCGGTATGTCCGTACACGGCACGGCCACTGCGCTGGACGTCGAGGTGGTGGAGGGCGCCGGATCGTATGTCGCGGGTGAGGAGACCGCGCTGATCGCGAGCCTGGAGGGAGGCCGGGGCTGCGCACGGCCGCGCCCGCCCTACCCGACCCGGCACGGGCTGTGGGACGCGCCGACGGTGGTGAACAACGTCGAGACCCTGGCAGCCGTCCCGTGGATCGTCTCCCGGGGCGGCGAAGCCTACGCCCGACGCGGGGTTCTCGACGAAACCGGGACGAAGCTGGTCTGCCTG
Organism: Streptomyces sp. NBC_01314; assembly: GCF_041435215.1. Taxonomy (NCBI): domain Bacteria; kingdom Bacillati; phylum Actinomycetota; class Actinomycetes; order Kitasatosporales; family Streptomycetaceae; genus Streptomyces; species Streptomyces sp. NBC_01314. The sequence goes on along the minus strand of NZ_CP108394.1, from coordinate 10,466,489 downwards.
TCGGAGCGGTTCGCCCGGCCGGGCGCGTACGAGGTCGAGCTCGGCACGCCGGTGAGCCGGATCGTCACCGAACTGGGCGGCGGGCTGAAGGACGGCGCCGAGTTGGCCGTGCTCCAGGTAGGCGGGCCGCTGGGCGGCTTCCTCGCCCCCGACGCGCTGGATGTGCCATTGACCGCCGCCGACCTCGACGCCCGGGGCGCCGCCCTCGGCCACGCCGGTCTCGTCGCCTTCGACCAGCGCGTCGCTCCGGAGGATGTCATGCGGCACATCTGGGAGTTCGCCGCCGCGGAGAGCTGTGGCGCGTGCTCGCCCTGCCGCGTGGGCTCGCGCCGGGGCCTGGAACTGGCTGCCGCGGGCGCCCCGCCCGCAGAAGAGTGGCAACGGCTCTCACGCGTCCTGGCCGAGGCGAGCCTGTGCGCCTTCGGACGGCGGATCCCGCCTGCCGTGCGCAGCCTTGCCCGTGCCTACGGAGACCGACTGGCGGGATGGGCCGCATGACCGGCATCGAGACCGAGGTCGAGGTCGACGGCGCGGGCGTCGCCGTGCCCGAGGGAGCTTCCCTGCTCGCGGCGGTGCGGGCGGCCGGGATCGAGTTGCCCGCACTCTGTTCCGACGACCGGCTCAGCCCCGCCGGCTCCTGCCGGACGTGTCTCGTACGGGCCGACGGACGGATCGCGGCAGCCTGCGTGACCCCGGCCGCGGCCGGGGCCCGGATCGAGACGGCCACAGCCGATCTCCGTCAGCTGCGCCGGGACGCGGTGGAGCTCATCGCCTCCGCCCTCCCGTCCCGTGCACTCGCCGACGACAACCCCAGCGAGCTGGCGCAGGTCTGCCGGTCGATGGACATCGGCCCGGACACGGCCCAGGGCGTCGGCGGCCGGGGCCGCGACGAGTCCCACCCCTACGTGCATCTCGACCGGGACCTGTGCATCGCCTGCGGCCGGTGTGTCCGCATGTGCTCCGAGGTGCAGGGCACATTCGCCCTCACCCTGGTCGGCCGGGGCGCCGACACCGTCGTGGCCCCTGGCACCGGCGGCCTGTGGGCCGAGTCGGACTGCGTGGCCTGCGGCGGCTGCGTCGACACCTGCCCGACCGGCGCGATCACCGAGCCCGGTCCGGGGCGCGGCCTCACGTCCGGGACCCGTCAGGCGGCGGCCCGGACGCGCACCACCTGCGGCTACTGCGGCGTCGGGTGCGCCCTGGAGGTCGCCACCCGCGACGGCGAGGTCACCGCGGTTCTGCCCGCCCTGGACGGCCCGGTCAACCAGGGGCACGCCTGCGTCAAGGGGCGCTTCGCCCACGGATACCTCACCTCTCCCGAACGGATCACCCGACCGTTGCTCCGACGCGACGGCCACCTGGAGCCCGTCGGCTGGGACGAGGCGCTCGGCCATGTCGCCCGGGGGCTGCGCGCGGCCGTGGACGCCGGTGGCCCGGACTCCGTGGCGGCCATCTCCTCGGCCCGCGCCACCAACGAGGAGAACTACCTCGTCCAGAAGTTCATGCGCGTCGTCATCGGCACCAACAACGTCGACAACTGCTCCCGTCTGTGCCACTCCCCCTCAGCCGCCGGCCTGACCGCCTCCTTCGGTCTCTCCGGCGGCACCGACAGCTTCGACGACGTCGAGCGGGCCGACTGTCTGCTGGTGGTCGGGGCGAACCCGGTCGAAGCCCATCCCGTGGTCGGAGCGCGGCTGCTGAGTCGGGTGCTGCACGGGGCCAAGCTGGTCGTCGCCGACCCCCGCGCCGTCGGCCTCGCCCTGCACGCCGACGTCCATCTGCGCCCCCGCCCGGGCACCAACGTGGCGCTCTTCCACGGGCTCGCCCACGTCCTGCTCGCCGAAGGACTGGCGGACGAGGAGTTTCTGCGAGAGCGGGCCACCGGTCTGCCGGAACTCACCGCTCTGCTGGACGACTATCCACCCGACCAGGTCTCCGGCATCACCGGCGTACCCGCCGCGGACCTGGTCGCCGCCGCCCGGCTGTACGGCCGCGCCCGACGGCCCGCGATCGTCTACGGCCTGGGCGTCACCGAACACCTCCACGGCACGGACGGGGTGCGCTCGCTGGCCAACCTGGCGATCCTGCGCGGGGCCGTGGGCACCGACCGCGGGCACGGGGTCAACCCGCTGCGCGGCCAGAACAACGTCCAGGGCGCCTCCGACATGGGCGCGCTGCCCGACCTCCTGCCCGGCTACGGGAAGGTGACCGATCCGGACGCGCGGTCGCGGGCCGAGGCGGTGTGGGGCGTCCCGGTTCCGCAGCGGCCCGGCCTGCGCATCCCGGACATGTTCGCCGCCGCGCGGGCCGGGGATCTGCGGGCGCTGTGGGTTATCGGCGAGGATGTCTGCGCCACCGACCCCGACGCGAACCGGGTGGCCCAGGCCCTGGACGCGTGCCCGCTCGTCGTCTGCAACGAGCTGTTCCTGTCCGAGACGGCCCGCCACGCGGACGTCGTGCTGCCGGTCGCGTCCTGGCTGGAGAAGGACGGCACCTTCGTCAACTTCGACCGCCGGTTCCAGCGGGTCCGCCCCGCCGTGCCCCCGCCGGGAGAGGCACGCAGCGACTTCGACGTCGTACGGGCCCTCGCCGCGATGATGGGAGCCGACCTGGGCTGTGCCGCCCCGGCCGACGCGCTGGCCGAGTGCGGACGGGTCGCGCCCGTCTTCGCCGGTCTCTCCCACAACCGGCTGGACCGGGAGGGCGCCGTGCCGTGGCCCTGCCCGGACCCCGACCGTCCGGGGGAGGCCAAGCTGTACGTGGAGCGGTTCGCCACACCGGACGGGCGGGCCCGCCTTGCCGCGGCCCCCTATCTCCCGCCCGGTGAACAGCCCGACGACGACTATCCGCTGGTCCTGGTCACCGGGCGGCGCTGGGCCCACTACAACTCCGGCAGCATGACCAGACACGGCGCCAACCTCGTACTCGATCCGGTCGACTTCCTCGACCTCCACCCCGCCGACGCCGTCCGGTTCGATGTGCGGGACGGTGCGCCGGTCGCCGTGGAGAGCCGGCACGGGCGGGCCCGGCTCATCGCCCGGGTCGGCGAACAGACGGCGCCCGGTCAGGTCTTCTGCTCCTTCCACTTCCCCGCGAGCGGAGTGAACCGCCTGACCTCCGACCACGCGGACACCGTCACGTCATGCCCCGAGTACAAGGTCACCGCGGTACGTGTGGCCGCGCCGTGACCGCGTCCCGGCGAGGTGGCCGATGGGTACCGGAACTCCCGTACTGACGCCCGGTGACGGGGACCGCGCGCCGACGGATGCCAGCGGCAGTCCTGGTCCCGCCGTGCAGACCGTGTCGGCCGGGGACGTCTTCGCCACGCTGGGCACCTCGCCACGGGGACTGCCCTTCGCGGAAGTGGCGGCACGGCGGGACCGTTTCGGGCCCAACGAGCTGCCGCGCGCCGGACGCGGGGGGTGGTGGCGAGACCTCGTCGGGCAGTTCACCGACCTCTTCGCGGTGATGCTGCTCGTCGCGTCGGCGATCACGTTCCTGGCGTACGGGCTCCAGGAGCCCCGTGACGTGGGCACCCTGCAGCTGGCCGTGGCGATCGCGGGTGTGGTGGTGCTGAACGCCGCCATCGGCTTCGCGCAGGAGTACTCGGCCGAGCGGACGGCGGAGTCGCTGCAGGCGATGGTGCCGCACACCTGCCGGGTGCTGCGCGACGGGGAGCGGCAGGAGCTGCCCGCGCGTGACCTGGTGCCCGGGGACGTTGTGGTCCTGGAGGCGGGGGACGCGGTGTCGGCGGACTGCCGACTGGTCGAGGCGCACGAGGTCTCGGTGAACAACGCGGCGCTGACGGGGGAGAGCGACGCCGTGGGGCGGACCGGTGAACCGGTGGCGGGCGGGCCGGTGCTTCATGCCCGCAACTGTGTGTTCATGGGTACCGACGTCGTTGCGGGCTCCGCGAAGGCCGTGGTGTTCGCCACCGGGGTGGCGACGGAGTTCGGACGTGTCTTCCGGCTCGCTGCGGCGGCGCCGCGGCAGAAGACCCCGCTGCAGCGCCAGGTCGCCTTGATGGCCCGTCGGGTGGCGGGGGCGGCGCTGGCGATCGGGGCGGCCCTGTTCGCGGTGCGCCTTCCCACCGGGCAGCCGCTCGTGGAGACCTTCGTGTTCGCCCTCGGGGTGATGGTCGCCCTCGTACCCGAAGGACTGCCGGCGACGCTGTCGGTGTCGCTTGCGATCGGGGTTCGGCGCATGGCCCGTCGGCACGCGCTGGTCAAGCAGTTGCTGGCGGTGGAGGCACTCGGCTCCACCACTGTCGTGTGCACGGACAAGACCGGGACGCTCACCCAGGCCGAGATGACCGTCGTCCACGTGTGGGCCGGTGGAGAGCTCCATGCCGTGTCCGGGGTGGGGTACGCGCCGGTCGGCGAAGTGGCCGATCCCGGGCCGGTGCGCGAGCTGCTCCGGGCGGCGGGGCTGTGCTCCAATGCCCGGCTGGTCCCTCTCCGGGTCGGCGCCGGGAGGCGCTCCCGTTCGGACCGCGAGGGCCGGCGGGTGCTCGGCGACACCACCGAGGGGGCGTTGCTCGTCGCCGCGGAGAAGGCCGGCCTGGATCTGGCCGCCGAGGAAGCCGCGGCGCCCCGTGTGACGGAGTATCCCTTCGACTCGTCCCGCAAGCTGATGAGCACCGTGCACAGGACACCCGACGGGTACCGCGCCTACGTGAAAGGCGCACCTCAGGAGCTCCTCGCCCGCTGCACCGCCATCGACTGGAGAGGTGAGCGTCAGCCGCTGACCGGCGCACTTCGCGCGGCGGTGACCGACGCCAACGACCGACTGGCCTCCCAAGGGCTGCGCGTGCTGGCGGCGGCATCGCGGCCGCGGGCCGACTCCCGCCCCACCCAGGACGAGGTCGAGTCAAAACTCACGCTTCTGGGCCTGGTCGGCATGCTCGACCCGCCGCGGCCGGAAGTCAGCGACGCCGTCGACGCCTGTCGGCGGGCCGGGATCCGCATCGTCATGGTCACCGGGGATCACCCCCTGACCGCGGAGGCGGTCGCCCGCCGCGTCGGCATCGTGCGGCAGCCCGCGCCCGCCGTCGTGACCGGCACCCGGCTGGACGCGCTCGACGACGACGGCCTCGACACCCTGCTCGCGGACTCTGGCGAGCTTTTGCTGTGCCGGGTCAGCCCCGAGCACAAGATGCGGGTGGTGACCGCGCTGCGGCGGCGCGGTGAGGTCGTCGCGGTCACCGGTGACGGCGCCAACGACGCGCCTGCCCTCAAGCACGCGGACATCGGCGTCGCGATGGGCGCCTCCGGCACCGACGTCGCCCGCGAAGCCGCGGTCATGGTGCTGCTGGACGACTCGTTCGCCTCCATCACCGCGGCCGTGCGGCTCGGCCGGTCCGTCTACCAGAACATCCGCAAGTTCCTCATCTACCTCTTCAGCCACAACATCGCCGAGCTGGTGCCCATCCTGGCCGCGACCTTCGCCGGGTTTCCCCTGGTGCCGATCACCGCTGTCCAGATCCTCGCGATCGACCTCGGCTCCGACGTCCTGCCCGCTCTCGCGCTCGGCGCCGAGCCGCCGGAACCCGATGTGATGGACCGTCGACCGCGCTCCCGGCGCGAACGGCTCTTCTCCGCCGCCGTGATGGGTCGCGTCCTGTTCCTGGGCGGCATCCAGGCCCTCGGCGTGACCGCCGTGTTCTTCTGGCACATCCACGCATCCGGAATCCCGTACTCCGACTTCACCGAGGACGACATCGTCTACCGGGAGGCGATCACCATGGTCCAGGCAGGCATCGTTGTCAGCCAGTTCTTCAACGCACTGGCGGTGCGCACCGACCGGGAGAGCGTGTTCCGGATCGGGCTGCTGTCCAACCCGTTGCTGCTCGCCGCCGGCTGCTTCGGTATCGCCCTGATGGCGGCCATCAGTTACCTGCCCCCGTTGCAGGCGGTCTTCAACACCGCGCCGCTGGACGCCGTCGACTGGGCGGTCCTCGTGGGGCTCGGAGCAGCGCTGCTGGCCGCCGAGGAAATCCGCAAGGCGTGGCTGCGCCGCCGCCGACAGCCGAGTGCGAAGGGAGAAGCGGGATGAGAGTGATCATCGCGGGCTGCGGGCGGGTGGGATCCACGCTCGCCGTCCAGCTCGTCGCCGAGGGCCACGACGTACGGCTCATCGACCGCCTGCCCAGGACCCGCAGCCGGTTGCCCGCCGGCTTTCCCGGCCGGTTCCACGAAGGCAACGGGTACAGCCGCGCCGTCCTCGAGGCCGCCGGAATCGAGCACGCGGACGCGTTCGTCGCCGTCACCTCGGGCGACAACAGCAACATCGTCAGCGCGCGGACCGCCAAGGAGACCTACCGGGTCCCGATCGTCCTCGCCCGTATCTACGACCCCCGCCGTGCCGACATCTACCGCGAACTCGGCATCCCCACGATCGCCAGCGTCCGCTGGACGGTGCACCAGATCCACCAGATGCTGCTGCACCGCCACCTCACTCCGGAGCTCACCTTCGGCAACGGCGAAACCCTGCTGGTCCGGTCGGAACTCCCCGCCTACCTCACCGGGCGGCGGCTGACCGAGTTCGACGTCGACGGTGAGATCCGCGTCGTGGAGGTCACCCGCGCCGGGCGCTCGCTCGTGCCCGCACACAGCACACCCGCCGAACCAGGCGACCTGGTCACCTTCGCCGTCGCCGCCACCGCACTCAGCCGCCTGCGCGGCTTCCTGGACAAGGAGCTGGGGACATGAGGGCCCTCATCGCCGGCGCCGGGCGCCTGGGCACCCAGATCGCCCAGGTCCTCGCCGCCGCCCGCAACGACGTCACCCTCGTCGACATCGACGAGGACCGCATCGCCGAACTCGAAGGCCGCCTTCCCGTACGCCTCGTCGCCGGGGACGCCTGCGAGCCCACGTTCCTCGAACACGCGGGTGCGCTCACCGCAGACCTCGTCATCGTGGCCACCGGAAACGACGAGGACAACCTCGTCATCAGCCTCCTCGCCAAGCGGCAGTTCACCGTCCCCCGCGTCGCGGCACGCGTCAACGACACGGAGAACACCTGGCTGTTCGACCAGAACTGGGGCGTCGACACGGCGGTCCCCGCCGCCACTCCCCTCATCTCCCTCATCGAGGAAGCCACTGGTGCCACGGACACCGTGGCGCTCCTGCGCCTGAGCAGAGCGGGCGTCGACGTGATCGAAACCGCCATCACACCGCGGTCCCGCGCCGCGGGCCGCACTCTCGCCGAGATCGTCCTCCCCGCCGGCAGCGTCATCGCGACGGTCATCCGCGAGGGCCAGCCCACCGTCCCCGCCCCCGAGATGCGGCTCCGGCCCGGCGACGAACTCCTCGTCGTCTCCCACGCCGCCACCCAACAGGAGATCCACGCCGCCTTCGAGTGACGGCTGAAGGGTCAGCCGGCCGCGCAGACAGCCTCGACGAAGTGGCCCACCTGCTCCTCGGGCAGGCGGCGCGCGAGGTCGGCCTCACTGATCATGCCCACCAGACGATGGTTCTCGATGACCGGCAGCCGTCGGATCCTGTGCTCCTCCATGGCCCGCAGGACCTGGTCCGTGCCGGCCTCGGCGTCGATCGTGATCGGCTTGCCCTGCTCCAGCATGCCCGCCGTCATGGTCTTCGGGTCCTTGCCCTTGGCGAGACACTTCACCACGATGTCGCGGTCGGTGATGATCCCGTGGAGCCGGTCGTCCTCCCCGCAGATCGGGAGGGCTCCGACGTTCAGCTCGCTCATCCGGCGTGCGGCAATCTCCAGCGTCTCGCTCTCCAGGACACAGGTGCAACCTGCATGCATGATCTCCCGTGCAGTGGTCATGACCATCTCCTTCGAGCCTCACGATCCACGACGAGGAGAGCCCGGGATGCCGGGCCCGCCCCGGTTGGTGCTTCTTCAGCCAGTGTGGATTCCTCGTTCCCCGTACGCATGCCGAGGCCTCAACGACCCCGCGCTCGTGCCGCGACCCTGCGCGGTGGCCGTTCCGGTCTCAGCCTCGCCTGCAGGCGCATGACGACATGGCCGAGGCCGGACAGCACACAGGCGACGGCGAAGTCGCCGGCCGACAGTGGCTCCGTACCCAGCAGGTCCTGCAACGGAGGCAGATAGACACCGGCTGCCTGGAGGCCCAGCGCCGCACCCACGGCGACCAGCAGGAACGGGTTGGCCAGAGTGCCGGGACGGGCCCGGGAGCCGAGGGCCACGCCGAGCTGGGTCGCGCCGAGGACGAGGAACATCATGGACTGCCACGGGCGGCCGGTCTCCCGTGCCCAGATTCCGGCCGCGAGGGTCACGGTGGCGAGGAAGGCGCCCATGAGCAGGATCCGTGGCCACAGCCCGGCGCCCAGCACGCTCTCCTCGGGAGGCCGCGGCGGATGGCGCATCGTTTCCGGGGCGACGGGCTCCGCGCCGAGGGCGACACCGGGCAGGCCGTGCGTGAGCAGGTTGATCCAGAGGATCTGCGCGGGGAGCAGCGGCAGCGGCATCCCCAGGAAGGGGCCCAGGAGCATGACCAGGATCTCCGCGGTGCCCCCGGCGAGCCCGTAGAGCAGGAACCGGCGCACGTTCGCGTAGACCCGGCGCCCTTCCTCGACGGCCGACACGATCGTCGCCGGATTGTCGTCGGCGAGCACGAGATCGGCCGCTTGGCGTGCCACCTCGGTGCCGCGCCGCCCCATGGCGACGCCGATGTCGGCCCGGCGCAGCGCCGGGCCGTCGTTGACGCCGTCCCCCGTCATCGCCACCACGTGGCCCGCACCGCGCCAGGCCTGGACGATGTCCAGTTTCTGCTCGGGAGTGGTCCGGGCGTAGACCCGTACGCCCGTCAGGTCGCCCGCCGTGCCTTCCCGGATCCGCTCGCCGGTGGTGACCTCCTCCTCCCGGGAGGCGATGCCCAGGCGCTCGGCCACGGCCCGTGCGGTCAGCGGGTGGTCGCCGGTGATGAGTACGGGGACGATCCCGGCCCGTTCGCAGGCGGCGATGGTCGTCTTCGACGCGCTTCGGGGCGGGTCGAGGATGCCGACGAGGCCGAGAAGGGACAGCTCCGATTCCCAGGTCCGCGGCGGTTCCGCCGATGGTTCACGGTCGGCCGAGGCGACGGCGAGTACCCGGTAGCCGGTGCGTGCCAGCTGCTCCGCCTGCGTCGCCGCCCGGGTGACCGTTTCCGGGTCATCGGCCAGAACCTCCGGCCGGAGCAACGATTCCGGCGCTCCTTTGCACGCGACGAGCAGTCCGCCCTTCGGCCGACGGTGCACGGTCGTCATGCGCTTGCGGCCGCTGTCGAAGGGGATCTCCTCCACGCGCGGCAGCTCCCGGTCCAGCGCCGACCGGTCCAGCCCGAGCCGGGCCCCTGCCACGAGCAGGGCGGCCTCCGTGGGGTCGCCCAGCGCGCGCCATTCCGTGGAGTTGTCCGACGGGGGCTCCAGCGCCGCGTCGTTGCACAGCAGCGCGACGCGCAGCAACGCCGCCAGGTCGGGCGCGTCGCCCGGGGTGACCGTCTCGCCGTCGCGGACGACAGCGCCCTCGGGTTGGTAGCCCGTACCCACGGCGGTGGCTTCTCCGTGGGGCGTCCACAGCCGTTCGGCGGCCATCCGGCCCTCGGTCAGGGTGCCGGTCTTGTCCGTGGCGATCACGGTCACGGAGCCCAGGGTCTCCACCGCGGGCAGTCTGCGGACGATGGCATGCCGGTCCGCCATCCTCCGCGCCCCCAGCGCGAGAGCGAGTGTCACGACGGCGGGGAGGGACTCCGGGACGGCTGCGACGGCGAGGCTGATCGCCGCGACGATCATCAGCTCCACCGGCTGCCCGCGCACCAGCCCGAGAGCCAGGACCAGCGCGCACAGCGCCATGATGACAACTGCGAGAACCCGCCCGAACCTCGCCAGCCGGTGCTGCAGCGGCGTCAGACCGGGCGCGGCGCCCATGAGGGAGGCGATCCGGCCGAGCGCGCTGTCGGCCCCGGTCGCGGTGACCAGGACTCCTCCGTGGCCTCGGACGATGACCGTGCCCGCCGATACCGCGCCACGCGCCGCGTCACCGTCAGGGGCTTTCTCCACCGGAACGGACTCGCCGGTCAGCGAGGACTCGTCCGCCAGCAGCAGGGCGGCGGCCTGCACCTCTCCGTCGGCCGGAACGATGTCGCCCTCGGCCAGGAGGACCAGATCACCGGGCACCACCTCGGCAGCCGGGACGGACCGTTCCTCGCCGTCCCGGACCACTCTGGCAGCGGGGGCACTCATGGCGGACAGGGCCATGACCGCCGCTTCCGCCCGTACCTCCTGCACAACGCCGACCACGGTGTTCACGGTGATCACGAGCAGGATCACGGCGGCATCGGAGAGATCGCCGGTGGCGATCGTCAGGGCGGCGGCCACGAGCAGTACCAGGATCAGCGGGTCGCGCAGCTGCTGCAGCACCCGCCGCCAGACCGGGGTCCGTGGCTCCTCCGGCAGCTCGTTGGGCCCGTGAACCTCCAGTCGCCGTGCGGCCTCTTCCGCTGACAGACCCGCCTCCGCGGGCGTCATGCTCCGGAGTTCGTCGATGTCCGCATCGGGCCTCCGGCTGCCCCTGCGCTGGTTCACAGGCTCGGCGGACCTGTCGGCCAGGAGTGCCCGGCTCCGATCCGCCCTTCCATCGTGCGCTTCTTCGGCTCGTGTGGGAGATGGTTCCGGAGCGTCTTCTCGACGAGGTGGAGCCACTGGTCGGTTCGTCGACCAGGACTGCCCGGACCGGCCCGTCCGCTCTGTGCCATCGACCGCTCCCGTCGTGTGTGGGGCCGGCGCCCCGGAGGGCAGGGCTCCGCTTCTCAGGGTGCCACCACATTGGTTGGCCACCGGTGACTGACGGAACGACACGCACACCTCCAGCGGACCGAGTCGGGCCCTCTGGCTTCGGACGAAGCGGGACCCCCTCGCCCTGGGGACGGGCCGCGCCAGTCCGTTCCGAGGGCGTCCGCCGGGGGCGCCGTGGTCAGGACCGCCTCAGGCCGCGCCCGTGGTCGGCCGCGTACGCGGCGAAGACTTGCGCCGGAGTACCGCCGGTGTGGAGGAAACGCTCGTCGAGGATGGCGGCCAGGTCTGCCAGCGCGGCGGCGAGCAGGTCGCCGGTCAGGCGCACCTCCGGCCGCCGGGCCGCTCGTCCGCGCCGGGCGAGGTCGGCGGCGTAGCCGATCGTGGCCGCCAGGGACGAGTGGTCCTCACCGTCGTGGAAGTAGTAGGCCTCGGCGTACTGCGTGAAGTCGATCCGGACCCTGGCCACCTCGGTGGCCAGGGTCTCCAGCAGTACGGCGCCCATCGTGCAGTCGAGCTGCTCGTCGGTCGGGGCCGAGCGTTGGAGAAGAGCCAGTCGGATCGCCAGGACTCTCCTGCGGGTCAGCGCCGGGTAGATCTCCAGCACCCAGGAGACCGAGGCTGTCAGGAGGGCGAAGCCGACCAGGGCTTCCAGCGGTGAGACCAGGCGAAGCCAGCCCTCGGCGGGCGAGATGTCCCCCAGCCCGAGGGTGGCGACCATGACGAGTGACAGGTAGACGGAGTCGAGCAGCGGCGGCTGCTCCGCCGCCCTGGAACCGGGTGCGACGGTGAACGACTCCGGCATGTGCGGCCAGTAGACGATGGCCCAGCCCAGGATGATCGTGCCGGCCCACAGACCGACCACCGCCACCATGGCGAGCGGCCCGACGAGCCCGACCACCCGCCCGCGCACACGAAGATGCCGGGCCAGTCTCCACAGCGCCGCCATGACGAGGCGGCTCAGACCGGCATGGCGGGTCGGGTGCCAGAGCGTATGGAACAGGTCGCGCAGGGCGGCCATGACCAGGGCGGCACCTGCCAGCGAGACCAACCACTCCATGCACGACTCCCCGTCGGCGCCGGGCTCGCGGTCGCCCCACGGTCCTGTTCCGCACAGAGACCCAGGCAACGAACGGCCCACTTCCGGCACTCGACCGGGTCTCGTTCGGGAGCCTAAGCGGAAGGCAGCCCCGCAGGGTGCCGAATCGCCGCACTCCCGGCCGCCGTGTCCTCACGGCCGCGTGGTGGTCCGCCGGGCCGGAGACCGGAGGGGCTCGGTGCGGCAGCAGGACCACTCGGCTGGATCCCGTCCCGCCGTACGAGCCGTTCCGTCGCCACCGGACTCAAGAACCGGAAAGGGCCCAGGCTGCCCGGGAGGACGGCCGCCGCGCCGGCCGTGCACATCGGCCGGCGGGCGACAAAGATGGAAGGTGGCACTTTCAAAACCCGGCTGTTCGCCCCCGTCAGGCTCACCCGCACGGCGAACCCCGCCGACGAACGACCGGCGGTCGCCCGGTCCGACCTGGCCGTCAAGGGGTGCCCCCGCCCGTGCGGACGTCGCCCCGATGACCCTCACCAAGGCCGCGGTCCCCTCCGTGACCGGTTCGCGAACGTCCTGCCCCCGGGTTGTCCGTCGGCAGGACAAGCATCAAGGAGGCGGTGATGACGTACGAGGAAGGCGGGATGCCGATCGTGGTCGGCCTCGACCCCGATCCGGGCAAACGCATGGCGTCGGCCTGGGCCGCCGACGAGGCGGCCCGGCGTCGCCTGCCCCTGTTGCTGGTCCACGCACAGGGTGCGCCGACCCCTGGCTTCCGGCCGACGGGCGGGCGGCCGTCCTGGGAGGAGTGGAACGAGACGCTGCACGTGGCGGGCGATCACGTGCTGAAGGAAGCGGTCGCCTTCGTCGAGGCCCGGCACCCGCAGGTACGGGTCTCCGGGCTGCTGGCGGAGGGTGCCCCGGCCTGGGTGCTGCGCGAGCAGGCGCTGCACGCCACGGAGGTCGTGCTCGGATCCCGGCATCTGAGCGCCGCCCAGGAGCTGTTCACCCCGTCCGCCGTCGCCCTGTCGCTCATTGCCCACAGCCCCTGCCCGGTGGTGGTCGTGCCGGAGCCGGAGCACATCACCCAACAGCCGCCGTTCTTCGTGGTCGGCGTGGACGGCAGCCCTCGTTCCGCGGCCGCCGTCGACTTCGCCTTCGAGGAGGCGGCCCTACGCGGAGCTCTCCTGCGGGCCCTGTACGTGTGGCACCCTCCCCGGCACGGACACCTCGACGAGGACGTGGCCGTCCAGGAATGCCGTCGACTGCTGTCGGAGACGGTGGCCGGGCGTACCGCCGCCTATCCGGACGTGGAACTGCGCCACGAGGTCGTGCGCGGCCACCCGGTGCGGGTTCTGGCCGAAGCATCCGAACACTCCCTGGGGCTGGTCGTGGGCACACGCGGGCACGGCGGCTTCACCGGCATGCTCCTGGGCTCGGTCAGCCAGGGCGTACTCCACCATGCCCGTTGCCCGGTCATCGTCGTTCCGCACCCGCACGAGTAGACCTCCGGACCGGTGGGGCGGCAGCCGGTGGCGTCGGCGATGACGCCTCAGGCGGTCTGCCGGACGGGGCGGAGCCACGTGCGGACACCAGCGGACTCACTCGGCGGCCGACCGGTCGTCCGCCGCGGCCCGGGCGGCCCAGCGTCGGCGGACGGCGTCCTCGTGCTCGCTCTGCTCCAGGGCGAGATCGGCCCGTGCGAGTTCTTCGCGCAGGCGGGGGATCCAATGACGTCGCAGGGCACGGACCCTGTGACGAGTGCCGATGACCTCCGCTCCCACCAGCTCGGCGGCGGCGTGTGCGACCGCGTACTCACCGGCGGCGCGCAGGGCACGGCGGTAGGCGGCCTCCGCGTGCACCAGGGCGGTGTTGGAAGCAGCGGCGGCGGTGGGTGCACGTGCGGGTACGGCGAGGGAAACCTCCGCCGGATGGCGTACCCCCATGGAGGCGGTCCAGTGAACCGTGACCCCGGCCGGGCCGATGCCGGCGGCGGCCGAGTCGAGTGCCCCCTCCCCGCTCAGGAGCAGTCCGCGCAGCAGCCAGGTCTCGGCCTCGGGCAACAGGTCGCGCCATGCCAGGGCAGCCGCTTCTTCGGCGCGCAGTAGTTGTTCGTGTTCGGAGCGCAGGATCCGGAGCTTCTGCTCCAGGAGGTCGGCACCCCGGACGGCGACGTCGAGGTTGTGCCGCAGGCGCAACCGTCCCGCGCGGCCGGGGGGTGTGCGGCGGGCGGCGCCTGTCATCAGGGGGCCTCCTCGGAGGGAGCCGTCGCCCTGAAGGATGCCTCCGCATCAGGCGCGGGCCTGCTGGATCCCTCGGACGCGGCTCCCTTCGACGTCCGTGCGCCCTCCCCACCGGTATTGGTCTCCCTCGCACCGTCCCTCGCCCCGCGTGCGTCGAGGAGTCGGGCGGGGAGCATGGAGAGCTGGCCACGCGGCAGGGCGAGCAGGACTCCCCAGGCGCGTTCCAGAGCGTCGTCGAGTGTGCGCGGTTCGTCGCCGCGCTGAGCGGCGAAGTCGCGCAGGAAAGCTTCGTCGAGGTCCAGGTAGCTGCGGTCGGTGGGACTCAGCGCCGACTCGCCGACCAGGTCCGCGAGGTCACGGACCTGCCGGGCCCGGGCCAACGCGGCCAGCAGTTGCGCCGCGACGTCGAGGTGGTCGGCGCGGGTGCGCCCGGGACCGGCGCCCTTGCGCATCAGACGGGACAGCGAGGAGAGGGCGTCCAGCGGCGGGTACACGCCCCGCGCGTGCGTCGCGGGGGACAGGACGATCTGGCCCTCGGTGATGTATCCGGTCAGGTCCGGCACGGGATGGGTGATGTCCCCCGCGGGCATGGTCAGCACCGGCAGCACGGTGACGGAGCCGGGCCGGCCCCGGATACGTCCGCAGCGTTCGTAGAGGGAGGCGAGATCGCTGTAGAGGTAGCCGGGGTAGGCACGGCGGGCGGGGATCTCCCCGCGTGCGGCGGACACCTCGCGCAGGGCCTCCGCGTACGTGGTCATGTCGGTCATCACCACGAGGACGTGCCGTCCTTCGGCGAAGGCGAGGTGCTCGGCGACGGTGAGTGCGATCCGCGGGGTGAGGATCCGCTCGATCACCGGATCGTCGGCGGTGTTCAGCAGCAGGACCAGTTCCCCGGCCGCCGACCGTTCCTCCAGCGCGTCGCGGACGAAGGAGGCGTCGGCGTGGGTGAGCCCCATACCGGCGAAGACGACGCTGAAGGGCTCCCCCGCGGCGGTGGACTGGGCGGCGATCTGTGCGGCCAGTTCCAGGTGCGGCAGTCCGGCCACGGAGAACACCGGCAGTTTCTGCCCGCGTACGAGGGTGGCCAGGGCGTCGATGACGCCGACACCGGTGAGTACCGGCTCGGACGGCGGCTGTCGCCGTACCGGGTTGACCGGGTTGCCGCCCACCTCGGCGTCGGACGGGCCGAAGACCGGTGGGCCGCCGTCGACGGGCTCGCCGCGGCCGTTGCAGACGCGGCCCAGCCAGCCCGTTCCGACAGGGACGCGCAGCGGGCCGCCGGTGAAGGCCGCCCGGATGCCCGTCGGGTCCATTCCGGAGGTTCCCTCCAGGACCTGGACGACCGCCAGGTCGCGGTCGGCGTCCAGGACCACGCCGTGCCGCTGTTCGCCCGACGCGAGGGTGATGCGTACGTACTCGTCCCAGCCGACCCCGGACACACCTTGGAAGACGGCGAGCGGGCCGCGGAGTTCGCGCACCGCCGTGTACTCGACGGCGCCGAACGGGCCTGGCGCGCCGACCTCCCCGGACGGGTCATGTCCACCGGACGGGCCCGTCATGGCCGCACCTCCTGAAGCCTTGCGAGCATGGCGTCCCGCAGGGCCGCCACGCCCGCCGCGTCATGCGGGCCGGTGTCCTCCCGGGCGCGCAACAGCGGGCCGAAGTCGACCGCCTCGACGGCGGCCGCCGGGACACCCGCGCTGATCAGCTCGTGGCAGCGGCCGGTGACAGTCAGTACCGCGTCGACCAGTGCGGCCGTCTTCTCAGACCCGCAGTAGGCGTCCCATTCGGACAGCGCGCTCTGCTGGAGCACGCCCTCGCGGACCAGCCGCCCGGCCAGCACGCCGATCCGCTCCCGGGCTGGCAGCGCGGCGATGCCGATGAGATCGACGAGATCGGCCAGCCGGTCGGCCTCCGCCAGCAGCGCCGCCACCTGGTCGCGTCGCCGGGCCCACGCCGGATCACCGGCCGCCCGGTGCCCGGCGGCCAGGACCGGTACGTCACGGGAGAAGGACCCCGCCCATGACACCGCCGGGTAGTGGCGGGCATAGGCGAGGTCGCGGTCGAGGCTCCACAGACAGCGCACGAACCGCTCGGTGTGTGCGGTCACCGGTTCGGTCAGGTCCCCGCCGGGAGGGGACACCGCGCCGATCACGGTCACCGAGCCCCGGTCGCCGCCCAGCGTCGTCACGGCTCCGGCGCGCTCGTAGAAGGCGGCGATCGCGGAGGCGAGAGAGGCCGGGTAGCCCTCCTCGGCGGGCAGCGCGCCGGTACGGGAGGCGAACTCGCGCAGCGCCTCGGCCCACCGGGAGGTCGAGTCGGCGATGACCACCACGTCCAGGCCCATGTCCCGGAAGTACTCGGCGACCGTCACGCCCGTGTAGATGCTCGCCTCGCGCGCCATCATCGGCATGTTGGAGGTGTTGGCGACGGTCACGGTCCGCTCGGCGAGCCGCCCGCCCGTGCGCGGATCCCGAAGCTCCGACAGTTCGGCGATGACGTCGGCCATCTCGTTGCCGCGCTCGCCGCAGCCGACGTACACGATGACGTCCGCGTCGCACCACTTGGCGATCTGCTGCAGCAGCACCGTCTTGCCCGTGCCGAACCCGCCGGGCACCGCCACCGTGCTGCCCCGGGCGACGGGGAAGAGCAGGTCGATCACCCGCTGGCCGGTGTTCAGGGCTTCCCGGGCGTCGACGCGCTGCCGCACCGGGCGCGGCCGACGGACCGGCCAGACGCCGCTGACCGGCACCTCCGTACCACCCACCACCGCCGCCACGTCGTCGCTCGCACACTCCCCCGGGGCGGCGACCCGCTCGACCGTGCCCGCGCAGCCGGGCGGGACGAGGATCCGAAGGCGTACGGGCCCGGCGTCCTGGATGTCACCCAGGGCCTGGCCCTCGGCAGCCTGCTCGCCCTCCGCCACCACCGGGGAGAAGGACCAGGTGCGTTCCCCGGCCGCCGACCGTTCCGCCCCCGGCAGCAGCCAGTCGCCACCGCCGGACAGCGGCCGCAGCAGGCCGTCGAAGATCCCGCCGAGCAGCTCCGGCCCCAGGCGCACGGACAGCGGGCGGCCCAGCGGGCGGGCCAGGTGCCCCGGAGCCAGGCTGCCGGTGTACTCGTACGACTGAGCGGTGATCACGTCACCGCTGATGGCCACGACCTCGCCGGGCAGTTCGGCCGGGCCGAGCGAGACCAGGTCGTACATCGCGACCCCGCCGGTGTACTCGGCCTCGACCAGCGGCCCCGCCACCCGCAGAATCCGGCCGGGCCGTTCCGCCGGATGCCGGGGCAACCGTGTGCCGGGTGCTTCCGTCACCGCTCCCACAGGCTCGTCACCTCCGCACTCATCCGGTTCAGGGCCCGGGCTGCCAGGGCGTCCAGCGTGCAGTCCACGCGCCGCCCCGGCGCGCGGGCCACCACACCGCCGCGGGGGTCCTCGGTCACCTCCGCGTCCGGGCCGAGGACGCGGCGGGCCCGCTGCTCCAGCAGCCCCCGTATCCAGGCGTAGTCGGCCGAGCGGTGCACCGCCCGCACGCGTTCGGTGGCGCGTTCGCGCAGCTCTTCGTGCATCTGTCTGCGAACGGACAACTGGCGGGACCTGGCCTCCCGCCGAGCATGGACGCGGATGTCGCGAGCGGAGGCGGCGCCGTCGGCTTCTCCCTGCCGGCGGGCGTCGTCGAGGATCTCACGGGCCTTGTGGCGGGCCTTGTCGATCAGTGCGGTGGCCTCCCGTTCCGCACGGGCGCCGACCGCTTCGGCATCGGCGTGGGCGGCGCGCAGCAGCTCGGCCCGTACCGGAGCCAGAGCGTCGTCGGTCACCCGATCGGTCTCAGGAGTCGTCATGGCGGCATCACGGCTGTCAGCGGTTGACCGCCCCGGGGTGGTTCCGGCAGGTCGAGGGCCTTGGCCGCGGCGGGGGTGAGGATCACCAGCTGCACGTCGTCGGGCAGAACGCGCCAGGTGCGGCGCACCGCGCGGGGGTCCTCCGCGACGAGGACCAGCACCCCGGCCAAGGCCAGTCCGGCCACGCGCGCCTGTTCTCCGAGAGCGGCCACGCGTCCCACGGTCACGCCTTCCCGATGAGAATGATCGCGACGACGAGTCCATAGATGGCGATGCCCTCGGCGAGACCGACGATGACCATCGCGCGGCCGAAGAGTTCGGGCCGCTCGCTGAGCGCGGCCAGCGCCGCGGCGCCGGTGTAGGCGACGGCGATCGCAGCCCCGATCGATGCCCCCGCCACCGCGATGGCCGCCCCGATCAAGGCGGCGGAGCCGGAGCCGGAGTCCTGCGCGGCCGCCGTGCTCGCGGCCGCCGCCTGGCCGCCGCCGAGCGCCACGGCCAGCAGGACGGCCGCTCCCACCAGCAGCAGGACGTCTGCGGCGATCATCGACCACAGGGCCGCCCGACCGGAGCGCCGCAGCAGCAGACGTACGGCGACACAGACCGCCGCGATGACGGGCAGGGTGATGAGCCACGTGATCACGCTTCCTCCTTGCTCGCTCCGCCTACCCCGCACGCCGTGAAGGGCGGGCTCGCCGCTTCGGTGAGGGTGGGTTCGGTGCGCTCTACGGGCAGGTGCCAGGGGCGGAAGGGACGGCCCTCGCCTGCGAAGACCCGGGAGAACAGCTCGTAGAACTCCAGCCGGAGTGCCTGGACTCCGGCGATCAGCGCCTCCAGCGCGAAGGTCAGGGCATTGCCGGCCAGGAACACGAGCACGGCCGCCGCGACGGCGACCGGTCCGCCGCCCGCCAGCGCCGTCGTGCCGTCCCACACGATCGACCCGAGCGCGGCATGGGTGAGGCCGAAGGCCGCCAGCCGGGCGAAGGACAGGACGTTGGAACCGATCCGGACGACCGTGTCGAAGAGCTGGACTGCGGTCTGCGCGACGCCACCGGGGCCACCTCCCGTGGCCGCGTACAGCCCCGAGCCGGACAACACCAGACCGGTGACCGCGACGATGATGCCCACCGCCGCGTATGCCGGACCGTGCAGCCAGACGTACCCGGCGATCAGGACCAGACCGAGGTAGAGCGTCGCACCGGCGATACCGGTGGTCGCGTACAGGGCGGACGCCGGGCCGTGCTCCCGCCAGCGGTTCACGGTCCCCGCGCCGTACGAGACGGCGAGCAGCACGGCCCCGAACCCGACCGCGGCGCCCAGCAGCCGCATGGGGTCGTCCAGCGGGTCCAGCCACAGCACGGGCAGTACGCCGGTCGGGCCGAAGAACTCGCCGTACGCCACCCCCGCCAGGGTGCCGGCCACCCCGGCGCCCGCCACGAAGGGCCACAGCGGGCGCAGCGCCGACGCCCGGCGGGGCCGCCCCGCGCGCAGCAGCAGGGCGACGGCGAGCAGCAGCAGCCCGTGTCCGGCGTCGCCGAACATCAGCCCGAACATCACCACGTAGACGATCCCGGCCGGCATGGTCGGGTCGAGATCGGCGTAGGGCACGGTCCCGTAGGTCCTGACCAGCGAGGTGAAGGAGCGGCGCAGTTCGCCCGGGGCACGTGCCGCACCGGCACCGTCGAGCCCGTCGGTGCCACGGGCCGACCCGGCGGCCGGAGCCGAGGCGCGGGAGGTCGCGGAGGCGTGTCCGGCGACAGTCGACAGCGGTGCGCCGCCCCGCCCGGTCGCGGCCGGGGCGGACGGAGGTGCTGTGCCGGGAGTGGCCGGCACACCCGGACCGGCCGCGCCCGGGGCCGCCCCGGCAGGCAGCGCGTGTCCCGGGCCGGAGATCACCCCGGGAGCCGTGGTGGCGGGGGACGTTTCACCCACGTCGGCCGCGCCTGCACCAGCCGCACGAACCGCGTCGGCCGACGCGGGTCGTGCGGGCGGGAGCGGTGTGCCGGGGGATGTCGTGGGAGCCCCCGCGTCGCGGGTGGTGAGCGACCTGGGCTCAGCGGGGCCGCTCGGCTTCGCCGAGCCGATCAGCAGGGTCGGCGGGTCGGTACCGCGTGGGGTGCGCAGCGGCATCAGTGAGCCGCCCACGGAGGCGATGTTCCGCCCCAGCGCGCCCACCTCGGCCGCAGGGCACCATCCGGCGAGTGCCGCGACGTGCCCGCGCCGGACCGCGGAGCTGAGACGTCCCTCCAACTGTGCCTCGCCGGCCAGCAGGTCCAGCCGCCCGTCACGCTCCAGGGCGTCGAGGTCGGGAGGGCAGGCGCTGAGGACGGCGTCCGCCGGGTCCGCGCGCAGCCTCTGGATCCGGAGTGCCGCCGGTCCTCGGGTGCCGGGCCCGCCGTCTTCGCCACGGTCGATCTCGACACAGCCGGCCTCGGCGATCCGCACCAGGGTGTCCCTCAGCGCCTCGTACGGCGCCAGGAGGGCCACCCTGCGCATACGGACGGGGGCCGCCCCCTCAACCCGGAGCACCGAGCACCTCCGCGAGCCGGTCCACCGGTCCGCCGCCCCGGGAGGCCAGTTCCAACGCGGCGCGTGTGTGCCAGGCGTCGGCGGACAGCACCGCGACGGCCCCCACCACCGGTGCGGAGCCGAAGCGGGAGCGGCTCAGCAGTTCGCGGCCGTCCCGGTCGAGTTCCGTCCACCACCGTGCTTCCGCCCGCCACAGGTCCGCCGCCTCCGTGGTGCCCTCCAGCGCCCATCTCGCGGGCGGCAGCAGCGCCTGCCGGAACTCGGCGTACGCCTGGGCCCGTACCGCTCGGGGGCCGAGCAGTCGGGCGGCCCGCAGGACCGAGACCTCCGGGACGGCCCGTTCGACGACGAACCGCTCCCGCCCGACCAGAAGGGCGAGCCGGCCCGCCGCCCAGCGCGCGGCCTCGGGCACGGCGGCGGCGAGACGCACAGCCGCTGAGACACGCATGCCGGTGGCGACAGCAGCGGGAGAATCGCCGCCCGGGTCGCCCCAGAGGGAGGACGCCAGCACGGAGCGCGTCTCGGACGGTGAGCGGGTGGCGACGAGCCGGGCCCATGCGGTCGCCAGCGCGCCCAGGCGGTAGGGGGCGGGCGGCGAACGCCTGCCCGGAGAGAGGGAGTCCGGATACGGGGGGTTCCCGTCGCGCCGCTCTCGGTCCGGCGCGGTGGCCACGCCCTGATCCGGGTCCGGCTCGACCAGCGTCCGCAGATGCCCTTCGGCGTTGGAGATCTCGAAACCCGCGGCGAGTGCGCGAACGGCGCCGGCACCGTCCGCCGACTGCCAGCCGGCGAGGATCCGCAGATGCCACAGCAAGGTCGCCGTCACCGCCCGCTGCGCTTCGGCCAGGGAGCCGCCCGGCGTGACGTCGTGGCGGTAGGCGGTGGCCGTCAGGTAGTGCAGCGCGTCGTCGAGCGTCCGGCACGCGGCGACCTCCCGGACACCGTCCGCGCCCAGACGTCTGGTGCGCAGGGCCCGTGCCCGGGTCACACCGGCCACGCGTGCCGAGCCCATCAGGGGTTGCCTTCCCCGCGTGGGCCACCGTCGGGAGCGGGGCTCGCGTCCGGCCCGCCCGGGGGTTCGTCCGTCGCCGCCTTCAGAGCGGTCAGGTCGTCGTTCACCAGTGCGGACACACGGTCGACGAGTGCGGGCATCCGGGTCACTGCCCGCTTCCGTACGGCGGCGGCCTCCGCCCCGGCTGCGGTGTGCAACTCCGCCGCCTCTTCCTCTGCCTCGCGAACGACACCGTCCGCGCTGCGGGCCCGTACGGCAGGTGCGCCCTCCCGCGCGGCCATGATGATCTCCGCGGCCTGCCGCTCGGCCTCGCGCCGCGTCCGCGTGGCATCCTGCTCGGCCCGCTCGCGTATCGCCTCCGCTTCCGTCTGTACGTCTTCGAGCAGGGCGAGCGGAGGTCCGAGCTCCGCCGCGAGCTCTGCGGAGCGGTCGGCCGGAACACCTCCCGGTGCGGCGCGACCGGGCGCGGCCGCCGGGCGGAACCGTGTCAGGAAGTCCCGGAAACCCACCATGAGTTCTCCTCACGGTCGCTCGCCCCCAAGTCTTCCTCCCAGTCTCCCTGCTACGGAGACGGATGTCCTGCCGCGCCCGGCTCGCCGGCCCTGTGCGCGGCCACGCGGCCTCGGGCAGGCCGGTGCGGCCGGTGCGACACTGAGGGGGAAGGTGGGGGCACCGCCGTTGTGGAGGTTGTCGTGAGTGACGTCGAACACCGCGCCGCCGCCGATGAGGCCCGCCACACCACACCGGGCCGTCCCTGGACACCGCGCGAGGAGCCGCGCCAGGACGCACTGCGGCGTTATCTCGGCGCCGTCGCCACCGCAGCGGCCACCAGAGCCGCCGAACGGCCCGTGGCTCCGGAGGACCCCAAGTCGTCCACTTCCCCGGAACGCCGGCCCCCTGCCCGAGAGCCGGGTGAGCTCTGTGTGCGCGACGTCATGCGGGTGCCCGCGGCCGCCGTCCCCGGCGACATGCCGTTCCTCGATGTCGCCCACACGCTCTCCCGCGAGCACGTGAGCGCCTTGCCGGTGATCGACGCCGAGGACCACGTGATCGGCGTGGTCTCGGAGTCCGACCTGCTCGCCAAGGCCGCCGTGATGGCCGAACCCCACCGGCACAGCCCGGTCGGCAGGTTCCGGCAGCACCGGCTCTACGAGAAGAGCCACGGTGACACGGCGGCCACTCTCATGACCTTCCCACCGGTCACCGTACGGCCGGGGCAGCCGGTGGCGGACGCCGCCTGGACGGCGGCGCACGCACGGCTGAAGCGGCTCCCCGTCGCGGACCAGCAGGGCCGGCTGGTCGGTGTGGTGAGCCGGGCCGACCTGCTGCGAGCCCTGATGCGCGACGACGCCGACATCCGTGCGGAGGCCGAGTCGGTGCTCCGGCGGCAGTCGCCGGTTCCCGCCACTGCCGAGGTGACGGTCGAGAACGGCGTGGTGACTCTGACGGGGAGACTGGACGAGGCACTCGCCGCGCGCCTCCTCGAATCGCTGCGGGACATCGAGGACGTGGTCGATGTCGTGGACCGCGTCGATGCCGTCTGACCGTTTCGGTCCGGCTGGGGCCAGTCGGCGCGTTCGCCGAGGGTTCGAGAAGCGGGAGAAGTCCGGCGAATCACTTCTGGCGTGGCGCGGGTCCACCGATGCTCCATGCGGTCACCGGGCGGACCCCAGGGCCGCGACCTCCCTCCTCTCCGCAAGGCTGCGTGCACTCTGTCCCGAGCGCCGGTCGGCGTCGTGAATTCCCGCCCCGGTCCTGTTCCCGCGGGGACGGGAGACGCCGGTCCCGGACGACGGCCGCTCGCTCCCTGTGGCAGCGGTGCATCGCCGGGGTGAGGCTTGGGACGAGGAGTGTTGACCGAGGGAGGCGCGGTGAGCGGTCTGGTGGTAGTGGGTGTGGATGGCTCGACGTCAAGTCTTGCCGCGGTCGAGACGGCGGCCCGGGAGGCCCGGTGGCGCGGGGCGGGACTGCGCCTGGTGCATGCGTTCGTCTGGCCCGCGACGCATGTGCCGTTGGATCCGTCGCCGCTGGGCACACCCGAGAGCGCGCTGCGGAACATGGTCGATATCGAGCGTCTGGTGGCCGAGGCGGTGGCGCGCGCCCGGACGGTGGCGCCGGAGGTGGACGTCACCCCTGCCGTGGTGAACGGTGAGCCGCTCACCGCGCTGGAGGCGCAGTCTCGTGCCGCGGAGCTGGTAGTCGTCGGATCCCGTGGCATGGGCGGATTCGTCGGGCTGCTGGCGGGGTCCACGGCGGTGCACCTGGCGGCTCACGCCCGGTGCCCGGTGCTGGTGGTCCGGGAGCAGCAGGATCCCGCCGGGCCGGTCGTACTGGGGGTCGACGGTTCCCCGGCCGGCGAGAGAGCAGTCGATTTCGCCTTCGCCGAGGCCGTGCAGCGCGCGGTGGGCATGGTCGCCGTGCACGCCTGGACTCCGTGGAACGCGCCGATGTCTCCGCCGCAGGACCCCTCCAAGCCGTACGCGAACGAGCCCGGCACGCTCACCGAGAGAGAGGAGCGCCTCCTGGCCGAGGCACTCGCGGGCCATCAGGAGCGGTACCCGGGTGTCCTGGTCGAGCGCAGAGTGCTGCGCGGCGGCACCCGTGAGGCATTGATCGAAGCAAGCGGCACCGCGCAGCTTCTGGTCGTCGGCGCCCGGGGGCGGGGTGGTTTCGCCGGGTTGCTCCTGGGATCGGTCAGCCAGGCCATGCTGCACCACGCGCACTGCCCGGTCGCCGTGGTGCGGGGGTCCGGCGAGCGGCGATGACGGTCCCCGCTTCCCGTGGCCCGGACCAGGGCGGGTACATCCGCGCAGCACGGTGATGTCCAGCGGCGCGGCCAGAAAGCGTGGGGCGGCCGACGTCCGGGCACCGGGCACACCGGGCCCTCACCCACTTCGCCCCGTCGGACGGATCAACTCGTCGGCAGCACGAGTGCGCAGGTCTCCCCCGGTGCGATGGTGACCGCCCGGTCGGGCAGTACCACGCGGATCGGTGATTCCTCCGAGTCGGGCACGTCGATCCGCAGGCGGCCGCTCCGCAGCTGTACGGCGACACCCCAGTGCCCGCGGTAGCACAGCGAGAATCCGTACTCGGAGAGCGTCGGAAGGGGCACAGGGTCCAGCCACAGCGCGTCCTCGCGGGTCTCCAGACCGGTCAGGCCTCGTTGGACCAGGTCAACGGTGCCGGCCATGACGCCGAGGTGGATGCCTTCGCCGGTCGTGCCGCCCTGGAGGTCTGCGATGTCCGCCTCAAGGGCCTCCTGGCAGTACTTCCACGCCTCGGCCCGTCTGACCCGTGCGAGGACCCACCCATGGACTAGGCCGCTGAGTGTGGAGCCATGGCTGGTGCGTCGCAGGTAGTAGTCGACGGTCCTGTTCCAGAGCTCGTCGTCCAGTCCGTACCCGAGACGGTGGAAGAGCCGCTGGAGCTCGACGGGCGAGAAGAGGTAGCCGAGCATGAGGACGTCGGCCTGTTTGGATGCCTGGTACCGGTTGACCGTGTCGCCCTCCGCCTCGAGGATCCGGTCGAGGCGCCGGATGCTGTCGTACCGCTCGCGGTAGGCGTCCCAGTCCAGCTCGGCGAGGTCACCGTAGCCGTCGAACTGGCTGATGACACCCTGGTGGTGGGGCACCCGCAACCGCCGCGACACCTCCTCCCACTTCGGGAGTTCGTCGCCCAGCCGCATGCGCTCGACCAGTTCCTGCCGACGCCATGCCGGAAGGCGCCGCAGAAGTTCCAGGGCGCGGCCGAGGACCCAGGCGGCGGTGACGTTGGTGTACGTGTTGTCGTCCAGACCGGGCCGCGCGGCACCCGGGTAGCTGTCGTGGTACTCGTCGGGGCCGACCACTCCACGGATGCGGTAGCGACCCGACTCGGGGTCGAACACCGCCGTGTCCGCCCAGAAGCGGGCGACCTGCAGCAGCATCTCCGCGCCCTTGGTGTGCAGGAATTCGGTGTCGCCGGTGGCCTCGCAGTACTGCCACACGTTGTAGGCGATCGCCGAGCCCACGTGGTGCTGGAGCCGGGAGTGGTCCGGCAGCCAGCGCCCGGAGCGGGGGTTGAGATGCAGCTGCTGGGTCTCCTCGCGACCGTCGCTGCCGCTCTGCCACGGATACATGGCCCCGGCCCTGCCCGCCCGCGCGGCCGCCCGGCAAGCCTGCGGGAGACGTCGGTGACGGTAGGTCAGCAGTGCCCGGGAGACTTCCGGGAAGTGCAGGTTCAGATACGGCAGCACGAACAGCTCGTCCCAGAAGACATGGCCGCGGTAGGCCTCTCCGTGCAGCCCTCGGGCCGGTACGCCCACGTCGAGGTCCGCGGTGTTCGGTGACAGCGTCTGCAGCACGTGGAACAGATGCAGGCGCAGGACGCGGCCGGCCTGGCCGGGTACCCGGATGTCCGCGCGCCGCCACAGGCGTGCCCACGCGGCGACGTGGGAGTCCATGAGGGCAGGGAAGTCCGGGGCGGCGGAGACCCGGTCGACCGCCGCTTCGAGGGGGTTGCCGATCGCCGTGTCGCGGGAGGTGTGCAGCGCCACGGTCTTGTCCACGACGACGGGGCGGCCCGGAGCGATCGGGATCACCAGGCGGTGGGCGGCTCGGTGCCGAGCGGGACGGAGCTCCGACGAGTCCGGAGGCTGTCCGGTGACGACGGTCCGGGCCGCCATGGCGATGCCGATGTCGGAGCTGCTGGTGCGACAGCGCAGCCACACCGTGTCGGTGCCGGCCGCCCCTGTCCGTACCCGCACCAGGTGGCCTCGGTTGAGGGACCGGTAGCGGTGCACGTTGGCATTGATCACGTCGCCGTCGAGGGCGGAATCGATCTCGATCTTCCCCGACCAGTCCTCGGCGGTGAAGACGGTCCGCAGCGCGGCCAGGTGGGGGTCGGCCATGTGCACCAGGCGGATCTGTTCCACGCCAAGCACACCGGCCTCGTCGTCCCGGTAGCGGAACGTGCGGGTCAGCGTGGCCCGGCGCGTATCGAGAGTGTGCCGGTGGTCGAGGAGGGCGCTGGTGTCCGGGGAGAACCACGGGCCCGCCGTTCCCCGGGCGGAACGCGGACGGAACCTCAGGAGCAGCCAGTTCGGGAGATTGACCAGGTCCTCGTTCGCCACCTGCCGCCCGGCCACGGTCGACTCCAGGCGGTTGTAGCACCCGGCCGCGTAGGTCCCGGGGTAGTGCGTCAGGCCCGCCCTGCTCTCGGGCACCGCCCCACGGGTGGCGAAGTAGCCGTTGCCGAGCGTGCACAGCGATTCCCGCAGGCGTTCGGCAGCGGGGTCGTACCCCTCGTACTCCCAGATCCACTCCGGCATCCGCCGCCCTCACCCCTTCCTCCATCAGACGGAACAGGAGCGCGCCCGGCACATCGGCGGTCAGGCTCGCTGGGGGACCACGGCGACCGGGCACTCGGAGTGATGGAGCAGGACGTGCGCGACCCTGCCGAGCTGCAGACCGAAGTGGCCTTGTCGCCGTAGGGCACCGACGACCATCAGGTCGGCGCGGGCCGATGCGGCCAGGAGGACCTTGTGGGCGGAGCCTTCGACCGGCCGGCGGTCCACGTCGACGCCGGGATGATCCCGTACGGCCTCGCGCAGCGCGTCCGTGAGGGCGGCCGAAGCCCGTTCCTCGTACGCATGTGTGCCGTCCGTGAGGAGGGGGTGGTCCGGGTGCTCATGTGCCGGGCGGCGCCAGGCCCGTACGGCCTCGACGGCGCAGCCGCGCGCCTCGGCCTCGCGGAAGGCGAACCGTACGGCGCCCGAGCCCTCGGTCGGGTCGCCGACTCCGACCACCACTCGCCCGAAGGTCCCCCGCCGGCCCTGCTCCGAGCCACGGACCACGACGACCGGGCACACGGCGCGGGCCGCGACCGTGAGGCCGACCGACCCCAGCAGCAGCCCGGTGAGCTCGCTGCGGCCACGGGAGCCGGTGACCAGGGCGCGTGCCTCGTGCCCCGCCCCCAGCAGCGCGGACACGGCGTCGTCCGGCAGTACCTCGCCCGACACCTTCACCTCCGGCCGACGCCGCTGGGCGCGTTCCGCGCTGGACGCGACGATGTGCTCCGCCATGACCTGTTCGGCGGGACGGTCGGTCCCGAAGGACGGGCGGCCTCCCTCGTAGCGCTCCCACAGGGAGGCGTACACCAGGCGCAAGGGCAGACCGTGACGTGCCGCCTCGTCCGCTGCCCAGTCGACAGCCTGAAGACTGGAATCCGACCCGTCGACCCCCACGACCAGCGGGAGCTCCATCGTCCCCACCGCCTTCCTTCCGGCCTTCGAGAGCACCCCCATGAATACCGTCGCACCGCCCAGGGCTCACCGCGACAGGTGGATCGCCCCTGTAGTGGGACCTCGACCCCAGGTGCCGCAGTACCGATTTGCGGCGATGGTGGGGATACGGCCACGAGGAACGGAGCGATGAGTACCCGCGGCCGACGCGAGTGGACGCCGCCGAATCTCACCTTCGAACACCGGCGGGCCGCATGGCGAGACGTCCGGGGGCGAGGGCACCAAGTCCGGGCACCAAGTCCCTCTCGAGTTCGGCCCGGGAGAAGGGAAGGCCATGGTGGCTGCGAGGACCGGCGTTTTCGGCGCTCTGCTCAAGGATCATCGCGATCAGCTCATGTCGCTCGCCCATGAGGTGTCCTTCGAGACGGGCGAGCGCGTATTCGACGAGGGCGGGAAAGCCGACCGCTTCTGGATCATCCGCACCGGCACGGTCGCTCTGGATCTTCACGTGCCGGGACGGCGCGCCGCGGTCATCGCGACGCTGGAGCAGGGAGAGCTGCTGGGGTGGTCCTGGCTGATCCCGCCCCGGCGCTGGCACCTGGGGGCCGAGGCCGCCAGCCCGGTACGTGCCTACGAGTTCGACGCGTCGGCGGTCATGGAGATGTGCGGGAAGGACCCCGTGCTGAACCAGGCGCTGTACACCTATGTCGCCGGTGTGATCGCCGACCGCCTCAGGGCCACTCGTGTACGGCTGCTCGACCTGTACGCGCCCTACGGCGCCGGCCCGATGCCCTGAACAAGGCGGAGCGGAGACGAGGAGGTCCGAGATGCCGGAGACCCCGCACATCGTGAGCGATGTGATGACTCAGACGGTGGTGGCCGTCGGGCGCAACGCTCAGTTCAAGGAAATCGTCCGGACCATGGAGCAGTGGAGAGTCAGCGCCCTGCCCGTTCTGGAAGGTGAGGGACGTGTCATCGGGGTCGTCTCCGAGGCCGACCTGCTGCCCAAGGAGGAGTTCCACGAGGGGGACATGGGCCTCTACGAGCAGCGGCAACGCCTGCCCGACGTCGCCAAGGCAGGTGGGTTGACCGCGGAGGAACTCATGAGCACCCCCGCCATCACGGTGCATTCCGACGCCACCCTGGCGCAGGCCGCGCGCATCATGGCTGTGAGACACGTCAAGCGGCTCCCTGTGATCGATGGCGAGGGCATGCTGCAGGGCATCGTCAGCCGCGCCGATCTGCTGAAGGTGTTCCTGCGACCGGACGAGCAGATCGAGGAGGAGGTCCGCCGCACGGTGATCGCCTACCTCTTCCCCGCGTTCAGCCACGCCATCCACGTGAACGTACGCGAGGGGGTCGTCACCCTACGCGGCCAGATCCACGACACCTCGCTCGTCTCGGTCGCCGCTCGCCTCATCCGTGCCGTGGAGGGCGTCGTGGACGTCGAGTCCCACCTCACCGGCGCGTCCGCCACACCCACCGGGCCCGAAGACGCTCGATGACGGGTCCGAGGCGCGACATGGAGAACGCCCCCGGCCACGACGACGGTGCCGCGCACTGAGTGGCGGCGCCCTGGCCCGTCACGGCCGGATGTCGAGTACGTCCGGCACCGGGCGGCGCGGTGTACGGGGCCCCTCGGGCCCGTATCCGAGGCGCAGCACCATCTGTACGCGGCCACTCCCCGCTACCGGGTCGCGCATCGGCCACCGCAGGTCGGTCCACTCCAGGGCCTGGGTGGCGAAGGAACTGGACAGGCCTTCGAGGGTGGCCACCAGCAGTACGCGTTCCATCGCCTGACCGGCACGCAGCCAGTCCTCAGGGCGGTCCTCTACGGTGCTGAGAAGGGCCAGTTGGGGAGACCTCTCGAACTCGGTCGCGCCACGTCCCGTCACCGGCCTGGTTCCGGCGAAGTCCCGCATCGGGGCCTTGCCACCGCGTTTACGCGGTCCGAAGGCGTACTCCGGGACCCCCTCAGGAGCCGTGGTCCCGGACGAGCCGTCAATGCTGGTCCAGGCCGCCAGGTCCGCGTCGCTTTCCTCGTCCGTCCGATTGCGGGCCTCGGCCTCCTCGATCAGTTCCAGCACCTGCTGCAGATGCCATGAGGTGGGGAAGGTCAGTACGGCTCCCTCACGGTGGGCGGCGACGGCGAGCGCCGCGCGTACGGCCTGGGAGATCTCCGTCTCCTCGAACGGGAAGCGGCTGGTGTGCCTCTCGTGAATCGCCGGATACAGCGTGGCGAGGTCCTTCTCACCGCTTCCGGTGTCGGCCAGCCGCACGGCCGCGAGCAGCGCCCGGTCGGCGGGGTCGGGCAGCAGGCGAGTCGCCGGATACCAGCCCCCTTGAACGGCCGCGACCCGCAGGTTCATCAGGGCGGCGGCGCAGCCGAGGTGGAGGCCGCGGGTGTCGGGGTCGGCGTGCGGCAAGCCACGGCCGAAATCAGCTCGGACGTGGAAGGTGCGGCTGCCCTGGAAGTAGTCGAAGTGCCACGGCTGCGCGTTGTGCATCGACGGAGCGGCTGAGGCGTCGTGAACCAAGGCCATCACACGTTCTTCAGATGGTGCTCGAGGAATCATCGGAGCCTCCCTCCGTGCGTCGGAACGGCCGCAGGGGACCCGCTCACTGGTCGGCGGGACTGATGCGGCGCCCCGTGAGGCGCTGGGGAATGATCGACACCCACATCTCGCGTTCGCCCCCCGGCCACGGCGTGGTGTGGGCACGATCGGCCAGCCGGCGCACGGCGTCGGGCTCCGTGACAACCCTCGCGGGGCCGATGGCGAGCACGCTCCAGCCCTGGCTCATCGCCTCGTCCACATGGTCGACCTCGAAGGCGACTTCCGAGCCCACGGCAGCCGCGGGTACCGACTCGGGTGCGGTCCGGAAGGCGATCGTGTCGTCGACGACCTCGTAGTTCACCGGGACGACCGCCGGACCCTCTGCGGTCGACACCGCGACGCGGCCCACACCATGGGTGGACAGCAGGGCGCGACATTCATCGGGCCCCAGTTCCCGCAGCCGAGGGTGGAGGAGTGCCTGGCCCCGGCCCGGCGGCAGATCGATACCGGCCCCGCGCAGTGCTGTGGCCGTCGTACCCAGCGCGTCGGCCAGTCTGATCAGGCTCCCCACGCTCGGGTCGGCCGGCTGTTCTTCGAGGTATGCCAGGTAGTCCGGCGCCATTCCGGCACGTCGGGCTGTTTCTGTCCGGCTCAGCCCCTGGCGCTCGCGTTCGGTGGCCACGCGCCGACCGATGTCCCCGGGGTTGGGGGCCACGCTCAGCGGGGTCGTCTCCGGCACCACACCCGCCTCCTCCGCACCCGCCTCCTCCGAGCTCGGCCGGGAGGGCTCGGGGGTCCCGGGCTCCCGCTCGAAGTGTCGGACGTGGGCATCGGGCCCGGGGAACACCAGCGTGACCTGGTTCGTGTCCGACCAGCGCACATCGTAGGGAGGTGTGCCATCCGCATGGTGGAGTCCGACGATCTCTCCGTCGCGCCTGGTGGCACCGGTGGCCGGGCCCTCTATGACGAGTTGGTCGCCGAGGTGAGCTCGCATGATCGCCGCCCCTTCCTCAGAATGTTCCTGTACCCAACGTGCCACGCGCGACAGGCCGCCGCATGGGATGAGAAGCCCTGATCCGGGCCGACGCGGCTTGACCACGTGCCCCGGAAGAAAGGCGCGACATGCACCACCGAACGGTCGCAGAACTGATGACCCGGGACGTCGTCCGTGCGCCACGGGACCTGCCGTTCAAGGAGATCGTCAAGCTGCTCTCGGAGAACGACGTCACCGCCGTACCCGTCGTGGACGAACGGGACCGCCCCCTGGGGGTGGTGTCCGAGGCCGACCTGCTGCGCAAGTCCTCGGACCAGACCGATCCGTCCGGTCTGACCCCGATTCCGCATCTGGAGGCGTGGGAGCGGGCCAAGGCCGAAGGGACGAAGGCCGAGGAACTGATGTCGGCCCCCGCGGTGTGCGCGCGTCCGGAGTGGAGTGTGGTCGAGGCGGCCCGCCTGATGGAGGTCCACCACGTCAAGCGGCTGCCCGTCGTGGACGAGACGGACCGGCTGCGGGGCATCGTCAGCCGCGGCGACCTGCTGCGGATCTTCCTGCGCCGTGACGACGCCATCCGCGACGAGATCACGCGGGACGTACTCCGGCGCACGCTGTCCCTCGCGCCCACGGATGTGACGGTCGAGGTACGTGAGGGACAGGTCTCCCTCGGCGGATCCGTCGAGTTCAAGAGTCTGGTCCCCATCATCGAGCGGCTGTGCCGGAGCGTCGACGGCGTGGTCTCGGTCTCGCAGCACATCGCGTACCGGACCGACGACGCCACCGGCGCGTGAGCCATGCCGGCCAGGGCCGGAGCAGGGCCGACGGCGAGACGGTCGGCCCTGCGTGGATGGCACGCGAACACCGGCCTGCCGCAGCCCGCGCAACCTCGGCGCCAGCCCTTGGCAGCCGGGTCACGCCCCTCGCTCAGCCGCTGATCTCGATACGCTGCGGCTTGGACTTCTCGGCCTTCGGGACGCGCACGGTGAGGACTCCGTCGGTCAGATCCGCGCTGATGTGCTCGGGGTCGGAGTTCGGCGGCAGACTCGTGCGGTAGTCGAACTGCCCGATGTGGCGGGTGTGCCGCCGGACCACACCGGTGCGTTCCTTCTCCTTGATCTTGCCGTGGACATCGAGTTCGCCGTTGGCGACCTCCACGGTGATCTGGTCCTTGCTCACGCCGGGGAGTTCCAGCTCCACCAGATACGCGTCCTCGGTGTCCTCGACTTCGGCCAGCGGCGCCCACGCCTCGGGCGTGCCGAACTCCCCGGCACCGGGGAACGCGGACTGCATGAGCCGGTCCATCCGGCTGTGCAGATCCTCGAGTTCGCGGAACGGGTCCCACGCGGGGACAGCGCTCCTACTGCGACGGACAGGCAGTGTCATCGGTCATCCTCCTCACTTCCTTGTGGGGCGACAGCCCACCACTCCTCGGGCCGGGGCTGCTGCTCACTGAGCGGGGTTCCCGGACCGGCACCGGCACCCCCGCGAGGTTGTCCAGGTTGTTTCGCCGTCGGCGGTCACATGGGCCACCCGGCGGCCTGCTGGGTGCGCGAGCCGGTCCGGGAAGCACCCATGCCTTCGATGTCCTGCTCGGCGACCTTCACCAGTTGCGCGGAGAGGTCGCGCATGGCCCGGCCGGCCGCCAGCTCGTCACCGATCTCCGGCACGTCCGTGTCCGCCGGGTTGCAGTGCGCGACCCCGTGGCCGGTGAGTGTCGTGGCTCCGGTGTCCAGCACCACACGGGCCTTCGTCGTTCCCTCCTCCTCGAAGAGGTGGAGACGAACCTTCCACTCCACGGTATGCGGCATCGCTTTCCTCCTCACCTCGGTACGGAACGCTGCGATCCGTAGGTGCTTCGCTCCGGGTTCCGCCAACGGGCGGCGGGTGCCTGCGTCTGCTCGGCGATGCGGCGTCGGACCTGGTCGGTGAGCGCGCTCAGCTGCTCGGAGGTCGTCGCCCGCGGTGCCACGGGGGCTCGGATCCGCCGGGCCACCGGTGGCAGCACGGCAAGATCGGCGGCGAATCTCTCCCGACTCTCGCGCAGGGTCGGCGGCTTGCCTGTGCGCCGTCCGTCCCGCATCACCGTCTCCAGCAACGACCTGCCGTCTTCGGGTGGCCGCTCGTCGGCAAGGCCGATCACGTCGTCGAAGCCGGCGCGGCGGAACACCTGTTTCCGCCCGGGTGCCGTCACTTTCGCGGAGGAGAGCTTCATCATCGGGCGGCCGTCGTACTCCACCAGCTTGTAGGCCGAATCCAGATACGGGGCGTCCGCCGAGACGCCGACGCGGGTACCGACGGCGTAGGTGTCGATCGGCGCGCCGGAGCGGATCAGATCGTCCACGGCGTACTCGTCGAGACCGCCGCTGGCGACGATCCGTACGTCCGGCAGGCCGGCGGCGTCGAGGACGGCGCGCGCCCGTACCGCCAGGGCTCCGAGGTCGCCGCTGTCCAGTCGGATCGCCGAGCCGGGCCCGCGGGCCGCGTGGTCGAGGTCTCGCAGGACACGGGCCGCGATGCGGACGCCGGTCTCGGTGTCGTACGTGTCCACCAGCAGGGTGACCGGGCCGGGGTGAGTCCGGGTGAAGGCACGGAACGCAGCCTCCTCCGTCGGATGCGCCTCCACGAACGAGTGGGCCATCGTGCCGACCGCCGGCACGCCTTCAGCCGTCGCCGCGGCCACGTTGCTGGTCCCGGCGAAGCCCACCAGCGCGCTCAGCCGGGCAGCCTGATAACCGGCCTGTGGGCCATGGGCGCGCCGCAGGGAGAAGTCGACGACCGGGTGTCCGGCTGCGGCGAGCACGCATCGCGCGGCCTTGGAGGCGATCGTCGTCTGATGGCTGAGCTGGTTGAGTACGTACGTCTCGGCCAGCTGCGCCTGGGGAAGCGGGGCGGTCACCTCCAGCAGGGGTTCTCCCGCGAGCACGATCCGCCCCTCCGGCACCGCCCGCACCTGGCCGGTGAACTCAAGCCCGAGCAGCGGCTCCAGATCCCGGGCCGGCCGGCGCAGTGCCGCGGCGAATGCGGCGATGTCCTCGGAGCCGACACGAAGTCCGGCGAGGTAGTCCAGGGCCGATTCCAGTCCCGCCGCGACCAGGAAGCCGCGGTCGGATGGCAGCTCGCGGACGAAGAGGCTGAACGTCGCCGGGGCTGTCATCCCCTCACGCAGATACGACATCGCCATCGTCACCTCGTACAGGTCGGTGGTCGTCGCGTCGGACATCGCCCTCACCTCCTTCGGGACCCCAGCGGCCCACGGCCGGTCATCCGCGGAAGCGTGCCGACCACTGGGGTTCCACCAGGTCCCACTCGGCATCCCACCGCGCGTACCTTCCGCGGTCCAGCACCTTGCGCACGCCCGCCCTCGCCGCGCAGACGCCGGTGGCCACCGCGAGCGCCGCCATGCCGCCGACCAGCCAGCCGGTGGCTGTCGCGTTGCCCGCGCTCATCGGGGGATGGGCGACAGCGCCTTCCCGGTCCAGCCAGATTCGTGCGGTCGATCCCTTGGCCGTACCCGACTTCACGAGTGCCGTTCCGGTCCTTTCCTCGCCCTCGTTGTCGGTCCATCGAACCCGCGTCGGTTGCAGCGCGCCTTCCGCGCCGTCCCCCGCTCCTTCGGCGTCCGACAGCAGCCGGGCAGTGACCTGATGCCGCTCCGCGGCCTGTGCCCGCACGGTGTCCATGTTGGACTCGTACGCGGTCCGCCCCGCGCTCAGTGACGCCGCCGGCAGCCCGAAGAGGAGGACGACCATCAGGAAGCGGAGGACCCAGGACTCGATCCTGTCGGACGTACGCCTCAACGGGTTCGCGCCCCCGGCCAGGTGCTCCTGGCGCGGCGGATGGGCGCTGGACGGGTTCGGCGAGCCTTGTGCACTCATGGCCTGGCCTCCAGCCGTCGCTGGTCGGTTCCCCTACCACGATCGACCGTCAACGGATCCGGGTCAAAGGGCCGAAGGTCCCTGGGGGAGGCCACCCGGGCCGGCAGAGCCGACGGGCCACGAGCCCCGGGTCGGTAACCGTCATATCTGCGGAACGACCGCGGCCGGACAGGGCGCATGATGCAGCACCGCGTGGTTGACAAGGCCCAGCTGGAGACCCGTGTGCCCATGTCGCCTGCGGGCTCCGACGACGAGCAGGTCGGCGCGCGCCGCGGCGTTCAGAAGTGCCTGCCGGGCCGACCCCTCGATCACCCGGCGGCTCAGCGAAACGTCCGGGTATCGCTCGGCGGCACCCCGCAACGCGTCGTCGAGCACCTGCGCCGGCGGGCGCCGGTGGGCCTGCGTGGAGTACCCGGACAGGGGCGGGGGCTCGGCGAGAGCCCCGAGCGGGGCGTTCCAGGCGTGCACCGCCACCAGCCGACAGCGCCGCACGTGGGCCTCGCGGAAGGCGAACCGCACCGCCGTACCGCTTCCCTCCCCGTCCTCGACACCGACGACGACGTTCCCGAACCGGGCGTTCCCGTACTCCGCTCCATCGCGCACCACGACGACAGGGCAATCGGCGTGCGCCGCCACGGCCAGACTGACCGAGCCCAGCAGCAGCCCGGCGAGACCCCCGAGCCCTCTGGACCCAAGTACCAGCGCGAAGGCGTTGCGCCCCTTGCCGATCAGGGCGGACACCGCGTCCCCAGACAGCACCTCGCTCGACAGCCGTACCAGGGGAGCGACCTTTCTTGCCCGCTCCGAGGCGGAGGCGATCAGTTCGTACGCCTCGTGGTCCGGGGCCGCCGCATGCACGAGGTGAAGCGGCACATCGTGGCGGACCGCCTCACCGGCTGCCCAGTCAACGGCCTCCAGACTCGCCTCGGACCCGTCGACGCCGGCCACCAGGGGAATCACCACTTCTTTCACCTCCTCCTCGCGCCGGGCGGCACACCCCTCCTGAAGAGGCCGTACTCGGCATACGGGCGCAGTCTGGACGAGAGGACTCGTTCCCGTGACTCCAGCTTCGTACGAGACGGAGGCAGCCGCCATGGAGCCAGCGATCACCGTGGGCCTCGACGGCTCACCCGAGAGCCTTGCCGCCGCCCACTGGGCCGCCGCAGAGGCCGAACGGCGCAAGCTCACGCTGCGCCTGCTGCACGCATGGCCCCTGCTGGTGCCAGAGCCGACCGACATCCCCTCGGAGCTGGATCAGAACTACTGGGCCAAGCGGATCGTCCACAACGCGCGGGCCGAGCTCCAGGCACACCACCCAGGTCTCTCCATCGTCGGCAACCTGGTCGCCGACGACGCCCAGGACGCGCTGCTGCAAGCGGCTTCGGAGTCCGAGGTGCTCGTGCTCGGTTCACGTGGACTGACGCCTGTCGAGAGCTACTTCATGGGAGACGTCAGCATGCCCGTCGTGGCGAAGGCCGAGCACCCGGTGGTCCTCGTACGCGCCGAGGCGCGGGAAGGAAGGCCCCAGCCCACCGCGCCTACGACGGGCGTCGTGGTCGTGGCGCTGAAACTGCACGGCCCCTGCGACGAGTTGCTCGAGTTCGGGTTCGTCACCGCCGCGGCGCGTGGCGTGCCCCTCAGGGCCATCCACGGCCGAAGTGTGCCGATCCACGCACACGTTCCCTGGGGCGTGGACCATGACGTGACCGAGGAGATCACACAGGACATCCAGAAGCACCTGAGCCAGGCGCTCCGCCGTTGGCGCGAGAAGTTCCCCGGTGTGAGGGTGCTCGACGTGGTCCGGCTCGAAAGCCCCGCCAAGGCCGTCGTGAGCGAGGCCGAGAACGCCGGGCTGCTGGTGGTCGGCCGACGAAAGCACCATCCGCCCGTGGCACCGCACCTGGGCCACGTGGCCCAAGCCGCCGTCCACCACGCGCGCTGCCCCGTCGCCGTCGTCCCCCATGGCTGAACCGAACCACGGCGGGGAGCCGACGGAGGCGGTGCATCGGGCCGATACGTCCGTGGTCCGCCCCAGCGCCGGCCTCGACGCTCCGCCGCTTCCCCGCGCGGAGGTGTGCGAGACCCACACCGCAGTCGTGGTGTTCGTCGGCGACCGCGCCTACAAGGTGAAGAAACCGGTCGATCTGGAGTTCCTGGACTACACCACCGTCGCGGCCCGACGGGCCGCGTGCGAGCGGGAAGTCGAGCTCAACCGTCGCTTCTCCCCCGATGTCTATCTGGGCGTGGGGGAAATCCGCAGCCCTGACACGGACGTGCCCGAGCCCCTCGTGGTGATGCGGCGCATGCCGTCGGCGCGCCGCCTGTCCCGCCTGGCTCGGGACGGGGCCACCGTCGACGATGTCCTGCGCGCCGTCGCCCGGCAGCTCGCCACGCGTCACGCGGACGCGCCCCGCAGCCGGGAGGTGGACGAACAGGGCACCAGGGACGCGTTGTTGTCGCGCTGGGCAGCGAGCTTCGCACAGGTCCGCGCCATGGCCGACGACGGCCTGCCGCTCGACGGCGCAGAGGACGTCGAGGACGTCGAGGAGGTCGAGGAGGTCGAGGAGGTCGAGCGACTGGTGCGCCGCTATCTCTCCGGCCGCAAACGGCTCTTCGACGCCCGCATCGAGCAGGGGAGGGTGGTGGACGGCCACGGCGACCTGCTCGCCGAGGACATCTTCTGTCTCGACGACGGCCCCCGCGTCCTGGACTGCCTGGAGTTCGACGACCGCCTGCGTTACGTCGACGGCCTCGACGACGCCGCCTTCCTCGCCATGGACCTGGAACAGCTCGGCGCCCCGGAAGCCGCGGCGTTCTTCCTCGCCGAGTACAGCGAGTACTCCGGCGACCCCGCACCCCCTTCCCTGTGGCACCACTACGTCGCCTACCGCGCCTTCGTCCGGGCCAAGGTCTACCTGATCCAGGCCCGCCAGGGCACATCCGGAGCACAGGAAGCGGCACACCGGCTGGTGACGACGACGCTGCGTCACCTGCGCACCTCCGCCATCGGCCTCACCCTCGTCGGCGGGCTCCCGGGCAGCGGGAAGTCCACGCTCTCCGGTGCGCTGGCCGACCGTCTGGGCGTCACGCTGCTCAGCAGCGACCGCCTGCGCAAGGAGCTGGCCGGCATCCCGGCGGAGGAGTCCGCGGCCGCGGGCTACGGCGAGGGGCTGTACACGGCGGAGTGGACCGCCAAGACCTACGCCGCCCTCATCGATCGTGCGTCCACGCTGCTGTCCGCAGGTGAGTCCGTC
The DNA here is from genome assembly GCF_041435215.1 of Streptomyces sp. NBC_01314. Lineage (NCBI taxonomy): Bacteria > Bacillati > Actinomycetota > Actinomycetes > Kitasatosporales > Streptomycetaceae > Streptomyces > Streptomyces sp. NBC_01314. Next base: position 10,428,162 of record NZ_CP108394.1, on the reverse strand, counting down.
GTCCTGGACGCCACCTGGTCCCATCCGGCACAGCGCGAAGCCGCCCAGCGCATGGCCGAACGCACCAGCGCCGACCTCGTGGCCCTGTACTGCCGGGTGCCGGGCGACCTATCGGCGGCCCGCCTGAGCACCCGCGCTCCTGGGGCATCCGACGCCGACCTCGACGTGGCCCGGGCCATGGCAGCCGCGGCGCCGCCGTGGCCAGAGGCCGTCACGGTCGACACAAGCGGCCCCCTGGAGGCCGCGGTCGTCCAGGCGCTGGCGGCCGTACGCCCCTACGGCACCGGCCAGGCCCCGGTCTTCCGCCGCCCCTACATGGAGCCCGACTGAGCACACTGGAGAGCGCGAAGGTCCCGGTTGCCTCCTCATCCCCTTCGGGGCGACGGTGGAGAGGGGGCAGCGAGGGAGTGGGCAACCATGCGGGCACTCGTCTACCACGGCCCCCAGCAGACCTCCTGGGACACGATCCGGGATCCTTCGATCGAGAAGGCGACCGACGCGATCGTGCGCGTCGACGCGACCACCGTCTGCGGCAGCGATCTGCACATTCTGCGCGGAGACCTCCCCGAGGTGAAGCCGGGGACGGTCCTCGGCCATGAGGCCGTCGGCGAGGTGACGGACATCGGCCACGAGGTTCATGCCGTGCGCCCCGGGGACCAGGTGATCGTGTCGTCCGTCTCGGCCTGCGGCCACTGTCGGTTCTGCCGGGCCGGTATGGGCGGACAGTGCCGCGAGGGCGGTGGATGGATCCTCGGGAACCTGATCAACGGCACACAGGCCGAGTTCGTACGTGTGCCGTTCGCCGACAATTCCACCCACCGGCGGCCCGCGAGCCTGCCCCTCGACGATGCGGTCCTGTTCGCGGAAGTTCTGCCCACCGCCTACGAGGTCGGGGTGCGCAACGGACACGTCGGGCCGGGAGACACCGTCGTCGTGGTGGGCGCGGGTCCCGTGGGGCTCGCAGCGGTCGTCATCGCGCGGATCTACTCGCCTCGCAGGATCATCGCGGTGGACCTGTCTCCCTCCCGGCTGGAAGCCGCCACCCGCCTGGGCGTCGATGCCGCCGACGTACCCGGTCGGCTGATCGCCGACCTCGCCGAGGGCCCGGGAGCCGACGTCGTCATCGAGGCCGCCGGCGATCCGGACAGTTTCGTCCTGTGCACACGCGTGGTGCGCTCAGGAGGGCACATCGCCAACATCGGCATGCACGGCAAGCCGGCCACACTGCATCTTGAGGCTCTGTGGCGGAAGAACGTGACGATCAGCACCGGTCAGGTCGATGCCTCCTCGACACCTTGGCTGCTCGACCTGGTGACATCCCGACGCCTGCCCATCTCCCGGCTGGTCACCCACACATTCGGCCTGGACCGCATGGGAGACGCCTACGAGGTCTTCGCCCACGGCCCCGACACCGGAGCCCTCAAGGTGGTGCTGCACCGCGAGTGAGGCGCCTGAGCCAGGGGCAACGTCGGAGGCGGTCGAGTCCCGACCGGAGCCCGGTCGGCATGCGGCCCGGGTCGGGGTCGGCGACTCTGGAGACAGAGGCAGGCGTCAGGAGGAGCGCCCATGCACTGGGAGACGATCCACAAGGACACCGCACCGGACGTCATACCGAATCTCGCCGACTACGACCGGATCCGTTCCGATTTCACCTGGTCGCTGGCGCGCACCGCTCTGGCAGGTCAGCCCGGCGGTGGGCTGAACATCGCGCACGAGGCGGTCGACCGGCATGCGGGCCCGGGTGAGGGGCAGAAGATCGCGCTGCGGTGCGTGGCCCGTGACCACACCGTCTCGACCGTCACCTACTCCGAGCTGGCCCGCCGCACCGCCCGCTTCGCGAACGCCCTGCGCGCGCTCGGCGTCGGCCACGGCGAACGGGTGTTCACCCTGCTCGGGCGCTGTCCCGAGCTCTACACCACGGTGCTGGGCACGCTGAAGAACACCAGCGTGCTGTGCCCGCTCTTCTCCGCCTTCGGCCCCGACCCGGTGGAGCAGCGGCTGCGTCTCGGTGACGCCCGGCTGCTGGTCACCACCGCGGCCCTGTACCAGCGGAAGGTGGCCGACCGACGGGCGTCGCTGCCAGGGCTGGAACACGTTCTGATCGTCGGGCCGGGTGCCGAGGAGCTGGCCGGCACGGTCTCCTTCGACGAGCTGATGTCCACCGCCCCGGACACCTTCACCATCCCGCCGACCTCGCCCGAGGACATGGCCCTGCTGCACTTCACGAGCGGAACCACGGGCACCCCCAAGGGCGCGATCCACGTCCACGAGGCGGTCGTGGCCCATCACGCCACAGCCGCGTACGCACTCGACCTGCACCCCGAGGACGTGTACTGGTGCACCGCCGACCCCGGCTGGGTCACCGGCATGTCGTACGGCATCATCGCCCCGCTCGTCCACGGCGTGACGGTGGTGGTCGACGAGGGCGACTACGACGCCCGGCGCTGGTACCGGATCCTCGGCGAACAGCGGGTCAGCGTCTGGTACACCGCCCCCACGGCCCTGCGGATGCTGATGCGCGCCACACCGCGCGAAGGCCCGTACGACCTGCCGCGCTCGTACGACCTGTCGGCCCTGCGGTTCATCGCCTCGGTCGGCGAGCCCCTCAACCCCGAGGCGGTGGTGTGGGGCGAGGAGGTGCTGGGCCTGCCGGTGCACGACAACTGGTGGCAGACGGAGACCGGTTGCATCTTGATCGCGAACTTCGCGGCGTGCGACATCCGGCCCGGTTCGATGGGACGTCCGCTTCCGGGGGTCGAGGCAGCCCTGTTGGAGCGCGGCGAGGACGGCCGGGCGCTGATCACCGACGGCCGGGTCACAGAGGTACGGAGCCCGGACGTGGAGGGCGAGTTGGCGCTGCGGCCGGGCTGGCCGTCCATGTTCCGCGGCTATCTGCACGACAAGGAGCGTTACGAGGCCGCGTTCGTCGACGGCTGGTACCTGACCGGCGACCTGGCCCGGCGGGACGCGGACGGCTGGTACTGGTTCGTGGGCCGTGCCGACGACGTCATCAAGTCGGCCGGGCACCTGATCGGCCCGTTCGAGGTGGAGAGCGCGCTGATGGAGCACCCGGCGGTCGCGGAGGCAGGAGTGATCGGCCGGCCGGACCCCGTCGCCGGGAACATCGTCAAGGCGTTCGTGTCGCTGCGCCCCGACGTCGAACCAGCCCCGGATCTGGAGCGGGAACTGCTGGCCTTCGCCCGCCGCAGGCTGGGCCCGGCCGTCGCGCCCCGGGAGATCGCCTTCGACCAGAACCTGCCCAAGACCCGCAGCGGCAAGGTCATGCGCCGGCTCCTGCGCGCACGTGAACTCGGCCTGCCCACCGGCGACTTGTCGACCCTGGAGGGATCCCAATGAGCCCCGCCCGCGGCACCCGCACCGGGAAGACCTCCCCGACGTCGAAGTCCGCGAAGAAACCCGAGAAGAAGGCCACGAAGAAGGCCGTGGTGAACAAGCAGAGCACGAAGACCAGGCGTCCCACCGACCGGTCGGCCACCGGGCACAGGGTGGACCTGCTGGAGGCGATGCTGCGCATCCGGCGCTTCGAGGAACGGTGCGTCGAGTTGTACAGCGCCGCCGAGATCCGCGGCTTCGTCCACCTCTACATCGGCGAGGAGGCCGTCGCCGTCGGCGTCAACGAGGCGCTGAACCCCGAGGACGCCGTCGTCTCCACGTACCGCGAGCACGGCCACGCGCTCGCCCGCGGCATCCCCGCCGAAGCCGTCATGGCCGAGATGTACGGCAGGACGACCGGCTGCAGCGGAGGCCGCGGCGGGTCCATGCACCTGTTCGACGCGAGCCGCCGCTTCTACGGCGGCAACGCCATCGTCGCCGGCGGTCTCCCGCTGGCCGCCGGTCTGGCCCTCGCCGACCGCATGCGCGCACACCCCCGCGTCACCTGCTGCTTCTTCGGCGATGGGGCCTTCGCCGAGGGCGAGTTCCACGAGACGGCGAACCTCGCCGCCCTGTGGAACCTGCCCCTGCTGCTCGTCTGCGAGAACAACCTCTACGCCATGGGAACCGGCATCGAACGGCACGAGGCACAGACCGACCTGGCCATGCGCACCGCCTCCTACGGCATGGTCGCCTGGGCCGTGGACGGCATGGACGTCGAGGCCGTCGAACAGGCCGCCCGTCGGGCCTGCGAAGCCATCCGGGCAGGCGCCGGACCCCACTTCCTGGAACTGCGCACCTACCGCTTCCGCGCCCACTCCATGTACGACCCGGACCGCTACCGGGACAAGGCGGAGATCGAGCGGTGGAAGGGCAGGGACCCGATCACCCGCCTCATGGACCGTATGCGCGAGGACGGCGAGCCGGCCGACAAGGAACTCGCCGCGATCGAGCGCCGGGTCACCAACGAGATCGCCCACGCCGTCACAGCCGCCGAGGAGGCGCCCGAAGAGCCGGTCGCAGACCTGCTGCGCCATGTCACGAGCGCTTCGGCGGAGGTGAGCTGATCATGGGCGCCGGACAGCCGCAGGAGCAGAAGACGACCTACCGAGAGGCGATGCGGGAGGCTCTGCGGGAGGCCATGCGGTCCGACGACCGTGTCTTCCTGATGGGGGAGGACGTCGGCCGGTACGGCGGATGCTTCGGGGTCAGCCTCGGCCTGCTGGAGGAGTTCGGGCCGGAACGGGTCCGCGACACCCCACTGTCGGAGTCCGCGTTCGTGGGTGCCGGGATCGGCGCGGCCCTGGCCGGGATGCGGCCGGTCGTCGAGATCATGACCGTCAACTTCAGCCTGCTCGCCCTCGACCAGATCCTCAACAACGCCGCCACGCTGCTGCACATGTCGGGCGGCCAGCTGCCTGTACCCCTGGTGATCCGCATGACGACGGGCGCGGGACGCCAGCTCGCCGCCCAGCATTCCCACAGCCTGGAGGGCTGGTACGCACACATCCCCGGCATCCGTGTGGTGGCTCCGGCGACCCTCGAAGACGCACGCCACATGCTTGCCCCAGCGCTGGCAGACCCCGACCCGGTGCTGATCTTCGAACACGGAAGCCTCTACAACGCCTCCGGTGAACTCGCGCCGCCCGCCGCCCCAGTAGATCTGGACCACGCCGCGATCCGCAGGCCCGGCACGGACATCTCCCTGATCACGTACGGCGGTTCGCTGCCAAAGACCCTCGCCGCGGCGGACGAGCTGGCCGCCGACGGCATCGACGCCGAGGTGATCGACCTGCGCACGCTCCGACCCCTCGACGACGCGACCATCACCGCCTCCGTGGCCCGTACCCACCGTGCGGTGATCATCGACGAGGCGTGGCGCACCGGCAGCCTCGCCGCGGAGGTGTCCGCCCGCATCGCCGAGCGGTCGTTCTATGAACTGGACGCCCCCGTGGAGCGGGTGTGCAGCGCGGAGGTCCCCATTCCGTACGCCCGGCAACTGGAGGAGGCGGCCCTGCCGCAGACCTCCGACATCGTGGCTGCGGCGCACCGGGCGGTGGACTGACCATGGCCGAGTTCACCATGCCGTCCCTGGGCGCCGACATGGACGAGGGCACGCTCCTGGAGTGGCTGGTTCAGCCCGGTGCCCCGGTCCGGAAGGGCGATCCCGTCGCGGTCGTGGAAACCGCGAAGTCCACGATCGAGGTGGAGTGCTTCGAGACCGGGACGATGGGGAGGCTGCTCGTCGAGCCGGGTACGACGGTGCCGGTCGGCACGGCGCTCGCACTGATCGAGCCGACGGCGGAAGAGCGCGAGAAGCGCGAAGAGCCCAAGCAGCGTGAGAGGCGCGGAGAACCCGGGGCGACCGAGAAGAAACGACCGCCCCGGCCGACGCCGAAGCGCGCGACACCCCCCGCTCCAGCCGAACCCATCCGGCCCGAACCTGCCCGGCCCGAACCCGCTCGGGTCCCGGTACCCTCCGACGCCCAGGACCACGGACAACACACCGAGGCAGGCCCCTTGCTCCGCCACCTCGCGGAGCGCAGCGGCGTCGACCTGGAGACCCTCCAGGGGTCCGGGCCCGGAGGGCGTGTCACACGCTCAGACATCGAGGGAGCGGCCGCGGCCTCCAGGGCCGTCGCTCCGTCGTCGCGCGTACGGACCACTCCGCTCGCCCGGCGGCTCGCCGCCGAACTGGACATCGACCTGACCGCCGTGACGGGAACCGGCAAGGACGGTGCCGTCCGCGCCACCGACGTGCGGGGCGCGGCACCGGGCCCGGCGACCGAGGCCTCACCCACACGCCACATCGCCGCCCCGGTACGTCCCACCGACGACCGGGCGGCCGCGATGCGCCAGGCGATCGCCGGACTGATGACCCGCGCCAACCGGGACATCCCGCACTACTACCTGTCCACGACCATCGACATGGCCACCGCCATGAACTGGCTGCACGAGCACAACCGGCGCAGCCCGGTCGGCGAACGGCTGCTTCCCGCAGCCCTGTTGCTCAAGGCGGCGGCCCGCGCGGCCCGGGAGGCCCCCGAACTCAACGGCTTCTGGACCGACGACCGCTTCACGGCGGGCGACGGAGTACATCTCGGCGTGGCGGTCTCCCTGCGCGGCGGCGGGCTCGTCGCCCCCGCGCTGCACGACGCCGACACCCTCGAACTCCCGAAGCTGATGACCACCTTGAAGGACCTGGTCGCCCGCGCCCGTACCGGCAGGCTGCGAGGATCCGAAGTGGCCGACTCCACCATCACGGTCACCAACCTGGGCGATCAGGGGGTGGAAGCCGTCTTCGGCGTGATCTACCCGCCCCAAGTGGCCCTGGTCGGCTTCGGCCGGGTCGTCGACCGGCCCTGCGCTGTCGACGGCCTGCTGGGCGTACGCCCGGTGGTCACCACCACTCTGTCAGCAGACCACCGCGCGACGGACGGCGCCGTCGGAGCACGTTACCTGACGGCGGTCGACCGCCTCCTGCAGAACCCGGAGCAGCTGTGAACCGAACCGAAGCACTGGCCACGGTCAAGGAGTCCATCGCCGGCGTCGTCCCCGATGCCGACTTCACCACTCTGGGGCCCGATGACCCGTTCCGCGACGCTCTGGAGATGGACTCGCTGGACTTCCTGAGTTTCGTGGAAGTCCTCAGCGAGCGGACCGGGCTCCGTATCGAGGACGAGGACACGCCCCAACTCACCACGCTGTCCGGCTGCGCCGACTTCCTCGTCGCCGGCACGCGGTGAGGTGGCACGGACGGGCCGGACCGCGCGCCTCTGTCATCGCCGAAGTGCGCTCCTTGACAAGGCCCCTGGTGATGAAGGGTGTCGTGATCGCGTGACATGGACCAGCCGTACTGACCCGACCTCCGCCTCGCCGAGTGGCCGACGGATCCACCCACCGGCCCCGTCACCCATGCCGCCATGCACGTCGGCCGCCCAGTGGCCGTCGTCCGCCACCAGTGAGAGGTCGCAGCCATGACGAACGTACCGACGCAGTACGTGTACGGATTCGCCGAGGGCAACCGTGAGATGGCAGGCCTGCTCGGCGGCAAGGGAGCCGGCCTGGCCGAGATGACCCGGCTCGGACTTCCCGTGCCGCCGGGCTTCACCGTGACGACCGAGGCATGCAAGGCCTATCTGTCGACCGGCGAGGAACCGCCCGAAATGGCCATCGAGACGGCCCGGGCCCTGGCAGTGCTGGAGCGCACCATGGGCCGCGGCCTCGGAGCACCGGACGACCCGCTGCTCGTGTCCGTACGATCCGGAGCCCGTTTCTCGATGCCCGGGATGATGGAGACGATCCTCGACGTCGGCCTGAACGACGACTCGGTCGCCGGACTTGCCAAGACCTCCGGGCAGGAGAGGTTCGCCTGGGACTCCTACCGACGCCTTGTGCAGATGTTCGGCCGTACGGTGATGGGCGTGGACGGCGCCTTGTTCGAACAGGCCATCGCCCAACGCAAGGCACGGCGCGCGGTCACCGACGACCACGATCTGGACGCCCACGAACTCGTTCTCCTCACCGATGAGTTCAGGACACTCATCCGCCGTGAGACGGGCGAGGACTTCCCGCAGGACCCCGTCGAGCAGTTGTACCGGGCGATCCGCGCGGTCTTCGACTCCTGGAACGGCGAACGGGCCCGGGTCTACCGCAGGCGCGAGCACATCCCCGACGACCTCGGCACCGCCGTCAACATCCAGGCGATGGTCTTCGGCAACCTCGGCCCGGACTCCGGTACCGGCGTCGCGTTCACCCGCGACCCGGCCACCGGTGCCCCCGACATGTACGGCGACTACCTGCCCGACGCCCAGGGCGAGGACGTCGTCGCCGGCGTGCGCGACGCCGTGCCGCTGGACGAGCTGAAGACCCTCGACCCGCGCGCGTATGTCGAACTCCGTGACCAGCTGCGGATGTTGGAGCGGCACTACCGCGACCTGTGCGACGTCGAGTTCACCGTCGAACGCGGTCGGCTGTGGATCCTGCAGACCCGCGTCGGCAAGCGCACCGCCGAGGCCGTCTTCCGCATCGCCCATGACCTGTGCGAGGAGAAGACCATCACGGCGGACGAGGCGCTGGTCCGCGTGGGCGGCGCCGAGCTGACCCGGCTGATGTTCCCCCGCTTCGAGGCGCGCCCCACAGACCTGCCCCTCGCCCGGGGTGTCCCCGCCTCGCCGGGCGCGGCGGTCGGCGCCGTCGTCTTCGACTCCGCGACGGCCGTACGGCGGGCCGCGGCCGGGGAGCCGGTCGTCCTGGTCCGCAGGGAGACCACCCCCGACGACCTCCCGGGAATGATCGCCGCCCAAGCGGTCCTGACCAGCCGCGGCGGAAAGACGAGCCACGCCGCCGTCGTCGCACGAGGCATGGGCAAGGTGTGCGTCTGCGGCGCCGAGTCACTCACCGTCGACCCCGTCGCACGCCGACTCACCACCTCCTCGGGCACTGTGATCCGGGAGGGCGACACGGTCTCCGTGGACGGCACGGCGGGAACGGTCCACGTTGGTGCGCTGCCGCTCACGGCGTCCGACGTGGGGCGCGTGCTGGAGACCGGAACCGCCACTGGCCCCCTGACGGAAGCGGTGCTGGTTTCCCTCGCCCATGCCGACTCCGTACGCCGCCTCGACGTCCGAGCCAATGCTGACACCCCCGAGGATGCCGAGCGTGCGCGACGGCTGGGAGCGCAGGGCATCGGCCTGTGCCGTACCGAGCACATGTTCCTCGGCGAACGCAGGGCGCTGGTCGAGGCAATGATCCTGGCCCGCGACGACTCCGCGCGTGAGCGGGCCCTGTCGGCCCTTCTGCCACTTCAGCGTGCGGACTTCACCGGGATCCTGAAGGCCATGGACGGGCTGCCGGTGACCATCCGCCTCCTCGACCCGCCGCTGCACGAGTTCCTGCCCGACCGTACGGAACTGGCCGTCCGCCTGGCGAGCGCCACCCATCCGGACGTCCACGACCGCGAGTTGCTCGACGCCGTCGAGCGTTTGCACGAGCAGAATCCGATGCTGGGCCTGCGCGGCGTACGTCTCGGCCTGGCTGTCCCCGGCCTGGTCGCGATGCAGGTACGGGCGATCGCCGAGGCCGTCGTCCAGCGACTGCGTGACGGTGGCCGCCCACACGCCGAGATCATGATCCCGCTGGTCGGAACAGTCGAGGAACTACGCCTGGCCCGCACGGAGGCGGAGCGCGTACTCGCCGACGTCGCCGCGGAGTCGGGGCTGGCCCTGGACTGCCCGATCGGCACGATGATCGAGCTGCCGCGCGCCGCACTCACCGCCGGACGCATCGCCGAGGCCGCCGACTTCTTCTCCTTCGGCACGAACGACCTGACGCAGACGACATGGGGACTGTCCCGCGACGACGCGGAGGCCTCCTTCTTCCCGCTGTACCTGAAGAGCGGGATCTTCACCGTGTCGCCGTTCGAGTCCCTCGACCAGGAAGGCGTCGGCAAACTCGTGGAACTCGCCGTCGAAGCGGGGCGTGCCGTCAACCCGCGGCTGGAGACCGGGGTGTGCGGCGAACACGGCGGCGACCCCGAGTCCATCCACTTCTTCCACCGGGCGGGCCTCGACTACGTCTCCTGCTCGCCCTTCCGGATCCCGGCCGCCAGGCTGGAGGCCGGACGAGCGGCCCTTACCTCCACCAGGACCAGCGACATCGGGTGAATCAGGGCCAGGGGGCACGAGGCCACCAGTACCTCGAGGAGTCCGCCTGCTCCACCGACCCCGTCCTACACACCCACCTGGACCCACCCACTCAATGGTGGTCGTCGCTGCGAACAGACCTGGAGTACGTGGGCAGCATCGCCACGGACCGCGTAGCCGTACGCCAGGAGTGGGTGGACCGCAACGTCCCTCGGTTTCTCGGTATACCCGGCCCACGGATCACGGAATGGGCCACGGCGCACGGTGATCTGCACCCCGCCAACCTCACTCGCGCGACCCCCTACCTGCTCGACTGGGAAGGCTTCGGCCAGGCCTCCGTCGGCTACGACGCCGCCATGATCCTTGCGTACTCCCTGCTCGTACCCGCATTCGCCCAGCAAGTCCGGGATACCTTCCCCATCCTCAAGACAGAACCCGGACGCGTCGCACAGATCATCGTCATGACCGAACTCCTCCAGTCAACCTCACGCGGAGACCACCCCGAACTCGTCCCAGCGCTCCGGTCCTTGGCCACAGAGCTAGCCTGATCAGGGAGAAGGTGACCAGCAGCGTCCCCTTGCCCATGCGGCGGGCAGATGATCAACTCGGGAATAGCGTGAGCACCTCAGGAGCGGCCGGCTTTGTGTCTTCCTCGGATACATCCAACGCAAGGCGTGGCCTCGTCATCGTCGCCGTGGCGTAGACCTCGTTTGCAAGCTCGAAGGGCAAGCCCGAGCGGGCGACAAGGTTGTCGAACGAAATGCCGGTCTCCTCGCAAAGGTGGACCGCCTTTTCGAGGAGGAGAGGTGCTTCACGAGGGCCGAGGTCACAAGGCTCGGGGTCGCCGTGCTGAGAGAGCATCATCATGGCGCGCTTGTGCGTTGTCTCCCGAAAGGCACCGAGGGCGTGGGCGCGGTAGACGAGGGCTTTCAGGGAAGTGCCCCACCGCCGCTTCAGGGCGTACAGCGCCTCCCAGTCCAGCCTCTTCGGCAGCTCCGCGAGGATCTCGGCGCTTGGCATCAGAAATTCAGCCGCGAAGTCGTGGGCCTGGTTCTCGCCGATCCTGCTCCCGGGCTCGGCGTCAAGGTGCATGACCAAGTGCCCGGCCTCGTGCGCTGCGTCGAAGCGGGATCGAGCCTTGTCGTTCTTGGCAGGGTTCCGGAAGACCAGTGGCCTGCTCCCGTACCAGTGCGAGAAGGCGTCCACTCGTTTGGACATCTCAGGAAGCTCCAAGACCACGGCGCCATGGGCTTCGAGTAGTCGTGTCACATGCGGGATCGGGCCGCTGGGCACCCCCATGGCCTCGCGAGCCTCGCGGGCAACGGCCACGATGTCCGCTCTGCTCGGCTCAGCCGACAGAGCCAGGCGCGGCAGGGCCGCAGGGGGGAGTTCCACGTAGTGCTCGACGGTCGTCACCAGCCGCCAGACGATCTTGCCGAACGCGACGGCCTGATCCCGTTGAAGTTGCGTCGTCGCCCTGAGGCTTCGAAAGTGGGCGGCACTGGGCACCGTTGGATGCGGGTGCCCCGTGGCGAAGAAAGTGGCGGGCACTCCCAATGCCATGGCCAACTGGGCAACGACCGTGCTTGAAGGCCGACTCTGGCCCAGCTCGTACTGACTGACCGCTGCTGGCGTGAGCCCAACCTGCTTGGCAAGCTCATTCTTGCGGAGCCCTCGAAGCTGACGAGCCGTGGTCAGAGCTTCGGGTTCGAAGGAACGGGAGGCGAGCTCAGCGCCTCTCGATCCTCGGGGCGGTGTCGGCATGAATTTCTCAGTCTGTGTTCTCGCGCTCTTCGCGCGTGTCTTCGGTGCGCCGACGAAGCGGCAGATCGTTCTCCTTGAGGTCAGTGTGATCAGGTGCCTTGGGTGTCTCCTCTTCAGCGGTACGGTCCTCGTCGGAATCCGTTTCAGACGCCAGCTCGTGGTCTTGATCTGAGGGGCCCTTTTCGGGCAGCTCCCCGTGCACCACAAGCTCGTCCACGGCCGATCGCGGAGCCGGAAGGCCCGACTGGAGATCATTGTGGATCTCGGTCGTCCCATCAAGCCAAGGCGAACCGCCCTCACGGTTGTCCCGCGGAAGTCCCACCTCGATGACGCAGTTTCCCGTCTCCGGATCACCGGTGTGGACGATCCGAACATGCCCCTGACGAACAGCTTCCGCGAAGCTGTCGGCCCAGTCCGGGTCCTGGTCGAACGCCATCTGCCCCTGCGCCGCGCTGTTTCGTACAGCGCCCCGAAGTCGAGCGGCGCTGCCGTCCCAGCTGAGCTGTTCGAGCTTGTCCCGCACCTTTCCAGGGGCAGTGAGCGGGAACTTGTAGACCCTCACGACCCACGGCTGGGAGATGACCTCGATCGCCCCGCCCGCGACCCTTCGGACCGGAATCCCTGCCTGGTGGAGCTTCTGGAAAGAGAGGTTGGCGATGTTCCGCCAGACCAACTGAGCAAAGGTGCCGTTGTCGTCCCCGTGAGACGGGTCGTGACGGTCGGCGTTGGTCGCGTACACATCGCGCGCGACGTCCCGGATGATCTCCAGCACCCGCCGGAGATCACTCACAGCCTGCTGCAGAGTGATTTCCACGCCACGTGGATAGCAGAAGGCCACCAGTTGTGCGCGAGAATCAAGTGGACGAGGGTCTTGGCATCTCGCCCCTCAAGCACACGAAGGCGCCAGCGCATCAGACCCCCACGAGACGGTCGACGACCATGGCACTCAAGTTCACTGCACAGCGACGGCTTTCCACCTTGACGTGTGGTCAGTGTTGGACTGGACTCCGAGGTCGTTGCGGAGGCTGCGGACTGGCGTTCGATGTCATCGCGGATGAGGCGGACGTCGTCGACGGTCTTGCCTTCGGGATCGCCGAGAGTCCAGTCGAGGTAACGCTTGCCGGGGAAGACTGGGCAAGCTTTGCCGCAGCCCACGCTGACGACGCCGGCGGCGCGGACGACTTCGTCGGTCCAGGGCTTGGCGAAATCGCGGGAGATGTCGATGCCGCGCTCGCTCATCGCAACGATGACTGAAGGGGCGACCTCGAAGCCGGGTTCGGAGCCGCCGGGCCAGGCGACGGCGTTGTCGTCGGCGAGGTGCTGGAAGAAGCCCATGGCCATCTAGCTGCGGCCATCGTTGTGCAGCACACGGATGGAGATCGGAAACGGCCCCCTCGACGCCAAGACCACGGGCCTCCCCCAAGGCCGGGTAGTTAGCGTTTCCTGGTCACGCAAGTGGGGCTGGAGACCGTGGTGTTGCGCTGTAGAGGCCGGGGCCGAGTTTGCGAATGAGGCCGCTGCCGGCCCACCGATTCAGTTGTCTGCACATGGCCTCCAGAGTGACATCGCTGAAGTGGGCGGCGATGTCACGGGGCGGTCAAAGACGCGTGGGGTCTTGCGTCGCACAGTGGCACGAAATCCCGCCTGCGTTCGCAACCCCAACAACACGCCGCGAGCACCTCGAATCCGAGTGGTGGCGGCTTGGGCCACACGGCGAGCAGATGGCGATCAAGTCGTACACGAAGGCCGACTTGGTTGAGCCGGCCCCAGTCGACCGTCGAGCGCGGAGGCTAGGCACTCCACCACAATCCATGATTTCCTGAATTCAGGATCATCTGTACTGTGAAGGTGTGCTGACTCTCGCCCCCGACATCGACGTGCTGGTCCGCTTCGGCCGCGCGCTCGCCGACCCCATCCGTTGTCGCATCCTGCTCGCGCTCCGCGAGGCTCCCGCCTACCCTGCGAACCTCGCCGACGCGCTCGGTGTCTCCCGCACGAGGCTGTCCAACCACCTGGCGTGCCTTCGGGACTGCGGCCTCGTCGTCACCGTGCCCGACGGACGGCGCACCCGATACGAGCTGGCCGACGAACGCCTCGGCCACGCCCTGGACGACCTGCGTACCGCCGTGATCGCGGTCGAGGCGGACAAGACCTGCGCCGACGCCACGGAGAAGGGTTGCTGTTGATGACGGCGATATCCCTCGGACCGTCCCCGGCCCAGCGTGACACGCTCGGCCGCCGGATACGCCTGCTGATCACCGTGACCATCGCCTACAACGTCGTCGAGGCGATCGTCGCGATCACCGCCGGGACGATCGCTTCCTCCACCGCGCTGATCGGCTTCGGCCTGGACTCGGTGATCGAGGTCTCCTCCGCCGCCGCGGTCGCCTGGCAGTTCTCCGCCCGCGACCACTCTCTCCGCATGGCCCGTGAGAAGACAGCGCTACGGATCATCGCCTTCTCGTTCTTCGTCCTGGCCGCGTACGTCACGGTGGACGCCATCCGTGCCCTCAGCGGCACCGGGGAGGCGGAACGCTCCGTCCCCGGCATCGTGCTCGCCGCCCTGTCGCTGGCCGTGATGCCGTTCCTGTCCGCTGCCCAGCGCCGTGCCGGGCGCGAACTCGGCTCCGCCTCCGCGGTGGCCGACTCCAAGCAGACGCTGCTCTGCACCTACCTCTCCGCCGTGCTCCTGGTCGGCCTGGCCCTCAACGCCACACTCGGCTGGTCATGGGCCGACCCCATCGCCGCCCTCGTGATCGCCGCGATCGCCGTCAAGGAAGGCCGCGACGCCTGGCGAGGCGAAGGCTGCTGTGCCCCGACCGCCGCGTCGGTGGTACAGCCGACCGACAACACGGAGGACTCGTGCGGTTGCCGTCCCCGATGCGACTACTGCGGCTGACGAACCCGGCGCCCAGCCGTTCCCTCACGTCACCACACAGCGGGCCGGCCGAGGTGCTCCCTGCGTCGGCGGCACCCGTAAGGTCCGGGGCCATGGTTGTCGCTCGTTCCGTTGCCCTGTTCGTCCTTGCCGCCCTGTTCGAGATCGGAGGGGCCTGGCTCGTCTGGCAGGGCATCCGCGAGCACAGGGCTGGATCTGGATCGGCGCCGGAGTCATCGCCCTCGGCCTCTACGGCGTGGTGGCGACCTGGCAGCACGACGACAACTTCGGCCGCATCCTCGCCGCCTATGGCGGGATCTTCGTCGCCGGATCGATCGCCTGGGGCATGATCGCCGACGGCTACCGTCCCGACCGCTGGGACGTCGCCGGTGCCCTGGTGTGCCTCGCGGGAACTGACCCACTCCGGGTCCCGCTCTGGCCGAGTCAGTGGCTCGGAATGCACCGTCTCGGCAACGCGCCCTGCTCGGACACCGGGTCTCGTCCGGGCCGAGCCCGGCGACCCCCCGCGGCCAAGAAGAGGCCATGGCGCCCGTGGTTCGACCGTCCGTGAGGCTATGACGTGGCGGTCGCGGGCATGTCCGGCTCCGACTCCGGCTCGGGCTCCGGCGGCGGCCGATGGGCCGCCGCCATCGGCAGGCTCAGCACCATCGTGAGGCCGCCGCCGGGTGTGTCCTCGGCGTGGAGGGTGCCGCCGATGGCCTCGGCGAAGCCGCGGGCCACCGCCAGACCCAGCCCCACACCGGCACCTCGCGGGGCGTCGCCGTAGCGCTGGAAGGGTTCGAAGATGCGGTCCTTGGCCTCGTCGGGGACGCCCGGGCCGCGGTCCACGACGCGTACCTCCACCCGGTTGGCGATGGCGCTCGCTGAGACCAGGACCGGGGTGCCATCGGGGCTGTACTTCACCGCGTTCTCGACGATGTTGGCGACGGACCGCTCCATGAGGCCCCGGTCGACGGCGACCATGGGCAGCGTCTCGGGGATGTCCAGGTCGGCGCTGCCCTCGGGGACGCCGCCGAGGGCCATCGGGATGACCTCGTCGACATCGGTCTCGCGGATGATCGGGGTGACGGTGCCGGTCTGGAGGCGGGACATGTCGAGGAGGTTGCCGACGAGGAGGTCGAGACGGTCGGCGCCCTCCTCGATGGCCTCCAGCAGTTCCGCATGGTCCTCCTCCGACCACTCGACGTCGTCCGAGCGCAGGGAGGTGACGGCCGCCTTGATAGCGGCGAGCGGGGTGCGCAGGTCGTGGCTGACGGCGGCCAGCAGGGCGGTGCGGATGCGGTTGCCCTCGGCGAGTTCCTTGGCCTGGTCGGCCTCCTGCTTCAGGCGTCGGCGGTCCAGTACGACGGCGGCCTGGGCGGCGAAGGCCGCGAGGACGCGACGGTCCTCGGCGGGCGGGACCCGTCCGGTCAGCGCGAGGGTCATGTGGTCGCCGACCGGTACATCGACGTCCGCCTCCTCTGGGGTGACACAGGGCCGGGGGCCCACGCTGCCGGCGCAGGTCCACGGGTCCACGTCGCTCTCGCGTTCCAGCAGGGCCGCCGACTCCATGGAGAAGGTCTCGCGGACCCGCTCCAGCAACGCCTCCAGGCTGGTCTCGCCGCGCAGGACGTTGCCGGCCAGGAAGGAGAGGATCTCCGACTCCGCTCTCAGCCGGGCGGCCTGATGGGTGCGACGGGCGGCGAGGTCGACGACGGAGGCGACGGACACCGCGACACCGACGAAGATCACGTTGGCGACGATGTTCTTCGGGTCGGCGATGGTGAGGGTGTGGACGGGCGAGGTGAAGTACCAGTTCAGGAGCAGAGACGCGGCCACCGCCGAGGCCAGCGCCGGGAAGAGCCCGCCGAGCAGGGCCGCCGCCACCGTCGTCGTCAGCAACAGCAGCATGTCGTTGGCGAGCCCGACGTCCGGGAAGACGCCGCTCAGCAGCCAGGTCAGCAGCACAGGGCCGCCGAGGCCGACGAGCCAGCCCCAGATCAGGCGGGCCCGGCCGAGGCGGGCACCCCGGGCCACCGGGAGTGCGCGCCCCTTGCCCGCCTCGTCGTGGGTGATGAGGTGGACATCCAGGTCGGAGCCGGAGTCACGGGCGACAGTCGCCCCGACCCCCGGCCCGAAGACGTACTGCCATCCCTTGCGGCGGGAGACGCCCAGCACGATCTGGGTGGCGTTGACCCCGCGCGCGAAGTCGAGCAGCGCGACCGGTATGTCCTCCCCGACGACCTGGTGGAAGGTCCCGCCGAGGTCCTCGACGAGGGTGCGCTGGACGGCCAGCTCCTTCGGTGAGGCTGCGGTCAGGCCGTCGCTGCGGGAGATGTAGACGGCCATCACCTCGCCGCCCGCGCCCTTTTCCGCCAGTCGCACGGCCCGGCGTATGAGCGTCCGGCCCTCCGGTCCGCCGGTCAGCCCGACCACGATGCGCTCCCGGGAGCCCCAGATCTTCGACACCCGGTGCTCGCTGCGATACTCGGTCAGGTAGGCGTCGACCCGGTCCGCCACCCACAGCAGCGCCAGCTCGCGCAGCGCGGTCAGGTTCCCCGGGCGGAAGTAGTTCGACAGGGCCGCGTCGACCTTGTCGGGCTTGTAGATGTTGCCGTGGGCCATCCGCCGCCGCAGCGCCTGCGGGGACATGTCGACCAGCTCGATCTGGTCGGCCCGCCGTACGACCTCGTCCGGCACGGTCTCCCGCTGCCGTACGCCGGTTATCGACTCGACGACGTCGCCGAGCGACTCCAGGTGCTGGATGTTCACGGTCGATATCACGTTGATCCCGGCGGCCAGCAGCTCCTCCACGTCCTGCCAGCGCTTGTCGTTGCGGGAGCCGGGAACGTTGGTGTGGGCGAGTTCGTCCACAAGCACCACCTGCGGGTGCCGGGCGAGGACGGCGTCCACGTCCATCTCCGTGAAGACCGTGTCCCGGTACTCCAGTTCCCTGCGCGCGGTCTGCTCCAGACCGTGCAGCATCACCTCGGTACGCGGACGGCCGTGATGCTCCACGAAGGCCACCACGCAGTCGGTGCCCCGCTCCACGCGGCGGTGCGCCTCGGACAGCATGGCGTAGGTCTTGCCGACGCCAGGGGCCGCGCCGAGGTAGATCCGGAGCTTGCCGCGTGCCATGTTCATCCTTCGAAGCGATAGCCCATACCGGGCTCGGTGATGAGATACCGGGGGTGGGCGGGGTCCGTTTCCAGCTTGCGCCGCAGCTGGGCCATGTACACCCGCAGATAGTTGGTCTTGTTGCTCTGGGTGACGCCCCAGACCTCCTGGAGCAGGTGTTTCTGTGTGATCAGCCGTCCCGGGTTGCAGACCAGGATCTCCAGCAGATGCCACTCGGTCGGGGTGAGGCGTACGTCGTGACCGTCCCGTACGGCCTTCTTGGCCAGCAGGTCGATGGTGAAGGCGTCCGTCTCGACGAGCGTCGTCCCGGGGTCGAGGGGTACCTCCTCGGTACGGCGGACCGCGGCTCGGAGCCGGGCGAGGAGTTCGTCCATGCTGAATGGCTTGGTGATGTAGTCGTCGGCGCCGACGTCGAGCGCGGCGACCTTCTCCTCGGACGCCTGGCGGGCGGACAGCACCATGATCGGCACCCGGGTCCAGGCACGCAGCGCCTTGATGACCTCGACCCCGTCCATGTCTGGCAGCCCGAGGTCGAGCAGGACCACGTCGGGCTGCCGCGCGGCGGCCAGCCGGAGCGCGGTGGCACCGTCGGGGGCCGCGTCGACCCCGTACTGACGTGCCTGGAGATTGATGATGAGGGCCCGTACGAGCTGCGGATCGTCCTCCACCACCAGCACCCGTGTCATGGGTGTGCGCCTTCCTGTCGTACGTCGGGCCATGAACGCCGGGGCCGTGCGACCGGCACTCATGCGGGCCGGAGTCGGCGGTTCCCGGCTCCCGCCCGGACCGCCGACTCCCCTGTGCACCGTGCGCTGCCGTCAGCTCTTCGCCGTGAGTGCCTTGAGCGCGATGTTGAGTTCGAGGACGTTCACGCGGGGCTCCCCGATGAAGCCGAGGGTGCGGCCCTCGGTGTGCTCGTCGACGAGTTGGCGCACCTGGTCGACGGGCAGCCCGTTCTTCTCCGCCACCCGGTGGACCTGGAGGTCGGCGTAGTCCGGGGAGATGTCCGGGTCCAGGCCGGAGCCGGAGGACGTCACCGCGTCGGCCGGCACCTCGGAGGGCTCGACCTTGTAGACCGTGGTCGAGTTGTCCTTGACGACGGCGGCCTTGGCTGCCTTCACCCAGTCGATCAGGTCCTTGTTGTCGGCGGACCGGTTCGTCGCACCGGACAGGATCAGCTTGTACTGGGTGTTGACGCTGTTGGCGCCGAGACCGTCCTGGGGGCGGCCCTGGAACCACTTCAGGTCGGGCTCCGCGGTCTCCTGGCCCTCCCTCAGCGGCAGGTTGTACGACTGCCCGATCAGCGAGGACCCGACGACCTTGCCAGTGCCGTCCTTGATCTCCGAGCCGTTCGCCTTGTCGTTGAACAGCGCCTGGGCGAAGCCGGTGACGACGAGCGGATAGATGACGCCCGTCACCAGGGTCAGTACGAGGAGGGCGCGCAGGCCCGCTGCGAACAGCCGGGCGGTGTTGATGACCGTGTTTTTCATGGCGCTCAGCCGATTCCGGGGATGAGGGAGATGAGCAGGTCGATGAGCTTGATGCCGATGAAGGGGGCGATCAGTCCGCCGAGGCCGTAGACGGTGAGGTTGCGGCGGAGCAGCTTGTCGGCGCTGACCGGCCGGTACTGCACGCCCTTCAGGGAGAGCGGCACCAGCGCGATGATGATCAGCGCGTTGAAGATGACGGCGGAGAGGATCGCGGAGTCCGGCGAGGACAGGTCCATGATGTTGAGCTTGTCCAGGCCCGGGTAGACGGCCGCGAACAGCGCCGGGATGATCGCGAAGTACTTCGCGACGTCGTTGGCGATGGAGAAGGTGGTCAGCGCGCCCCGGGTGATCAGCAGCTGCTTGCCGATCTCGACGATCTCGATGAGCTTGGTCGGGTTGGAGTCGAGGTCGACCATGTTGCCGGCCTCCTTGGCGGCCGACGTCCCCGTGTTCATCGCGACGCCGACATCCGCTTGGGCCAGCGCGGGCGCGTCGTTCGTACCGTCACCGGTCATCGCGACGAGCTTGCCGCCGGCCTGCTCCCTCTTGATGAGGGCCATCTTGTCCTCGGGGGTGGCCTCGGCGAGGAAGTCGTCGACGCCCGCCTCCTCCGCGATCGCCTTGGCCGTCAGCGGGTTGTCGCCCGTGATCATGACCGTCTTGATGCCCATGCGGCGCAGTTCCTCGAACCGCTCCCGCATGCCCTCCTTGACGACGTCCTTGAGGTGAATGACGCCCAGCACCCGGGCGCCCTCGGAGTCCTCGACCGCGACCAGCAACGGGGTTCCACCGGCCTCAGAGATCCGGTTGGAGACCGTGTCGGCGTCCTCGGCGACCGTGCCGCCCCGCTCCCGCACCCAGGCGATGACCGAACCGGCCGCGCCCTTGCGGACCTTGCGCCCGTCGACGTCCACGCCCGACATCCGGGTCTGGGCGGTGAAGGCGATCCACTCGGCGCCGGACAGCTCACCCTGCACGCGCTCGCGCAGGCCGTACTTCTCCTTCGCCAGTACGACGATGGAACGGCCCTCGGGCGTCTCGTCGGCCAGCGAGGAGAGCTGGGCCGCGTCCGCGACCTCGGCCTCGGTGGTGCCCTCGACCGGCACGAACTCGGCGGCCTGCCGGTTGCCGAGCGTGATCGTGCCGGTCTTGTCGAGGAGCAGGGTCGACACGTCACCGGCGGCCTCGACGGCCCGCCCCGACATGGCGAGCACGTTGCGCTGGACCAGCCGGTCCATGCCCGCGATGCCGATCGCCGACAGCAGGGCCCCGATGGTGGTCGGGATGAGGCAGACCAGCAGGGCCACCAGCACGACCATGGTCAGATGGGTGCCCGCGTAGTCCGCGAACGGCGGCAGGGTCGCCACCGCCAGCAGGAACACGATCGTGAGCGAGGCGAGCAGGATGTTCAGCGCGATCTCGTTGGGCGTCTTCTGCCGGGCCGCGCCCTCGACCAGGTTGATCATCCGGTCGATGAAGGTCTCACCGGGCTTCGTCGTGATCTTGATGACGATCCGGTCGGAGAGGACCTTCGTGCCGCCGGTGACGGCCGAGCGGTCACCGCCGGACTCCCGGATGACCGGGGCCGACTCACCGGTGATCGCCGACTCGTCCACGGAGGCGACACCCTCGACGACGTCACCGTCGCCGGGGATGATGTCGCCGGCCTCGCACACGACCAGGTCACCGATCCGCAGTTCGGTACCGGGGACGCTCTCTTCGGAGTCCCCGGCGAGCCGCCGGGCCACGGTGTCGGTCTTGGCCTTGCGAAGGGTGTCGGCCTGCGCCTTGCCCCGCCCCTCGGCGACGGCCTCCGCCAGGTTGGCGAAGATCACCGTCAGCCAGAGCCAGGCGCTGATGGTCCAGCCGAACCAGTCGGTCGGGTTCTTGAAGGAGAAGATCGTCGTCAGTACCGAGCCGACCAGCACCACGAACATCACGGGCGACTTGATCATCACCCGCGGGTCGAGCTTGCGGCATGCGTCCGGCAGCGACTTGACCAACTGCTTGGGGTCGAAGAGGCCCGCTCCCACGCGGCCCTCGGCGGGCTTGTGCCCGGTGGGGACGTCGCTGTGCGGCGCCCGGGTCGGAGTGGCTGTGGACATCGCGTCCTCTTGCTTCGTTACGTCGGTGGTCATGACGCCAGCCCCTCGGCAAGCGGGCCCAGCGCGAGCGCCGGGAAGTAGGTCAGACCGGTGATGATCAGGATCGCGCCCACCAACAGCCCGGTGAACAGCGGCTTTTCGGTGCGCAGGGTGCCCGCGGTGGCCGGGACCGGTTTCTGCTCGGCGAGCGAGCCGGCCAGCGCCAGCACGAACACCATCGGCAGGAACCGGCCGAGCAGCATCGCGATGCCGAGCGTGCTGTTGAACCACTGGGTGTCGGCGTTCAGCCCGGCGAAGGCCGAGCCGTTGTTGTTGGACGCCGAGGTGTAGGCGTACAGGATCTCGGAGAACCCGTGCGCGCCGGAGTTGGTCATCGAGTTGCCCGGGGTGGGCAGGGCCATCGCCGCAGCGCTGAGGACGAGCACCAGTGCCGGGGTGATGAGGATGTAGCAGGCCGCGAACTTGATCTCGCGGGTGCCGATCTTCTTGCCCAGGTACTCGGGCGTCCTGCCGACCATCAGCCCGGCGATGAACACCGCGATGATCGCCATGATCAGCATGCCGTAGAGGCCGGAGCCGACACCGCCGGGCGCGATCTCGCCCAGCTGCATGCCGAGCATGGTGATCCCGCCGCCGAGGCCGGTGAAGGAGGAGTGGAAGGAGTTCACCGCGCCGGTCGAGGTGAGCGTGGTCGCCACCGCGAAGATCGAGGAGGCGCCGACACCGAAGCGGTTCTCCTTGCCCTCCATGGCTCCGCCGGCGATGTCGAGCGCCGGGCCGTGGTGGGCGAACTCGGTCCACATCATCAGGGCGGTGAACCCGAGCCAGATGGTGGCCATCGTGGCGAGGATCGCGTAGCCCTGCTTGACCGAGCCGACCATGACACCGAACGTGCGGGTCAGGGCGAACGGGATGACCAGCAGCAGGAAGATCTCGAAGAGGTTGGTGAAGGGAGTCGGGTTCTCGAACGGGTGGGCGGAGTTGGCGTTGAAGATGCCGCCGCCGTTGGTGCCGACTTCCTTGATGGCCTCGGTGGAGGCGACGGCGCCGCCGTTCCACTGCTGCGAGCCGCCCATGAACTGGCCGACCTCGTGGATGCCGGAGAAGTTCTGGATGGTCCCGCAGGCGACCAGCACGATCGCCGCGACGAACGCGAGCGGCAGCAGGATGCGGGTCACCCCGCGCACCATGTCGGACCAGAAGTTGCCCAGCTCACCGGAGCGGGAGCGGGCGAAGCCGCGTACGAGCGCGACGGCGACGGCGATGCCCACGGCAGCCGAGACGAAGTTCTGTACGGCCAGCCCTCCGACCTGGACGACGTGACCCATCGCCTGCTCGCCGTAGTACGACTGCCAGTTGGTGTTCGTCACGAACGACGCGGCGGTGTTGAACGCCTGGTCGGCGTCGATGGAGGAGAAGCCCAGCGAGCCGGGCAGCACACCCTGCAGCCGCTGGAGGAGGTACAGGAACAGGACACCGACCGCCGAGAAGGCGAGCACGCCGCGCAGGTACGCGGGCCAGCGCATCTCGGTGTCGGGGTTGGCGCCGATGCCCTTGTAGATCCACTTCTCGACGCGCCAGTGCTGGTCGGAGGAGTAGACCTTGGCCATGTAGTTGCCGAGGGGGACGTAGGCGAGCGCCAACGCCGCTATGAGGGCCAGTAGCTGGAGCACGCCGGCGAGTACGGGACCCATATCAGATCTCAGAACCTCTCCGGGAAGATCAGGGCGAGGACGAGATAGCCCAGCAGGGAGACGGCCACGATCAGGCCGACGATGTTCTCGACGGTCACAGCTTCGTCACCCCCTTGGCGACGAAGGCCACCAGCGCGAACACGGCGATCGTGGTGACGACGAAGGCCAGATCGGCCATCGCGAACTCCTGGAGTGAGGTTCGGGAAGAACGGACAGTTAGAGGAAACCGCGACTCTGGCCGGATTCGGTCGGCCATTGACGGCTCTCATACGGCCGCACCCACACCTTTGACGGGATCCATACGTCCCTGGTCGTCATCGGTGGCGGAGCTCACGTGACGGTGCGGAGCGTCCCGCTCACAGCAGCCGGAAGCGCAGCCGACAGATCACCGCGTCGGTCTCGCGTCGTACGGCGTGGGCGACGACCGCGCCCCGCTGGTTCTGCAGCAGCCGCTGCCACAGCCGCTCGGGCTCGGCCTCCGGGATCAGGACGGTGACCCGGGTGGCCGGCTCCGCCGCCACCTCACGGACGTACGCGGCGATGGGGCGGCCCAGGCTGCGGCGCTCGGACGTCAGCCGGACCAGCGGCACACCGGGGTCCCACTGCGCCCAGGCACGCTCCAGCGCGTGCAGCTGGGCCCGGTCCTCGGGATCCGGGTAGCAGACGGTGACCGCACTGCTCCTTCACGCCTCTCCCACGTCGGCACGCGCCGTCTGCGGGCTTGAGTCCGGGTTCTGGTGCGAGTGGCGTCATACGGACGGGCGGCGCATCAGCTGTGCCGCGCAGCCGACCGCCGCTTCGGCTGTCCGATGGGCACGCATTCAAGTCCGCGTCATCGCCTCGGCCACTGAGCCGGCCTTCATCGACCTTCTCGTGGACCGACGCGCCCAGAGCTGGCTGGACGCCGTCTCAGCTCTTCAAGGTGTGGATTTCACGCTGCCGCTTGCAGCTGACGGCGGCCGTGGCAAAGTCCAGATGTGCGGCCAGCCGAGTCCAGGCTGATGGCCACCGGAATTCCAGGTGGATGGCCGTCTGACCAGTGGTGTTCCTGATCACTTCCTTAACTGGAGGAGACCCCTCCGACCGTTTGCTGGTGTTTGCGCGCATCAGCTACCGGCCGGAGAGGTCCTGTGACGAAGTCTGACACGGAGATTATGGAAATCCTTGAGGCGTACGACCTGACCGGGACGGTCTGGTCGGCGGCGACCTTGACGGGGCACGACCCGAAGACGGTCAAGCGGTATGTCGAGGCCCGCAACGGCGGGCGCAATCCCTATGAGCGAGAGCCGCGGCCGAAGATGATCGACGCGTTCCTGGAGAAGGTCGAGGAGTGGGTCGAGCAGTCGAAGGCGACGATCCGCGCCGATGTGGTCCACGACAAGCTCGTGAAGATGGGCTACCGGGGCAGCGCGCGCTCGACGAGACGGGCGGTGAACGCGGCAAAAGTGGCGTGGAAGGCGGGCAAGCGCCGCACCTACCGGCCGTGGATTCCCGAGCCGGGCCGGTGGCTGCAGTTCGACTGGGGCGAGGGTCCGCGCATCGCGGGGCGTCGGACCTGGTTGTTCTGCGCATGGCTGTCCTGGTCGCGGTTCCGGGTCGTGATCCCGGTCTGGGACTGCACGCTGGGCACGCTGGTGGCCTGCCTGGACACCACGCTCAGGCGGATCGGCGGGGCGCCGACGTATGTACTGACCGACAATGCGAAGACGGTCACCGTCGAGCACATCGCCGGGATCCCGGTGCGGCATCCACAGATGGTCGCCGCGGGCCGCCATTACGGCTGCCAGGTGGTCAGTTGCGTGCCCTACGACCCCGAGTCGAAGGGTGGTGCGGAGGCCACGGTCCGGATCGCGAAGGCCGACCTGGTGCCCACCAGCGCGAACCTGCTGTCCGCCTACGACACCTTCGCCGAGCTCGCCGATGCCTGCCTGACCTGGTGCGATGCCGTGAACTCGCGCCGTCACCGGGCGACTGGGCAGATACCCGCGAGCCGTCTGGACGTCGAACGCACCACACTGCATGTCCTGCCCATCGAGCCGCTCGCGCTTGCGCTGGGCGAGGAGAGGCTGGTCGGCTCGGACCGCACGATCAGCTTCAACGCGGTGCGCTACTCGACCCCGCCGGGCTATACCGGTGCCAAGGTGTGGTGCCGGGTGGTCGGCGAGGAACTGTCCATCACTGCCCGCACCAACTCCGGGGACCTGTCGGAGATTTGGCGCCACCAGCTTTCCACCCCGGGTGTTCCGCAGATCATCGACGAGCACTACCCCGACCATCCCGACGGCCGCAGCATCCACCAGCCGAGGCTGCGGCCCCGCTCGGAGGCGGAGATCGCGTTCGTTGGCATCGGCCCCGGGGCCGGGCGCTGGCTCAAGGAGGCCGGACCCGCCGGCGCGGTCCGCATCCGCGCCAAGATGGCCCGCGCGGTCGAGCTGGCCACCGTCCTGGGCAACGACAAAGTCGACCAGGCCCTCGGCCTTGCGGCCACGGCCGGGCGCTTCGCCGACGACGACCTGCTCTCGATCCTGGGACACATCGCCGACAGCAAGCCCGCCGGCGAGGTCGTCCGCGCGGACGAGTCCCACTCCGTCCAGAACGGAACCATCGGCTGGCAGGCCCTGGGCCGCTGAGCCAACACGTCGTCCACCACCCCAAACTGACTGCTCGTCATTCAAGAGAACGGCACCTTCGTGAGTTTTCCCAGCCCGCCCGCCCTCCCCGAGGAACTCGACAAGCTCATGCGCCGCATGCGCCTGCCCTATATGCGCAAAGCCGCCCCCGATGTGCTGGCCACCGCCCGCGCACAACGCTGGGACCCCGCCGAGGTGCTGCGGCTGCTGATAGCCGAGGAGGTCACCGGCCGCGACGCGGCCACCCGGCGTCTTCGCCGCCACTCGGCGAACTTCCCCACCGGCAAGACCCTGGGCTCCTGGCGGGCCGAGGACTCCACGATCCCCGAACCCACCCAGAACTCCCTGATCACGCTGGAGTGGATCGGCCGCGCCGAGAATCTGGTGATCGCCGGCCCGTCGGGGACGGGCAAGAGCCACTTCACCGAGGGCCTGGCCCAGGCCGCGATCGAGAACGACCTGCGGGTGTCCTGGTTCACCCTGGAGACGCTCAGCGCCGCGATCGGGAAGTCGAAGGTCGACGGGTCCACCGCTCGGACCGTCGCCCGGATCTGCCGCGCGGACCTCATCGTCATCGACGACATCGGCTTGCTGCCTGTCGGGGAAGACGCCGCCGAGGCGTTCTACCGGATCATCGACGCCGCCTACGAACGCCGGTCCATCGCTGTGACCAGCAACATCCACCCCTCAGGCTTCGACACGATCATGCCGAAGACTCTCGCGGGCGCGAGCACCGACCGCCTGATGCACCACGCTCACCTCGTGACCACCACCGGCGACTCGCACCGCCTCGCCGAGGCCCTCGCAGGGAAGGGGGTGGTCCCCTTGAGCTGACCCTCACCCCCAGGAACACCACTGGTCACACACCTGGGTTTCTGATGGCCACCAGCCTGGACACTCAACGGCCACCCACCTGGGCATCTCAATGACCGTTGACAGCAGCGGGGCCGTGCTCCTTCGTGTGGCATGCGCGCCCCGCCGCCTTTCTGCCCCTCGTCGGCCGTAACCCGATGCCCCATCTCCCAGGAGGGGGCCCGCCATGGGGGTGAGGCCAGGAGAGTTGTGGAGCCGTTTCGACTGGGCCGACCGCCAGCTGCTTCAGATGCGAGCAGACGAACGTCCCCGTGGCCAAAGTCGGCGAGATCGCGGTGGCGGGCACGGTACTTCCCCTCTGCGCCTGCCAGCGGTGCGTCTACAGGCTCGAACAGCTCCACTGGACGATGAGCGAGCGCGCCGCCCGCCAACGGAATGCCCAGGCTCCCGCGCAGCCCAGTCCCCTCGGCCAGTGGCCCACAAAGCGCCACTCAACAGACCGCCCGCCCACGTCGCGTAGGAGAACGGCCGCGTCCTGGGCGGGCCTTCAACCCCCGCTCCCGCTGTTCGAGCTGGAGGTATCCCCGACCTCAGAAGACAGGTCACAGCGGGAGCGGGCCGCACCGCCACGAGAAGAGAGAATCGCCTCGGCAACCGAGGAGCCAGACGACGACACGTTGTTCGACCTGCTCGGCGCCGTCGGTGCCGGAATCAGTGCCAGTAAGGACGAGGGCCTTCCCCTTGACGTGCGCGAACTCGCCGCTGACCTGGCCGACAACACCGCAGACAGGCTGGCCCAGTTCAAGAAGACGATGTAGTGCCCCTGCAGGCCGCGTTGGTGCGATCGATACGGAATCACTCGTTCGTGTGAAGGTCGCCGATCTGCCCAAGTCGCAGACGGTGACCGCCTTAGCGTCGTGGCCGGTCTTGGCGGCCGTATTCGTTCTGCTCAGGAGCGGTGGACATGCAAATGAAAGCTTCCGGTGCGAGTTCCGTCCGCCAGGTGCTGGAAGGGCCACAGAAGGAGACGTGGTCCGACTCCTGCCGCCTGGAGGATCTGGCATTCCTGCATCGGGGATTCACCGAGTACGCGCACCAGCTGGACCTCGACGAACGATGGGCCCGTCGCTGGACGACGAGATGGAAGTTCGGGCGGGACGCTGCCGCCACGTACTCGGTGCGCGACCTCAGCGAGGTGGTTGTCTCACGCACAGTGCCGGTGCGTCGGTTCACTTGGCGGACCGACCAGTACCACCGGCCCGGGCTCGAGTACATGGTGTCCACGAGTCGGCATCACGGTTATGAGAGCTTCGAGGAGGAGTGTCTGCTCCTCGTCGCCGACTTCGCGGCGGGGCTGCGTGAGGCGCTCTCGCAGCCGTTCCGGCTTCGCTTCTACGTGGGTGGCAAGCGGGTGGATCACACGCCGGACTACCTGCTGCTGACCGATACCGGTCCGTTCGTGATCGATGTTCGGCCGGCCGGTCGGATTCGCTCCGAGGACGAGCTGAAGTTCGCCGCGACGTTCGAGGCCGCCCTGGCCGCCGGATGGCGCTACGGCGTGGTGACCGGCTGGCGTCGGCACGTGTGGGAAACGGTGGACGCATTCTCCGCCGAGCGCCGGCCGTTGACCAATGTGCTTGACATGCACGGCCAGCTGCGCGCAGCTGCCTCCCAAGGACCACTGCCGCTAGGGGACTTGGTCGAGCGGTGCTCCATCCCCGCAGTGGCCCGGGCCCATGCCCTTCACTTGCTGTGGCGTAGAGAGCTCGGTGCGGACCTCTCCGCACCGTACAGGGACGCGAGCCTGATCCGGCTTGCATCCGTAGAGTCTCGCGGGGTGCGGTCGTGAGTACTGAGACGGCATCGACATGGGTGCTGGAGCCTGGCACCGAGCTGATCATCGATGGTGGGGCGTGGCGGGTCGAGACGTGTCTGCCTCATCTGGGCCGCGTGACACTGATCGGGGACGAGGGCGCGCCGTGGAAGGTGCAGCTGAGCGAGCTGATCCACCGCCCCGGTTGCCGGCCGTCCACCCGGACCCGCAAGGATCTCCCGGCCGCCAGCCGGGGCCGCCAGCCGAAGTCGATGGCAGACCTCCCGCCGGTTCAACGAGAACACGTGATGCGGCGGTTGGAGCACATCCGAGAGGTCGAGACCGGCTACCGCAGCGGCGATCCGGACGCCGCGCTGCCGCACGAACCTCTCCCACAGTACGACCCGGAGACCACAACGCTGACGCAGCGCCGAAAGGCAAAGGAGGCCGAGCTGCGCAAGGCGAAGGCCATGGATCTCGCGCTGGCGAAGTCGCTGGCCCTGCACAAGGTGAGCGCGCGGACGCTGGTGCGCTGGGACACGGCACGGCGCAAGCTCGGGCCGATCGGCCTCTCGGACGACCGGTGGCTACGGGAGGCGACCGGGCACCGAATCACCCCGGAGGTGCGCGAGGCGCTGTTCGCCGTACGTGATGAGAGCCTGCGGCGGGCGAAGCTGACAGGGCGGGACCGCGAACGTCTCATCCACCAGTACGTACGGGAGACCTTCGGAGAGAAGACCAAGGTCCCCAGCTACGACGTGCTGCGCCGGGTGTGGCGGGACTGGTTCGGCTCCAACGGCGGGCGGCAGCGCTATGCACGCTCGGCGGCCATGGCTCAGAAGTACGCAACGGGCCGGCACGTGGTGGTGCACCGGCCCGGGCAGGTGGTGGCCCTGGACACCACAGTGCTGCCGGTGAAGGTCCTGGAAAACGTGTTCGGCGATCCGGTCTCGGTGCATCTCACGCTGGCGCTCGACGTGTACACGCACTCGATTGTGGCTTTCCGGCTCAGCCTGGTCTCGGATTCCTCGATCGACGTGGCGATGGTGCTGCGGGACATGACGATGCCGCTCCCCATGCGCCCGGACTGGGGCGAGGACATGCGGTGGGCCTATCCCGGCATCCCGGGCACGGTGGTGGCCGACTTCGCCGGGTACGAGGTGGCCGGGCTGCCGTTCTTCGCCCCGGAGACCGTCACCACCGACCACGGCTCCGTCTACCGCAACCACCACCTGGTCGAGGTCCAGCGGGTACTCGGCGCGAACATCAAACCGAGCCGGGTGCTGCGCCCCACCGACAAGAAGGCTGTGGAACGCGCCTTCGGTGCCATCCGGTCGCTGCTGTTCGCTCCCCTGCTCGGCTATCAGGGCGTGGACACTGCCGACCGCGGCGCCGACCCGGAGGCTGACGCCTGCCTGACTGTGGCGGAGATGGAGCACATCATCGCCACCTGGATCGTGGGGATCTGGCAGAACCGCCGCTTCGACTCCTACGCACCGAGCTGGGATCCGGGCGGCGACCACAGCCCCAACAGCCTGTTCGCCGCCTCTATGACGCAAGGCGGCTTCGCCCTGCGGATCCCCTCGCCCGAGCTGTACTACCAGCTCCTGCCCAGCCACCAGGTCATGATCCACGGCAAGCGCGGCGTGAAGATCAAGAACCTGTGGTACGACGGCGAGGCCCTGGACCCGTACCGCGGGGAGCTCTCCCGGCGCGGCGGCAAAGACAAGAACCGCTACGTCATCCACCGGGACCCGCGCGATCCCTGTTTCGTGTTCTTCCGGGATCCGCTTACCCACGACTGGCACGCCCTGCGCTGGGTGGGCCTGCCCGAGGAAGGGCAGTTCCCCGCTTTCAGTGACGCCCGCGTACGCGAGGCCATGCGCGAACTGCGTAAGCGCGGGCTGACGCCGAAGTCGGACAAGGAACTCCTGCCCGTCCTCCTCGAAGTGATCGGCGGGAAGATCCCCGTCGAGCAGTGGCCGACGCAACTGACGAAGAAGCAGCGCACCGAGCACGCCCGCGAAGTGACTCAGGCCGCGGCCGCCGCGGCCGACCGCCCCGCCGACGCCACCGCGGCCCAGTCGGCGCCCGCCGCGCCTGCGCCCGCCGCCGTTCCCGCGGCGCGCACCGGATCGGACGACGGCAAGGTCGTCCCACTGCGCTGGCGCGAACGCGCCGAGCAGGGACGGGACGCGGTCACCAACGAACGTCGACGACGCCGTGAAGCCGCCGTCCCCGAACGCCCGATCCCGCCACCACAGGATCTGTCCGAGCGGCTGCGCGCCACCAGCCTGCTGGCCCTGCCCGACGACGACTTCGACGACGACACAGACGAGCCCGGTGCGGCGGCAGCGGCCGCACCCGAGAAAGAGGTCAGCCAGTGAATCGCCCGTACGACAGTCCGTCGTTCCTTCCCGGCCCGCCGATCGACCGCACTACCTGGGAGGGCTGGCGGCGCTGGTGCGAGACCCGCAGGGCGTTCATCCCCGCGCCTGTGCTGACGGCCGCAGAGTTCGCCCTCAAGTCACCGCGCCAGCAACGCCTTTATAACCTGCACCGACTCGCCACACACAGCAGTCTGCCCATCGACGTGACTCCGATGAGCGAGCGCGTCGCCCATGCTGTTCTGGCCCGCGTCGAGGACGGCGCGTTCAGCCACAAGGCTTGCACACGCGGCGGCATCATGGTCAACGGCGACGGCGCCCAGGGCAAGACCGAGACCGTGTGCGAGGCCTTGGCCATCTTCGAAGAGACGTGGATGGCCCTGAACAACTACATGAACCCGGATGCCATGCCCGGCACCCGCGACCTGGTCGCCCCCGTCGCCTACGTACGCTGCCCGGTCAAGGCCACACCCATCTCCACCTGCCAGCGCATCCTCGACTTCTACGGCGAGGACTACAAGGGCATGCGCCTGGAGGACCTGGTCCGTACCGTCAAGACCGCCATCGTCGAGCACGCCACCAGGGCACTCGTCATCGACGACATCACTCGCCTCAAACTCCACCGGGAAGCCGACCAGGACGTCCTCGACCTGATCCGCGAAATGATGAGCATGCCCGTCACGCTCATTCTCGTCGGCGTCGGCATCCCCACCTCCGGCCTGCTGCGGGAAGGCCGTCGCGACCCCAAGACCCTGGAATGGATCTACCAGCCGATCAAGGACCGCGGCCGCAGCCCGAATGATCACGCCGCCAGCCAACACGAGCGGCGCTTCCAGATCGTCGACCTCGACCCGTTCCGCTACACCGCCGGACCGGAGATGGCCGCCTGGATGGATCATCTGGCCCGCTTGGAAGGGCACTTGCGGCTTCTGAACGACACCAAGGGAATGCTGACCGGAGATGACATGCCCGAGTACTTGTTCGACCGCACCGGCGGCGTGGTCGGCGTACTGGAGAAGCTCATCCAGCACGGCTGCCGACGGGCCATCGAGGACAAGAGCGAGCGGCTGACGAAGGAGCTGTTCAACCAGTTCACCGTCACCCCCGGCGACATGCCCGACTTGGACGCGGAGTCCGGCGAGCAGCCCAAGATCCCGCCGCACAAGCCCACCCCAGGGAAGAAGAAGCCGAAGGGCCGCAACACCGTCTTCGACGATGACGGCCCCGCCGCGGCCGGCGAGACGGGCTGACCGAGATGACACCCCGGCCGCTGACCCGCAGCCTCGCGCCCCTACCAAAAGAGCCATTCCCCGGCTACCTCCTCCACCTCGCCTACCGCCTGAACCGCTCACCGGGCAGGATCGCGGAACCGTGCGGGATCAACGGCGGTGGACAGCAGCGCATCCCGGCCGCCACCGTGCACCGCTCCGCCAGCACGGCGCCTGCCCGGATCACCTGCACCGCTGGACCAATCACCCGCCGCCGGAGAACCTCATATTCGGTACTGTCCCAACGACTGGAGCGCTATGCGGACTTGATGGCACGGGCCTGTGATGAGGGCCGTGATGCTGATATCCCCGTCCCGTGTGAAACTCATGTCGGGCCATGCGACAGGCACCAGTTGACCGCGGCTCGATGACCGTCCGCCCGCTGGCCCGCGCCCTCAGTCCGCTCCCCGAGGAATCACTGCCGGGCCTGCTCCTGCGGCTGGCCTACCGCATGGAGCGCTCGCCCGCCAGGGCTGCACGCCTGTGCGGACTGATCCATCGTCAAAATCGGCTCCCAGGCGAGTACCTGATCTCCCTGCCCGCCGAGCGGATCGGGCCCTTCGCCGCGGCCGCCCGCTTGAACGTGGAGGAGGCCAACGCACTGACGCTGTCGTCCTTTGCTGCCGTCTACCCGCCCCTGGCATCCGTTCGGATCGACGGCAGCCGCAACACCACGGCCGCGCGGAAGTCGTGGGCTGCCAGCATTTCCAGTCGATACTGCGCCACCTGTCTCTCAGGGAACGGAAGTCCCGTCCAGTCGCTTTATGGCGGTCCCTGGAAACTGCGCTGGCATCTTCCCGTCTCGTACGCCTGCGTCATGCACCGCACCTTGCTCTCCCATACGTGCCCGCGCTGTGGGGGTACGCCGAATCGGCCGACGAATACAGAGCGCCAAGGGCTGATCACGCACCGCACCACGAGCGGGCTGCACCCGGCCCATTGTCGGCGCCTTGTGCCTGATGTGCACGGCACTCCGGCCGCTCCCTGCGCTGCCCGCCTGGACCACGACCACCAGGCCGCGCGCGTGCCCGATGCCGATCTGTCCATTCTGCTTGCTCTGCAGCACCGCATTGATCAGCGTCTGATGTGTGGTCAATCCACCGCCGATGAAAGCCAGTCGGCCTCGGATCGCTATTTCTTTGCCGATCTCATCGTCGCTGCACATCTGATCCGGCTCAGCTGGCCAGACGGTGCGCGATACGCTTCCTCGACGTCGCTCGCTGACCTGATCGACCGCCACGTTTCCTCCGCTGCCGCTCGCCGCCACACCCCTAAACCCGACGGACGCATGCCCATCGCCTGGGATGCCCCCGAGGACCCAGCCGAGTGCGCGGCGGTGCTCGTTGCCGCCGACAGCCTCCTCGGTCACGTGGAACGCGATGACGCCGGGATGACCGATCGCGTCCGGCCGCTCGCTGCGTCGGCGTTCAGCCGTAATCCGCCCAACGTCGGCGCCTCTTTGCGACGCATGGACGTCTCCCCTGCGATGGCACGTGCCCTGCTATGCCATACCCAGGGGTTCTACCGTGCCGGTGGCCACCGGCACGCGCGGCAGCGCCTTCCCTCACGCCAGAGCCGCTTCCGAATCGAGCATGTGCCTGCTCTCCTGCCGCTAGAGTGGCTCTCCGCCCACTTCGACGACCTGTTGTCCCACTGGGCGCACCACACCGACTGGAAGGTGCGGCACCTGCGGCGCGTTTCAGCGCTCAAGCTCGCGGAGATGAGTGGCGGTGGCACCTGGCCCGATTGCGCGAAGACTCTCCGCATCCCGTGGAACACCGCGCAGCAGTCCCTCAAAGTCATCCGGCAGGAGTTGAATTCACGGGAACTGTGGTCGGACTTTGAGAGGTCCGTCGAAAGTGTGGCCAGCCAATTGGACTGGGACACGGATCGTGTTCACTACGGGCGACGCCGGGAGCTTCTTTCGTCCTGGCAGGTTCCAGTTGGCGACTGGGCCGGACTGTGCCGCGATCTCGAGCAGTTCGGCCAAGGGGCCACCTCCCCCACCCGTGACACCGCGACCGTGCTGATCTGGACTCATGTCACCCAAGGCGATCACCTTCACAGCCCCGTGCTCGGCGCCCTGAGGGAGTCGGGCTGCAGCACCCAGCGCCTGGTCGCGTCGATCAGCCAACTCCGCACCCCAGCCAACCGCAAGGGCAGCAAACGCGAGCTCCTGCGCCGTCTCGAAACCTACTCCGACCTCCTCGCCACTGCCTGCGACCGGGCCGTTGCCTGGTTACAGACTGCCAGCCTCGAAATCAAGGTAACCGCTGCACACCTGCGCGAGGTCAAGTCCCCTTAGGGGCGGGGCACGTACGCCGCCGGCGCCCCGGGGCGAACGGCGATTACGTCCTCGCACGGTCTCGTGTCCCGCTTGTCACGCAGGCAGCAGCGTCCGATCCGCCGTCCAGCTTCTCTCCTGGCTGCACGAGCACGACACCGAACTCGGGCTCTGCAGCCAGGTTCACCTGGACGAGTGGGCGTGGTCAAGTCCGCCCGCCCCACCGCCGCCCTGCGCCTGGGGCCGGAGAACTTTGCCGACATCTTGGCCGAACGGCCCGGCGGTGCATGCGAACAGATCAAGACGACCGACAAACTTATCGCCGAAAAGCACCCCGACTCTGCGGACATCCCGCACGACCTGCCCCAGCGCGGCATGGTCATCACCAGAGC
This sequence comes from Streptomyces sp. NBC_01314, assembly GCF_041435215.1. Lineage (NCBI taxonomy): Bacteria > Bacillati > Actinomycetota > Actinomycetes > Kitasatosporales > Streptomycetaceae > Streptomyces > Streptomyces sp. NBC_01314. The sequence goes on along the minus strand of NZ_CP108394.1, from coordinate 10,393,469 downwards.
CGTTCCACCTGATCAACACTGTGGAACTCCGGGCCAAGTTTCCCGAGGGTCGGAATCCCCGTCACGGTGGCCTCGATCCACGAGCTGGAGCAAGCTGTCACCATCACCGACGTTACCTTGGCCGACCTGCTCCTCAGCGACTCCCAACAGCAGAAGACATTGTCCCTTCAACAACTACTCACCGGGCATAAGTGCCTGGAGCACAACCCAATCCTGGAGCAGGCATGGGAGGCCATGCCCCTACCTCGGAACCACCACACCGGTAGCTGGAGCCTCAGTGCCGTTCAGACCACGAGATTGAGGCAGCCTTGGTGAGGTCAACCCAGTCCGGTGCCCCCTGGTGGCCAGGGGGCCGAGGAGTAATCGTCAAGACCTGTGGATCAGTTGATTGATTCAGGCTGCGTGGACTTCGGGACGTTCGACGAGGTGGCCGCGTTCGAAGCGGGCGCCTGCTCGAACGAGGGCGACGAGGTGGGGCGCGTTCACGGCTCGCCAGCGGGCCTGGGCGGACTCGACGAGCTTGAAGACCATCGCCAGGGCGGCGGCTCGGGAGCCGGCGCCCTTGGTGACCTTGGTTCGCAGGCGGACGGTCGCGAAGGTCGACTCGATCGGGTTCGTGGTGCGCAAGTGGATCCAGTGCTCGGCGGGGAAGTCGTAGAACGCCAGCAGCTCGTCCTCGTCATCGACGATCTTCTTGACGGCCTTGGGGAACTTCGCGCTGTACTGTTTGGCGAACGCGGCGACAGCCTTGGCCGCATGCTCCTTGTCTTCGGCGTTGTAGATGTCCTGGATGGCCTTCTTCGCCGCGGGCTGGGCCGACTTCGGGAGACTGTCGAGGCAGTTGGCCGTTTTGTGAACCCAGCACCTTTGGTGGCGGGTTTCGGGGAAGACCTCGTTGACCGCGTTCCAGAAGCCGAGGGCGCCGTCGCCGACGGCGAGGACGGGAGCGCGCATGCCGCGGCGCTGGCAGTCCCGCAGCAGACTCGCCCAGGACTCCGACGACTCGCGGTAGCCGTCCGCCATCGCGATCAGCTCCTTGGTGCCATCCGCCCGAACGCCCATGACGACCAGGACCGCGGCTTTCGCCTCCTCCAGACGTATCCGCAGGTGAATGCCGTCGGCCCAGACATAGACGTAGTCCGTGGCGGACAGATTACGCTCGCCGAACGCCTTGTGGTCGCCCTGCCACTGCTGCGTGAGCCGGGTCACCGTGGCCGCAGACAGGCCGGCCGAGGAACCGAGGAACTGCTCCAGCGCGGGCACGAAGTCCCCCGACGACAGGCCGTGGAGGTAGAGCAGTGGCAGCACCTCGCCGATCTTTGGAGACTTGCGGGCCCAGTACTCCAGTCGCACTTCGTGATCTGACGGACTGTCGGGATTGTCAGCCTCGGGATGCGCCCTTACTAGGTCCACGGTCGTAGGACTCCGGCCGAAGGACACGGGCCCCGCGACCGATGCTGCAAGAACGCCTCGTGCCTACGCTGACCGAAACGGTCCACCGCTGAAGGTGTCGTGACCATTCGCCGCCGAGCGCGCCACTACGAAGGGGAAGCCCATGCCCGCCAACGGTCAGAGCCACATCCGCGTCGCCCGCCCGTCGCGCGACCTCGTGGCGGCGGAGGACTTCTGGATCGGGGGCCTCGGGCTGAGCGTGCTGTACCGAACCGAGGGCGGCGATGCGCCCGGAGAGCACGACCTGCTGATGGTCGGCTGGCCCGACGCCTCCTGGCACCTCGAACTCGTCCACGAGGCGGTTGGGCCCGTCGAGCCGCGACCCACCACTGAGGACCTGCTCGTGATCTACCTCGACGAGCAGGTACCCGGGGAGCTGGTGACGCGCCTCGAGGCACACGGTGGCAAGCGCGTGCCGTCACATAACCCGTACTGGGACAAGTGGGGCATCACCGTCGAGGACCCGGACGGCTACCGGCTCGTGCTCTGCACGCGCGCATGGTCCAACTCCTGAGCCCGTGCTGTCGGGTTGCGAGGTTCAGTCGAGGTCGGTGAGGCGTCGCTTGTAGTGATGCCAGCGGGCGCGTGCTCGGTGGCGTCGTCGCCAGGTGGACCACTGCAGGTGGAAGGTCATGCGGCTGGTGGCGAGGCCGGTGGGTAGGTCCCGCAGGAGGTTGGCGAACAGCTGGAACAGACGGCGGGCCTCGGTGACAGTCAGGGCGATCTGCCCGAAGTCCGCGGGTGGTTCGGCGGTGGGGCTGGTCGGCAGGATGGGGGCGGGATGATCTCGCCGGTCCAGGCTGGCGATCACGGAGAGCAGGGCGAGGGCGGCCATCGCGAGAACGATATGGCGTCGCCAGGAGCGGTAGCGGCGGGCCTGGGTGTGATCCAGTCCGACGGCGTCCTTGCCGTTGGCGAAGTCCTCCTCAACTGTCCATCTGATCCCGGCGATCGCCACGAGGTCGGCCAGCGCCATCGAACGGCCTGGGGGTGCGTAGGCGTAGAAGTAGGACCGATCGGTGGGGTCGGCAATGCTGCGGCGGACCAGCAGGTGGTGGCGAGGGTTGGCGGTGGCGACCAGGGCCCAGTCGTAGACACGCGGCCCCTTGGCGCCTTGTCCGCACGAGAGCCGGTTCCAGGCCCGCTTGGGGACCTTCTTCGCCGCCAGGACATCGGCGCGGATCGGTCCGACGCCGGAGGGCACGGCGAAGTTGACGCCGACGGCGAAGACGTAGCCGATGCCGTGCTCCTCGAAGAAGCTGCGCAGCTTCGCGCTGCGGCCGTAGACCTCATCGCCCGCCGCCCAGTCCACCGCGACGCCGGCCGCGACGGCCCGTCGGGCCTGGTCCAGGGCAATGGCGGTCTTGGTGCGGAAAGTGAAGTCCCGGCCCAGTCCGGCCCGCTCGCACCGCTCGGGGTCCTTGGTCCAGTGTTCCTGGACGTAGAGGTCGCCGTCGATCAGGCAGTGTCCGAGCGGGCTGGCGTAGGTGCAGTACACCGCGACGACGGCGTTGCTGACCTGCCCGGTGGTGCCGGTGTACTGCCGTCCGACACCGGCGGTGGCCTCGCCCTTCTTCTCCTGGCCGGTCTCGTCGAAGACCAGCACCGCACCGGGCGCGGCCAGGTGGCGTACGGCGAAGCCGCACACCGCATCCAGCGCGGCGTCCTGGTTCCAGACCGCCTGGCAGAGCAGGCGCTGCAGCCCGAAGGCCCGCGTCTTCCCAGCGTGCTCGGCCATCGTCCAGCAGTTCTTCCGCGGCAGGTCGGCGAGCAGGCCGCGCAGGTAGTCCAGGGCATGCGCCCGGGGCTCACGGCGAACGAAGAGTGGGGCGAGACCGGCCGCGAGCTCGTCGAACTTCTCCTGGAACAGCAAGGGATCTATGCCGACGGTCGAGGCCACCTGATCTTCATGATGCGTCACAACACCATGATCAACAGGTGGCCTCACCCCTGCCCCGGCGCCCCCCACGGCACCTGCCGCTCCGTCAGATCACGAAGTGCGACTGGAGTACTGGGCCCGCCGACCCCCTCGGCGCCAGCTTTCCATCATCATGAAGGAGCGTGCTCAGCGACAGGTACTCAGCACCGCCGCCGCCCTCCCCACCCCGGTCCATTGGGGTTGGAAATTCGGACCCTTCTGTCAGCAGCAGGGCTGCCGGAAGCGGACACCGACGACCGCTACCGCGCACACGGTGTCGTCGTGACTGATCACGGTGAATGGGTTGGCGTGGAATGGTTCGTCTCGCGAAGTCTGCGTCGCGTTGCCGCTGACGAGCAGCTGCGAGGCTTGCCCATGGCCACTGCGGACCGTGCGCACGAGGCCGCGCGACGTCACGTGCACGCGGCCTTGTTCGGCATCCTGTCGGAAGTCGGATACCTGGTGGAGGCCGGTCCGGCCGACGCTCTGGGCGCTCTGACCGTCCGAGCCGGACGGATTTCCACGCCCACAACGTTGACGGCGGACATCAAGCGGATCCTTGCCGACCTCCACGACAACCCGGAGGGTCCGAGAGTCCCTGGCCTGTCGCCATGACTCCGACCAAGCCCTCACAACCCCACCCCGGTACGCCCGGTCCGACCGTACGTTGAAGCGTCCGCGCACCAGAGGTTCCGTGCGACGGATTCGACGCGCCCGAGAGTTGAATTGCGCGACACAGCGTGTCCCCACACCCTAAGGTGGTGTGTACTTGCACCAGCATGGCCGTGTGCGGCGACTCGCGCGGCGCGGAGGGACGGGCCCCATGGGGACGTGGGATCATCTCGGCATGCCCCGGAGCAACAACGATCAACTGCCTGCGACCTATGTCGCGTCCGGCAGTTGGCCGTACGCCCGGCTCGTCGAGGATGCCCCTGTCAGCGCCTACTACGGCCAGGCGTTCGCGAGGAACCTGGCCCAGGCGATGGCGACCGCCGAGATCGGACTGAGGGCCCTGGGCGACAGAGCGGGGGTCTCGCACGCCACGATCAGCCGACTGCTGCGGGGGATGGTCCTGCCCGACATGGGAACCCTTGCCCGCCTCGAAGCGGCAATGGGTACGAGCTTGTGGCCCGATCTGACGGTCTGGACGGACCGCGACTGCGGCTGAGACCGGACAAGTTCAGCGTGTGGATGGGCCAATTGCGCTCCGCCGCACACGCCCTCGCCAAAACCGACATGCAGCCGCGCCAGCTCATGCAGGCCCTCGACGCGGTCGTCGCCGACCTCGACGTACCCGACCAACTCGTCACCTGCCGCCACCTGGTCATCGCGCCGGACGCCGGGTCCGTGACGGTCTGCTCCGCCGGCCATCTGCCGGTTCTCGTCGTCGGCCCCGGCAACGGCGTCCACGGCCTGCCCACGCCCGGCAACGCACCGGTCCGCATCTCGGCATCCTCTACGAGCAGTCCTGCGAGGTCGTCCCGCCCGGCGCGACCCTGATCCGCGCCGTCCGGGCCAGGCTGCGAACAGCAGTCAGTCGCTTCGCGCGTGCAGGCGGAACACCAGTCGGGCGTCGGCGGTCGACTCGGGCCGCCTGTGGGACGGCGCCCCCGTCATCACGGGCTCCGGCATCCGCGGCGCCATCGCCCACCGCACTGCGGCCGCGAGGGCGTCGCGCTGATCCGGCAGCGACGCGCCCCTACCCCTCACCCTCCGCTACCGGTACTCGCCACACCAAGGCAGTGCCTCCGCTCGCCGGAATGCTCAACTCCATCTCGCCGCCCAGCTGTTGTGCCCGCTCTGCCATGTTGCGAAGCCCGCTGCGGCGACCGTCGGGCGGGATGCCCACGCCGTTGTCGGTCACCGTCAGCCGTACCTCGCGGCCGTCGGTCTCCAGAGCGACCCCGACCCGTTCGGCACGGGCGTGACGGGCGACGTTGGTCAGCGCCTCGGAGAGGACCGCCACCACGTGCTCGGCGGTCTCCTTGGGCACGTGGGTGTCGAGCAGGCCGTCCATGCGCAGGCCGGGTGCGAAGCCCAGGACGGGTGCGGCCTCGCCGACCGCGCGCACCACCCGGGCGCGCAGGCCCGGTCCGGGAGCTCCGTCGCGGGCCTGAAGTCCGAAGATCGTCGACCTGATGATCTTGATGGTCTCGTCCAGGTCGTCCACCGCCCGCAGCACCCGCTCGGAGGCCTCCGCGTGGTCGATGAAGCGGCCCGCGCTCTGCAGCGTCATGCCGGTGGCGAACAGCCGCTGGATCGCGAGGTCGTGGAGGTCGCGGGCGATCCGGTCGCGGTCCTGGAGCACGGCGATCTGCGCCGCGTCGGCGCGGTGTTCCGCCAGTTCCATCGCGATCGCGGCCTGTGCGGCGAAGCCCTGGAGCGGTTCGGTCTCCTTCTCGGTGAAGATGGTGCGGCCCGCCTCGCGGACCAGCAGGACGATGCCTCGTACCCCGCCGGTGGTGCCGATGGGCACGGCGACGGCCGGGCCGAGCCCGGTGAAACGCGCGGGACCACCGGCCGGGACACCCCCCGGGCCCTCGGTGCCCGCCGCGCTCTCGGCGTCTTCGCTCGGTGGGGCGCCCTGCTCGCCGCGCTCGTCACGGGAAACGTCCGGGCTGGTGACGGGGGCTGCGCCGGAGAAGGCCTGGCCGATCAGGCTGTCGTCCACAGGCAGGACCAGCCCGCGGTGCGCCTCCGCCTCCTCGCCGATGGCCAGTTCCACGGTGAGGGAGTCGGTGCCCTCCATCGGTACCGCGACCACCGCGAGGGCGGCGCCGGTGATCTCCCTGGCCCGTTCGGCGATGAGGGCGAGGACCTCGCCGCGGTCACTGCCCGACATCAGGGTGTGGGTGATCTCGGCGTTCGCCCGCAGCCAGCGCTCACGCAGCCTCGACTCCTCGTACAGGCGAGCGTTGTCGATAGCCACGCCGGCCGCGACGGCCAGCGTCGACAGGACCGACTCGTCCTCCTCGTCGAACTGTGCGCCGTCGCGTTTCTCGGTCAGGTAGAGGTTGCCGAAGACCTGGTCCCGCACCCGGATCGGCACGCCCACGAAGGAGTTCATCGGCGGATGGTGGGGCGGGAAGCCGTAGGAGTTGGCGTGTTCGGAGATCTTCGTCAGGCGCAGGGGCTCGGGATGGCGGATCACCTCGCCCAGGATGCCGTGGCCCTCCGGGTAGGGACCGATCTCCGCGATCTGCTGCTCGGTGAAGCCGACGGTCAGGAACTCCGACAGCCGTCTGCCGTCCGGTCCGATCACGCCCAGGGCCGCGTACTGGGCCTCGACCAGCACCGCCGCGGCCTCCGCGATGGAGCGCAGCGCCTGTTCGAGGTCCAGTTCGCGGCCGACCGAGAGCACCGCCTCCAGCAGGCTGTGCACCCGGTCGCGGGTACCACGGGCCGCGTCCAGCCGGGCCTGGAGTTCCTCCAGCAGTTCGTCCAGCCTCAACTGGGGGAGCTTGACGCGGGCTTCCCTGGGGTGCTTGGGGCTTGCCACCGACGTTCCTCCAGGTCCCCTACGACGCACCGGCAAGCAGCCGTAGCGCTCTGGGTGCCACGCTATCGGTCCGTCGGAGGGGGCGGTACTGGATCACGCACGGCAGTTAGGGCCAAGGCTGCCGTCGGCGTCACCGCTGGGGAAGCCGGGCCACCACGTACTCGGTGAGGTCGAGGAGCCGGTTGGTGTAGCCCCACTCGTTGTCGTACCAGCCGAACACCTTCACGAGGTTCCCGTGCGCCTGGGTGAGCGGGGCGTCGAAGACACAGGAGGCGGGGTCGCCGACGACGTCGCGGGAGACGATCGGGGCGTCGGACACCCGCAGGATGCCCTTGAGCGGCCCGTCGGCGGCCGTCCGGAAGGCGTCGTTGATCTCGTCGGCGGTCACCTCCCGGCCCAGTACGAGGGTCAGGTCGGTCAGCGAGCCGTCCTCGACAGGGACACGGACCGCGAGGCCGTCGAGGGTGCCGGCCAGCTCCGGCAGGACCAGGCCCACGGCGCGGGCCGCTCCGGTGCTGGTCGGGATGATGTTCACGGCGGCGGTGCGGCCTCGCCGGAGGTCCTTGTGCGGGCCGTCCAGGACGACCTGGTCGTTGGTGTAGCCGTGGATGGTGGTCATCAGGCCCTTATCGATGCCGAAGGCGTCGTCGAGGACCTTCACCATCGGCGCCACGCAGTTGGTGGTGCACGAGGCGTTCGAGACGACGTGGTCTGTCTCCGGGTTGTACGTGCCCTCGTTGACGCCCATCACGATCGTGGCGTCAACTCCCTTGCCCGGTACGGACAGCAGCACCTTTCGGGCCCCGCCCTTCAGGTGCAGCCCGGCGTCCTCGCGGCCGCGGAAGCGCCCGGTGGACTCGATGACGACGTCCACGCCGAGGCCGGCCCAGTCCAGGGCGGCGGGGTCACGTTCGGCGGTCACGGCGATGCGGTGGCCGTCGACCGTGATCGAGGTGTCGTCGTGGCCGACCGTGCGGTGCAGCCTGCCGTACGTCGAGTCGTACTCCAGCAGATGGGCGAGTGCGGCCGGGGAGGTGAGGTCGTTGACCGCCACCACCTCGACCGGGGTGCCAGCCGCTGTCTCCGCGCGCTCCAGCACACAGCGCAGGTAGTTGCGCCCGATGCGCCCGAAGCCGTTGATTCCCACGCGCACGGTCGTGTCAGCCATGTCCGTCGTCCTCCCGATCGGTGCCCGGTGAAGTCCGGGGTGCGCTGCCAGCCTGTCGGCCGGGGACGCGATCGGGCTTGGGCCCTACGGGGGCGAGCCGAGGGACGTTCGGCCCCACAGCTCGTACGCCGGTCCCGGCGGCCTCAGTGGCCTTCGTGCCTGAGCCGGTCCTGGGCCTGGGTGGCGATGACGGCGGCCTGGATGCGCCGCTCCACTCCGAGCTTCGCCAGCAGGCGGGAGATGTGGTTCTTCACCGTCTTCTCGGCGAGGAACAGCCGCTGGCCGATCTGACGGTTGGTCAGCCCCTCGCCGATCAGGGCCAGGATCTCCCGCTCCCGGTCGGTCAGACCCGGCAGCGCCTCCGACTCCTCCGCCGGCTGCTGACCCGCGCGGAGACGGGCCATCAGCTTGGTGGTGGCGCTCGCGTCGAGCAGGGACTGGCCCCGGGCCACCGTGCGCACGGCCGACACCAGGTCGGAGCCCTGGATCTGCTTCAGTACGTACCCGGACGCCCCCGCCATGATCGAGTCGAGCAGGGCCTCCTCGTCGTCGAACGAGGTCAGCATCAGGCAGGCCAGGTCCGGCATGCGCGAGCGCAGCTCCCGGCAGACGGTCACCCCGTCGCCGTCGGGCAGTCGGACGTCCAGGACGGCCACCTGCGGGCGCAGCGCGGGGACCCGCACCAGGGCCTGCTCGACATTTCCCGCCTCGCCGACCACGGTGATGTCCGGCTCGTCGTTCAGCAGGTCACGCACTCCGCGACGTACCACCTCGTGGTCGTCCAGCAGGAAGACCCGGATCTCGCCGTCAGTACCGGGCTGCTCGCTGTCCGCCATCAGTCGCTCCTCGTCGCGCGTCCGTACCGATGTCCGCCCGTGCGCGAAATCGGCCTCCACACCGAGATCCTTCTCGCCCCGGGGCCGAAAGACCAGGGCCGGTCGGCCCTGATTCCCGCCCGGGTCGGGACTGCCGGCACCTGTCGTCCGGTCGGCGCCCGGCCGACGCTGGAACGGGCGGGAAGCCCACGCAGCCATCGTACGAAGCTGAGGAGCACGGCGTCATGGTCCGATACGTGTACGACTTCCACGAGGGCGGCCGTGACCTGGCCGGCCTGCTCGGCGGCAAGGGCGCGAACCTGGCCGAGATGACCCGGATGGGCCTGCCCGTTCCGCCGGGTTTCGTCATCTCCACCGAGGCCTGCCGTACCTTCCTGACCACCGGTACGGAGCCGGACGGCCTGGCCCAGGAGGTCTCCCGGCATCTCACCGGCCTGGAGACCGCCGCCGGGCGGCTGCTGGGGCAGCCCGACAACCCGCTGCTGCTCTCCGTCCGCTCCGGCGCCCGGTTCTCCATGCCCGGGATGATGGAGACGATCCTCGACATAGGACTGAACGACGAATCCGTCCTGGGCCTGGCCAAGGTCTCCGGGAACGAACGCTTCGCCTGGGACTCCTACCGTCGCCTCGTGCAAATGTTCGGCAGCACGGTAATGGGCGTCGACTCCGCTCTGTTCGAGCGGGCCATGGGCCTGCTGAAGGAGATCCGTGGCGTCACGGACGACCTGCGCCTGGACGCGGGCGACCTCGCCGAACTCGTCGAGGTCTACAAGAACCTCATCCTCGACGAGACGGGCGAGACCTTCCCGCAGTCCCCCGCCGAACAGCTGCGCCGCGCCGTCCTCGCCGTCTTCGACTCCTGGAACGGCGAACGGGCCCGCCTCTACCGCCGCCGCGAGCACATCCCCGACGATCTGGGCACCGCGGTCACCGTGCAGCGCATGGTCTTCGGCAACCTCGGCCACGAATCCGGCAGCGGCGTCGCCTTCACCCGGGACCCGGCCACCGGACGGCCCGGCCTGTACGGCGACTACCTGGCCGACGCGCAGGGTGAGGACGTCGTCGCCGGCATCCGCAACACCGTGCCCCTGGCCGAACTGGAGCGGCTGGACCCGACGTCGTACGGGCGGCTGCGCGAGCACATGGAGACCCTGGAACGGCACTACCGGGACCTGTGCGACATCGAGTTCACCATCGAGCGCGGCACCCTGTGGATGCTCCAGACCCGGGTCGGCAAGCGCACCGCCGAGGCCGCGTTCGCCATCGCCGCCGAGCTGACCGACGAAGGGATCCTCACCCCGGACGAGGCCCTGGCGCGGGTGAGCGGGGAGCAGCTGGCCCGGCTGATGTTCCCCCGCTTCGACGCCTCCGCGACCGGCGACGCGCTCGCCCATGGCCTGCCGGCCTCGCCCGGTGCCGCGGTCGGCGCGGCCGTCTTCGACTCCGCCGAGGCCGTACGGCGTGCCGCGTCCGGCGAGAAGGTGGTCCTGGTCCGCCAGGAGACCACCCCCGACGATCTGCCCGGCATGGTCGCCGCCCAGGCCGTGCTGACCAGCCGCGGCGGCAAGACCAGCCACGCGGCCGTCGTCGCCCGCGGCATGGGCAAGGTCTGCGTCTGCGGCGTCGAGGAACTCACCGTCGACACCGACACCCGCCGCTTCACCACCCGCGACGGCACCGTCGTCGAGGAGGGCACGGTCATCTCGGTGGACGGCTCCGCCGGTGCCGTGTACGCCGGTGCGGCACCGCTGGTCGACTCCGCGGTCATCCGCCACCTGGAGACCGGCGGGCGCGGGGAGCACTCCGCCCGCGTGGTCGACGTGGTGGCCCGCGCTCTCCAACAGGCCGACGGTGTACGGCGGTTGGATGTGCGCGCCAACGCGGACACTCCCGAGGACGCCGCGCGGGCCCGGCGGTTCGGCGCGCAGGGCATCGGCCTGTGCCGGACCGAGCACATGTTCCTCGGCGAGCGCCGCAAGCTGGTCGAGGAGATGATCCTGGCCGACACGGACGCCGCCCGGGAGCGTGCGCTGGATGCCCTGCTCCCGCTCCAGCGCCAGGACTTCACCGGGATCCTGGAGGCGATGGACGGCCTGCCCGTCACCATCCGGCTCATCGACCCACCCCTGCACGAGTTCCTGCCCGACCGCACCGACCTCGCGGTCCGCGTCGCCACCGCCGGGGCCCGGGGTGCCGCGCCCGACCCGCACGACACCGAACTCCTCGCAGCCGTCAGCCGTATGCACGAGGAGAACCCGATGCTCGGCCTGCGCGGCGTACGCCTCGGCCTCGTGATCCCCGGCCTGGTGGCCATGCAGGTACGGGCCATCGCCGAAGCGGTCGTCGAACGCACCCGGGCCGGCGGCCACCCCCAGGCCGAGATCATGGTGCCGCTGGTCGGCGCCGTCGAGGAACTGCGCATCGAACGCGCGGAAGTAGAACGGGTCCTGGCCGAGGTGAGCGAGGAGACCGGCGTCCCCGTGCGCTGCCCGGTCGGCACCATGATCGAGCTGCCCCGGGCCGCCCTCACCGCCGGCCGGATCGCCGAGGAGGCGGAGTTCTTCTCCTTCGGCACCAACGACCTCACCCAGACCACCTGGGGCTTCTCCCGCGACGACGTCGAGGCCGCGTTCTTCTCCGCCTACCTCGACAAGGGCATCTTCGCCACCTCCCCCTTCGAGACGATCGACCGCGCGGGCGTCGGCCGCCTCGTCGGGATCGCCGTCGCCGAGGGCCGCGCCGCACGCCCCGGCCTGAAGATCGGCGTCTGCGGCGAACACGGCGGGGATCCGGACTCCGTCCACTTCTTCCACGCGGCCGGACTGGACTATGTCTCCTGCTCGCCGTTCCGCGTCCCGGTCGCCCGTCTGGAAGCGGGACGGGCCGCGCTCCCCGAGTTGGGGACGAGCGACAGCCGGTGAGGCCGGCCCACCCGGCCCCGCTCCGGGGGCCGGCCGGCCCTGGGCCGGGGCGGGCGCACACAGCAGTCTGGAGCCGCACCCAACGATCAGCTGTTCAGAAGGAGTTGAGCACATTGACTGCCAGGGACACCGGAACCCACGTCACCACCGACACGGTGCGTGTACGGGCCGAGGGCGACGTGGACGAGGAAGCCCTCGCCTACGTCCGAGCCAAGGTCGACGCGGCTCTGGGCCGGCCGGGCCTGCCGGCCGTCAGCGGCGAGGTGCGGATCACCAGGGCCCCGGCGCACCACGCCGAGCAGCCGTGGTCCGCCGGGGCCGAGATCACCGTGGGGAGCACCCTCGTGGTGGTGCACGCCCGGGAGGCGAGCGCGCACGAGCTCGCAGACCGGCTGCACGAGCGGCTGCGCGGCCAGGCCTACCAGGTCGCGCACCGCGCAGACGCGGCCCGCAGGTCGGCCACACCGCCGCCGTGGCGGGGCGGGCCGCCCGTCGGGCCAGCACAGAACGAAGCGACGGACGGCTGAAGAGGCCGGGGCGGAATCGAGCCCGGATGCGCCGGACGTGTACGGGCGAAGCCCCGTCACCCGGCGGCACCCCGGAATGGCTCCGCCCCTTCTCTCGCCGGTGAAGGAGGAAGACACCGTGAAGATCCACACTGTGGGCGACGTGATGACCGACGAGGTCGTCCAGGCGCACCGGGAGACTCCGTTCAAGGACGTGGTCCGGCTGCTGGACGCCCATGGGATCAGCGGGGTGCCGGTCGTCGACCACGACGACAAGGTGGTCGGGGTGGTCTCCGGGACCGATCTGGTGCGCGGTCAGGCGGCCCGGGCCGGTGGGCGCCGGGACCGCAGGTACCGGCTGCCGCGCCTGCGGCGTCCGGGGCACCGAGCGGCTGCCGGGGTGCCTGCCACCACCGCCGGCGAACTGATGTCCACGCCCGCGATCACGGTGCATCCGGAGCAACCCGTGCCGGACGCCGCGCGGGTGATGGAGCGTCACGGAATCGAGCGGCTTCCCGTGGTGGACGAGGAGGACCGGCTCATCGGTATCGCCACTCGCCGGGACCTGCTGCGGGTCTTCCTGCGCACGGACGAGGACATCCGCCGGGAGGTGACCGACGAGATCCTGGTCGCCGCTCCCGGCCTGCCGCCCGACGCCGTCGTCGTCTCGGTCCACGACGGTCTGGTGACACTCGAAGGGCGCCTGGAACACCGTACCGACATCGCTCACGCCGTCCGGTCGACCTGGCAGGTGGACGGAGTCGTCGGGGTGTTCAGCAACCTGACCTTCCGCCTTGACGACCGCCCGGCCGAGAAGGGCCCCTCCCGGGGGATCACCGGGCAGTGACGCGCACCGGCCCGCCGTACAACCAGTGGTCCGGGCGGACCGCTCGGCCCGCCCGGACCGGGGCCGGTCAGGCCCCGACGGGGGACCTTCGGCACAAGAGGCGGACTGCCGCGCGGACAAGAGTGGGGACAGGAGCGGCCGCGGTCCCCGCGGTGCCGCTCCCACCAGAAGCCGCCGGTCAGCCTCGGCGGCCCTCGACAACGGAGGCGCACTCATGACCCGTCACGACGTCGGAACCGAGGCCGCGGCAGGCGCCGGTGCGCCGTCCGACATCGCAGTCGCGGTGGACCGGCTGGTGACGGCCGGCCTGAAGTCGCTCGCCGACTACGAGTCGCTGACCCAGGAACAGGTCGACCACATCGTCAAGAAGGCGTCGGTCGCCGCCCTGGACCAGCACACCGCGCTGGCACGGCTCGCGGTGGAGGAGACGGGGCGCGGTGTCTTCGAGGACAAGGCCGCGAAGAACATGTTCGCGTGCGAGCACGTCACGCACAGCATGGGCGCGATGAAGACGGTCGGTGTCATCGCCCGCGACGACATCGAGGACATCGTCGAGATCGCGGAGCCGGTGGGTGTGGTGTGCGCGGTCACGCCGGTCACCAACCCGACCTCCACCACGATCTTCAAAGCGCTCATGGCACTGAAGACCCGCAACCCGGTCGTGTTCGCCTTCCACCCCTCCGCCCAGCGGTGCAGCGCGGAAGCTGCCCGCATCGTGCGCAACGCGGCCGTCGCCGCGGGTGCGCCGGAGCACTGTGTGCAGTGGATCGAGACCCCGTCCGTCGAGGCGACCCGTACGCTCATGCACCACCCCGGCGTCTCACTGATCCTCGCCACCGGCGGCAACGCCATGGTCAAGGCCGCGTACTCGGCCGGCAAGCCCGCGCTCGGCGTCGGCGCCGGCAACGTCCCCGCCTACGTGCACAAGAGCGCCAAGCTGCGCCGGGCCGTCAACGACCTGGTGCTGTCCAAGACGTTCGACAACGGCATGATCTGCGCCTCCGAACAGGCCGTCGTCCTCGACGACGAGATCTACGACGCCGCCCTCGCCGAATTCCGCACCCTGCACGCCCATCTGGCCACCGCCGAGGAGAAGGCGAAGCTGGAGACGTTCCTCTTCCCGACCGGCAAGGCCGCGGGCGCCGGCTGCGAGCCAAAGGTCAACTCCGCGGCCGTCGGGCAGAGTTCGGCGTGGATCGCCGAGCAGGCCGGTTTCACTGTGCCCGCCGACACCTCGCTCATCCTGGTCGAGGCCGAGCGGGTGGGCCCGGACGAGCCGCTGACCCGCGAGAAGCTGTGCCCGGTGCTCACCGTGCTCCGCGCGGGGTCTTCGGCCCAGGGCTTCGACCTCGCCGCCGACATGGTCGCCTTCCACGGGCAGGGGCACAGCGCCGTCATCCACACCGAGGACCGGGAACTCGCCGAGGCATACGGGCGACGCATGAAGACCGTACGGATCATCGTCAACGCACCGTCCTCGCAGGGCGCGATCGGCGGCATCTACAACAACCTGCTGCCCTCGCTCACCCTGGGCTGCGGCTCCTGGGGCAGTACCTCGGTGTCCAACAACGTCTCCGCCGCCCAGTTGCTGAACGTCAAGCGGGTCACTTCGCGCCGCAACAACCTGCAGTGGTTCAAGGTCCCGCCGAAGATCTACTTCGAGCCGCAGGCCATCCGCTATCTGGCGTCCATGCCGGACGTGCACCGCGTCACGATCGTCACCGACGCGACCATGACCCGCCTCGGCTTCGTCGACCGGGTGAGCCGGGTCCTCCAGCGCCGTCACGAACCGGTGACCCTCCAGATCATCGACAACGTCGAACCTGAGCCGAGCATCGACTCCGTGCGGCGCGGCGCCCGCCTCATGGGCGATTTCCGCCCCGACACGATCATCGCGCTGGGCGGCGGCTCCCCCATGGACGCGGCCAAGGTGATGTGGCTGCTGTACGAGCAGCAGGCCGAGGGCAAGGACATCGACTTCGCCGACATGCGGCACAAGTTCTCCGACATCCGCAAGCGCGCCTTCCGCTTCCCCGTCCTCGGCAGGCTCGCCCGCCTGGTGTGCGTCCCCACCACCTCCGGCACCGGCGCCGAGGTCACACCCTTCGCGGTCATCTCCGACCCCGCCAGCGGCAAGAAGTACCCGCTCGCGGACTACGCCCTCACCCCCAGCGTGGCCATCGTCGACCCGCTCCTCACCACCGAACTGCCCCCGGCCCTGGCCGCCGACAGCGGCTTCGACGCCCTCACCCACGCCATAGAGGCGTACGTCTCCGTCTACGCCAACGACTTCACCGACGGGCCCGCCCTGCACGCGATCCGCCTGGTCTTCGACCACCTCGAAGCGGCGGTGAACGACCGTGCGAACAGCCCGGAGGCCCGGGAGAAGATGCACAACGCGGGCACCATCGCGGGCATGGCCTTCGGCAACGCCTTCCTCGGCATCGTGCACGCCATGTCCCACACGCTCGGTGCCACCTTCCACATCGCGCACGGCCGCACCAACGCGGTCCTGCTGCCGCACGTCATCCGCTACAACGGCACCGTCCCCACAAAGCTCACGGGCTGGCCCAAGTACGAGAACTACCGTGCCCCGGAACGCTTCCAGGACATCGCCCGCACCCTCGGCCTGCCCGCCGCGACCCCGCAGGAGGGCGTGGAGTCGCTCGCCGCCGCGGTGGAACGTCTGCGCGACGCCGTGGGCATCGAACCGACCTTCCGGTCCCTCGGCGTCGACGAGCGCGCCTTCCTCGACGCCCTGCCCCAGCAGGCCATGAACGCCTACGAGGACCAGTGCGCACCCGCGAACCCCCGTATGCCCATGCTCGACGACATGCGGGAACTCATGCGCACCGCCTACTACGGCCGTGAGCGCCGTGAACAGGGCCACCGTCCGGACGCCCAGGGGGCGGATCAGCCGTAGTCCGCACACCCACGTGGCCGGCGTCCGCCGGATCCGATGAAGCCGAGCGGCACCGAACTCCCCGACAGCGTCGCCGTGTTTCAGCGCGGTCCGTGCCCCTCGATGGCAGAGGGGCACGGACAACGGCTCAGCGCCCAGGGTTCCCACTCGACACCTCTGCCACAAGGCCTTGGGACCCGCAACAAGTCCGCGGTGAGAACACGCCCTGCCGATGGCTGTCCACCGACCGGGCCACCGTCGAGTCCCGATCCGAGGGCCGTCCGGACCTACGAGGTGACCAACGGCCCACATACAGGGCCCCGGTCCACAGGAAACCGTGGGATACGCAGTTCCGATCGACAGGCGAGAGCAAGGAGTTGTGTGATGGCGAAGGCATATCTGGTGGGCAGCGGCATCGCGGCACTGGCCGCGGCGACGTTCCTGATCCGCGACGGCGGCTTCGAGGGAAGCGACATCCACCTCTTCGAGGAGCAGCGGACCCTCGGCGGCAGCCTGGACGCGGGCGGCACGGCCGACGCCGGCTACACCATGCGCGGCGGGCGGATGTTCGAGGCCGAGTTCCGCTGCACGTACGACCTGCTGTCCGGTATCCCCACCCTCGACGACCCCGCCGTCTCCGTGACCGAGGAGATCCTGGCCGGGCACGAGGACTTCGCCTGGGACGACATCGCGCGTCTCGTCGACGGGGACGGCAAGATCGTCGACACCGCCTCGATGGGGTTCTCCGAACGCGACCGGCTGGAACTGGTCCGCTGTCTGGCCACCCCCGAGGGCCATCTGGACGGCAAACGGATCACCGACTGCTTCGGCGAACACTTCTTCACCACCAACTTCTGGTTCATGTGGTGCACCACGTTCGCTTTCCAGCCCTGGCACAGCGCGATCGAGTTCCGCCGCTATCTGAGGCGCTTCATCCACCTGTTCTCCGAGTTCGCCTCCATGTCAGGCATCCACCGGACCCGCTACAACCAGTACGACTCCATCGTCCGGCCCCTGACAGCCTGGCTGCGCGAGCGCGGCGTCACGGTCCACACCGCCTGTCACGTCACCGACCTCGGGTTCGCCCCGGGCGCCGGGCGCGGCAGGGTCCAGATCATCTACATGAACCGGGGCGGCGTCGACGAGGAGGTCACCGTCGCGCCCGAGGACCTGGTCCTCGTCACCAACGGTTCCATGACGGACGCCTCCAGCCTCGGCTCGCACACCTCCGCGCCTCCGCCGGCCCCCCACCGCTCGGACGCCTGGCTGCTGTGGCACCGACTGGCCCGCGGACGTGACGACTTCGGCGACCCCGGCGTCTTCGACAAGCACGTCAAGGAGTCCCGCTGGGAGTCGTTCACGGTCACCACGAAGGACCCCGCCTTCCTGGAGGCGCTCAAGGAGTTCAGTGGTCGCGAGACCGGCAAGGGCGGGCTGATGACCTTCACCGAATCCAACTGGCTGCTCACCATCGTCGCCAACCGGCAGCCCGTCTACCGCGACCAGCCTGAGGACGTGTCCGTCTGGTGGGGCTACGGCCTGTTCCCTGGCCGGGCCGGCAACCACACGCCCAAGCCGATGACGATGTGCTCCGGCCGCGAGATCCTCGAAGAGGTCCTGCACCACCTCCCGTTCGACGAGCGGACCAAGGCCCGGATCCTGGAGACCTCCATCGTCGTGCCCTGCGTGATGCCGTACATCACCAGCCAGTTCCTGGCCCGCCGACGCGACGACCGGCCACGGGTGGTGCCCGAGGGATCGGTGAACCTCGCCTTCATCGGCCAGTTCGCGGAGGTGCCCGACGATGTCGTCTTCACCGTCGAGTACTCCGTGCGCACGGCCTTCACGGCGGTGGCGCAGCTCCTGAAGCTGCGCAGGCACCCGCCGGAGGTCTACAAAGGCCACCACGACCCCCACGTGCTTGCCTCCGCACTGGAGACCATGCACCGCCGGTAGACCACCCGGTTCGAGGGACGACCGGCCCCCGGGTCGGGGACCATCGGTCTCCGGCCGAGGCCGAACGGCCCTGGCGCGACATACTCCCGCGCGGTTCGAATGGCCTGATCAGGCCCACGCGTGGCTCCGGGAGACAGTGAACTGTGAGTGACCCAACGATACGGAAACCTGCCATGGCCGGCGACGACACATCGGACTCCTCAGGAGCGCACACGAGTGTCGAGCTGGACAGGGCCGAAGCGCTGCGACTGCTGGGCAGTGTGTCCTTGGGGCGGGTCGTCTTCACCCGGCACGCGCTGCCGACCGTCCGCCCGGTCAACCACATGCTGGTCGACGGCGACATCGTCATCCGTACCCACGGTGACGCCGCGCTGACCCGGTACACCCGGCAGGCCGGAGGCGCGGGGGCCGTCGTCGCCTATGAGGCCGACGACATCGACCCCGACACGCACACTGGGTGGAGTGTGGTCGTCACGGGCTATGCGTGGCTGGTCACCGATCCGCGGGAACTGGCCCGCTACCGGGCCTTGTTGCGCCCCTGGGTGATGCAGCGGATGGATCACGCCATCCGCATCCACCCTGATCTGATCACCGGACTCCGTCTCACGGACCACGCCCCGCCCCCGTTCGCCTGAGCGCCGTCAGTCGTGCGGCACCACCGCGACCGGTGCGACCGCGTGCTGGAGGACCGTGTGGGCCACCGGGCCGATGTGCGAGCCGAGCGAGCCAGCGCGGTTGCGGCGCCCGACGACGATCAGCGAGGCATCACGCGCGGCGTCCACCAGGTGCGCACCGGCGTCTCCGACCACCGCTTCCTCCGTCACCTCGACGCCCGGGAACTTGTCCTGCCAGGGGCGGAGCACGCCGTCCGGCGTCTGCCCGTCCTGGGCCAGGCCAGCGTCACCCGCAGGAGCGGAGGGGGAGGTCTCGGCGCCCCAGCCGTGGATCACACGCAGCCTGGTGGCGCGCCTGGACGCGGCGTCGAAGGCGAATTCCAGGACGTGGCTGTCAGGAGCGCGCAGGTCCAATCCCAGCACCACATCGCGGTACGGGGTGGTGGTGCCGTCGGACTCCTCGAAACCCTCCGGTCGGTGCTCCTGCCCGGTGTCCTCCACGGCGCGGACCAGGACGACAGGCCGCTCGGCCCGGGCGACCACGGCCAGGGCCACGGAGCCGAGCAGGGCTCCCGTCACCTTGCCGAGGCCCCGCGATCCGAGGACCAGGACTTCGGCCTCCCGCGCGGCGGCGATCAGCGCAGGCACCGGTCGGCCGGCGATCTGCTCGGCGCTCACTCGTACACCGGAGTGGCGGTGGGCCAGCCGGGCCTGCGCCTCGGCCAGCAGGCGGGCGGACCGGTCGGCTCCCGGCGGGGGAATCTGCTCGCCCGCGAACGGCACATACTCGTGGGGCTGTTGCTCCCCCGCGTGCACGACACGGAGGGGAATCTCGTACAGCGCGGCCTCACGCGCGGCCCATTCGGCCGCGGCGAGGCTTTCGTTCGAGCCGTCCAGACCAACGGTGACGGTACGGGACATGAATGGGCCTCCTTCGGGAATGTGCTCCCACTCTCGTGGCCCCCGCGCCTGGGGCACGAGGGACCGTAGGTCCCTGAGTGCGGACCAGCCGGTCCCTGGGGCGGAAGAGTTCCGTGCCTCGGATCACTCATGTCCTGCGGTTCGCGTGTTTGTCGTTCCTGTTCGTCGCCGGGGGCGCCGGACGGCCCGGTCGCTCCCCCCTTCCTGGCCTTCAGCCGCCCGTGAGTTCCGGGCGGATCAGCGTGCCCGACCGGCCGTGCACGATCTCGTACGCCGCGTCCAGGGCGCCGATGGCGGCGAGCCCTCCGGTCCGTTCGACGAACCGGGCGGCAGCCTCGGCCTTCGGCCCCATGGAGCCCTCCGGGAAGCCTTTGCGGCGCAGCTCGGCGGGGGTGGCGTCGAGGACGGGCCGCTGAGCGGCGGTCCCGTAGTCCTCGTACACGCACGGGACGTCGGTGAGGATGAGCAGGAAGTCGGCCTTCAGGTCTTCGGCCAGCAGGGCGGCCGTGAGGTCCTTGTCGATGACGGCCTCCATGCCCGTCAGCGCGCTGGTGTCGTTGTCCGTGGTGACGGGGACGCCCCCGCCGCCCGCGCAGATCACCAACGTGCCGCTGTTCAGCAGCTCATGGACGGTGTCGGTCTCCACGATGCGTTCCGGTACCGGTGCGGGGACGACTCGGCGCCAGCCGGTGGTGTCCTGCGCGATGTGCCAGCCGCGTTTGTGGGCGAGAGAGCGGGCGGCCTCGCGGGAGTAGACCTGGCCGACGAACTTGGTGGGCCGGGCGAACGCGGGATCGTCGGCCCTGACGAGGGTGTGGGTGACGAGGGTGGCGATGCGGCGGCCCGGCAGGGCGTCGTGCAGGGTGCAGGCCAGCAGCGACCCGATCATGCCCTGGGTCTGGGCACCGAGCAGGTACAGCGGGTAGGGGACGCTGAGGGCGGGATCGGCCGCGCTCTCCACGGCGAGCAGGCCGATCTGGGGGCCGTTGCCGTGGGTGATGACGACCTCGTGCTCATGGGCCAGGGCGGCCAGTGCGGTGGCGACACGGTCGATGTTGGCCTGCTGGACGGCGGCGTCGGGACGTTCACCCCTGTGGAGCAGGGCGTTGCCGCCGAGCGCGACGACTATGCGCATGGCTTCAGTCCTCCAGGGTGGCGACGAGTACGGCCTTGATGGTGTGCAGCCGGTTCTCCGCCTGGTCGAAGACCACCGAGGCGGGTGAGGCGAACACGTCGTCGGTGACTTCGAGTCCGTCCAGGCCGTAGGTGTCGAAGAGGTCCTGGCCCAGGC
The DNA here is from genome assembly GCF_041435215.1 of Streptomyces sp. NBC_01314. Taxonomy (NCBI): domain Bacteria; kingdom Bacillati; phylum Actinomycetota; class Actinomycetes; order Kitasatosporales; family Streptomycetaceae; genus Streptomyces; species Streptomyces sp. NBC_01314. Next base: position 10,372,638 of record NZ_CP108394.1, on the reverse strand, counting down.
GGGTACGGCGGTCGTGCAGAGCCGGCAGGCAGTGCATGAACCGGACGTCCGGGTTGCCGGTGGCTGCCAGCGTCTTGTCGTTGACCTGGTACGGCAGCAGCAGCTCGATCCGCTCCCGCCAGGTGTCGGCGGGCTCGCCCATCGACACCCAGACGTCGGTGTGCAGGAAATCGGCACCGCGTACGGCGGTCTCGACGTCCTCGGTGACCGTGATCCGGGCTCCGCTGCGCTCGGCCAGTTCCCGGCAGGTGGTGACCAGTTCGGGGTCGGGCCACAGCCGGGCGGGGGCCGCGATGCGCACGTCCATGCCGAGCAGGGCGCCCATGGACAGCAGGGAGTTGCCCATGTTGTTGCGGGCGTCTCCGAGGTAGCAGTAGGCGATGTCGGGCAGCGGCTTGCGGATGTGTTCGCGCATGGTGAGGACGTCGCACAGGCTCTGGGTGGGGTGCGCGGTGTCGGTCAGGCCGTTGTAGACGGGTATGCCGGAGTAGGCGGCGAGATCGGTGACCAGCGACTGGGCCGAGCCTCGGTACTCGATGGCGTCGAACATGCGGCCGAGCACGCGGGCGGTGTCGGCGATGGACTCCTTGGCGCCGATGTGGGTGTCGCCGGGGCCCAGGTAGGTGGTGGCGGCGCCCTGGTCGGCGGCGGCGACCTCGAAGGCGCAGCGGGTGCGGGTGGAGGTCTTCTCGAAGATCAGCGCGAGGTTGCGGCCGGTCAGCCGGGGCCGCTCGGTGCCTGCGCGCTTGGCTGCCTTGAGGGCGGCCGCCAGGTCGAGGAGGTGATGGATCTCGGCTGCGGTGAAGTCGAGTTCGCTCAGGTAGGAGCGGCCTCGCAGGTCGACGGTCATGATGGTTCCCCTTGCCGGGTCGGGCGGTCAGGTGGCCGGGTCGCGCTCGATGGGGCAGCTCATGCAGCGTGGGCCGCCGCGTCCACGGCCGAGTTCGGCGCCGGCGATGGTGACGATCTCGATGCCCTGCTTGCGGAGGTAGGTGTTGGTGGTGACGTTGCGCTCGTAGCCGACGACGACACCCGGGGCGACGGCGAGGAAGTTGCTTCCGTCGTCCCACTGTTCGCGCTCGGCGCCCCGGATGTCCTGCGGTGCGGACAGCATCCGCACCTTGTCCAGGTCCAGGGCCTCGGCCAGGGCCGTCGCCAGGTCTGAGTCGGGAGTGACGTCGAAGCCGGTCTCGCGGGCCGTGCTGGGCAGCAGCGTCCACGAGCGCAGGGAGTCGGCGAGGCCGGGATAGATGGTGAAGGCGTCCCGGTCGACCATGGTCAGCACCGTGTCGAGGTGCATGTAGGCACGGGTGGCGGGCAGTTGGACGGCGATGAGCCGCTGTGCCGTGCCCGTGGCGAACAGCCGGGAGGCCAGGTTCTCCACCGCCTGCGCGGTGGTGCGCTCGCCCATGCCGACCATGACGGCGCCGTTGCCCAGAACGTGCACGTCACCGCCTTCGAGGGTGCCCACCGCACCGTCGAGGAGGGGTTCCACGGCGGCATCGGCGAACATCGGGTGGAAGCGGTAGATGGCCTCGGCGTGCAGGCTCTCGCGTCGGCGTGCGGGTTTGGCCATCGGGTTGACCGACAGACGGTCGTACACCCAGCAGGAGTTGTCGCGCGGGAAGAGGTGGTTGGGCAGCGGGGCGAGGGCGAAGTCGTCGGCGTCCAGCGCGTTCCAGACCAGGCTGTGCGGGGTGGCGAGCGGCAGGTCGCTCTTGAGGAGTCCGCCGATGAGGTGGCCGGCGAGGGTCTCCCCGTCCAGTTGGGCGCAGAGTGCGCGCACCGGGTCGATCAGGGCCGGTCCGACGGTGGCCGGGGTGATCACCCGGTCGAGCAGCCAGTCGCGGGCTTCGTCGCCGTCGAGGGTCTGGGCGAGCAGGTCGGCGAAGTAGTGGACACGGGTGCCGTGGTCGCGCAGCACCTGGGCGAAGGCGTCGTGTTCCTCACGGGCGCGCTTGGCCCACAGGATGTCGTCGAAGAGGAGGGCGTCGACGTTGCGCGGGGTGAGGCGGGAGAGTTCGATGCCGGGGCGGTGCAGGATCACCTGGCGCAGGCGGCCCACTTCGGAGTCCACGTGGAACGTGTTCATGGCGTTGCTTCCTCTGCGTGAGGTCGACGGTGTCAGTCCTGGTGGCGGTGGGCGTCGCGCTTGTGCGGGCCGTCGGCGCGCTTGGTGCCCGGTCCGCGCGTCAGCCGCTTGGGCGGCACCGGCGTCTCGGGGGCGCGCTCCTCAAGCGGGGCACCCGCGGCGTGGACCACCGTGCTCGCGTCGCCGTACTCGCCCTGGCCCCGCTTCAGCCAGACGTAGACCGGCACGCCGAGCAGCAGCACGAACAGCCCGTAGTAGACGGTCTGGTAGCCGCTGCCCTGGATCGACCAGTAGGAGAAGGCCAGCGCCAGAGCGGCGACGGTGACATCGCGGGCCAGGCGCCGTCGGCTGAGGCTCTCCCGGCCGCGCACCAGCAGCCAGTACAGCTGGGCGGCGGCGGAGAACAGGTAGGGGATCACCGCGGTGAACACGCTCAGCAGCACGATCTTCGTGAAGACGTCCTCGAAGCGCGTGTAGCTGAACACGGTGATCAGAGAAGCCAGCACGGTGGAGGCGATGATGCCGAAGGACGGGACTCCGCTCTTCCCCCGCAGTTTGGCGAAGGCGTCGGGGAAGAGCCCGTCGCGAGCGGCGGCGTACGGCATCTCGGCGCACAGCATGGTCCAGCCGTTGAGGGCGCCGATGCCCGAGATGATCGCGGCAACGGCCACGACGTCTCCTGCCCAGCTGCCGCCGACGATGTTGTTCGCGGCGTCGGTGAACGGCGCGACGGTGTCGCCCAGCGCCCCGTGCGAGACGGTCCCGAACACCGCGAGGGTGCCCAGGATGTAGATGACGGCGCACAGGAGCGTGCCGTAGACGGTGGCACGCGGCACGTTGCGCTCCGGATCGCGCACCCGGCCGGCGACCACCGAGGCGGCCTCCAGGCCGAGGTAGCTGAACAGCGCGATGGCGGCCGCGGCCGAGATGGCGCCCAGCGCCGACTGGCCACTGGAGTTGAAGGCGCCGAAGTTGTCCGGGTCGATGAACAGCAGCCCGATGGTGGCCATGAAGACGAGCGGCACGAACTTCAGCACCGTGGTGATCACCTGGAACGCGCCCATGTTGCGGACGCCGGTGAGGTTGATCGCGGCGGCTGTCCAGAGCCCGCCGAGGGCGATGGTCATGGAGATCCACGTCTTGTGGCCCGTGTTGACGAACACCTCGACGTAGCCGACCCAGGCCACGGCGATCGCCGCGTTGCCGGCCCACGCGGTGATCCAGTACGACCACGCGTTGAGGAATCCGGCGAACTCGCCGAACGCCTCCCGGGCGTAGACGTACGGCCCGCCGCTCGTCGGCACCCGCTTCGACAGCGCCCCGAAGGTCAACGCGAGCGCCAGCGCGCCGAATGTCACGACGACGAAGGCGACCAGGGAGACGGGCCCGTACGGGGCGAGGGCCGACGGAAGGGCGAAGATTCCTGTCCCGATGATGGTGCCGATCACGAGCGAGGACGCGGCGGGCAGACCGAGAGTGGCCTTGGGCGCCGCTCGCTCCCCACTCGTTGTGGTCCTGGGCATGGTTGTGCTCCTTGTGCGGTTCGGTACGGAGGGTGCGATCCGCCAGCAATGCTTCTGCGCCACGCCGGGTCAGGGGCAGCGGCCACACGGCCCGTAGAGATGCCGAAGGTCCCGGTCCGGGAGGTCCGAGCAGCCTGGCCGCTAAGGAATGATCTTGGACAGCAGAGGACCCCGGCCACGTGGCCGGGGTCCTCTGCGTGCGCAGGTGCCGGTTCAGCCGTCGCAGTCGCAGCCGGGGCGGCAGCCGCACGCGTCCGTCTCGGTGCCGGCGGAGGGGACCGCCGCGGCAACAGGTGTCGCGCAGCAGCCCTTGCCCTGCCAGGCTTCGCGGCCTTCCTTGACGGCGATGGCGGCGATGACCAGGGCGGCGACAGGGTCGGCCCAGGACCAGCCGAGGGTGGCGTTGAGGACCAGGCCGACCAGGAGGACGGCGGAGAGGTACGTGCACAGCAGGGTCTGCTTGGAGTCGGCGACCGCGCTGGCGGAGCCGAGTTCGCGGCCGGCCTCACGCTGCGCGGCGGACAGGAACGGCATCACCGCGAGCGAGAGAGCGGCGATGACGATGCCGGGGATGGACCGTTCAGCCTCGCCGGCGCCGGTCAGCGCGCGGACGGCGTCGAAGGTGACGTACGCGGCGAGCGCGAGGAACGACACCGCGATGATCCTCAGCGTAGCCTTCTCCCGCGCCTCGCGTACCGCGTGGTCGCGGGCCGAGAATTGCCAGGCGACCGCGGTGGCGGAGGAGACCTCGATGACCGAGTCCAGGCCGAAGCCGATCAGCGCGGTGGAGGAGGCGATCGTCCCGGCGGTGATCGCGACGATGGCCTCGATGACGTTGTAGGTGATGGTGGCGGCGACCAGTAGTCGTATCCGTTTGGCGAGGACGTCACGGCGGGCCGGGGCCGGGGCCATGCCGATGGGTATCTCGGCGGTCATCAGCAGCAGCCCTTCTCGTCCGCGTCCACACAGGTCTTGTCGGCCTCGACCGCGACCACGGCGGTGCGCAGGTCGTCCAGTGCGTGTCCGAGGCGTTCGTCGGCCAACTCGTAGCGGGTGCGACGGCCGACCGGTACCGCAACGACCAGGCCGCAGTCGCGCAGGCACGCCAGGTGGTTCGACAGCCGCGTGCGGGAGATCTCCAGGGTGTCGGCGAGGTCGGCGGGGTGGGCCGGGGCCTCGCGCAGGGCGAGGAGGATCCGGCAGCGGATCGGATCGGCGAGGGCGCGACCGAACCGCGCCAGCACCTCGATGTCAGCAGCGAGAGTCAGCACCACACCGACAGTACACGGAATCCTGAATTCACAGAACCCTGCATCCATGATGGTTGTCCTCTTCTCCGGTACGGAGCATGGGCCGCAGGTCCCCCACCGGGGCCGGGTGGCCCTCGCCGGCCGCAGGCGGGGGCCACCCGGCCCGGGGGTCGTGGCGTCAGTCGTGCGGAACCAGGACGACCGGGCGGTCGACGTGGTGGATCAGCGCGTGGGCGACCGGGCCGGTGTGCGAACCGACCGCGGCACGACGCCTGCGGCGGCCCACCACCAGCAGGCCCGCCCCGTTCGCGGCCCGCACGAGGACATGGGCCGGGCGTCCCTCGTAGAGCGCTTCCCGGACGAGGACGGAGGGGTACTTGTCCCGCCACGGCTGTAGGAGCGCCGTGAGTTCCTGTTCCGCCGCACCCCTCAGGCGGGCATGTTCCTCGTCCCCAGGAATGCCGTGGCCGAGCGGTACGTGCCAGGCGTGCACGGCCCGCAGCGGTGCGTCGCGCAGATCGGCGGCGCGGAACGCGAACTCCAGTACCTCGTCGCACGATCCGCCGGTGTCGACGGCGACCGCGACATCGCGGTGCGGCTCACGGACGGACGGCTTTCCGGAGGAGTCCGGCAGGTGCTCGTCCGCGGCGGTGAAGCCGGCCCGTACGAGGACGACGGGTTGCTGGACATGGGCCACCGTGGCCAGCGCGACGGAGCCCGAGAAGAATCCGCCGACGCCGCTGGGCCCCTGGCTCCCGATGACCAGGAGTTCGGCGTTCTCCGCCTCGGCGAGCAGTGCGGGGCCGGGCTGCCTGCGCACCTGTTCGGCGGCGATGTACAGCTGCGGGTACCGCTCGTTCAGTTGTTCAAGCGCGGTGCGCAGCACACGGCGTGCGTGGTACTGCGGTGCCCGCAGTTCGGGCAGGGCCGCCTCGGTCCCCTCGTCCGGCAGGCCCTCCCAGGCGTGCACCAGACGGAGCGGGAGTCCTCGGCGCAGGGCTTCCCTGGCCGCCCAGTCGGCCGCGGCGATGCTCTCGCGCGAACCGTCCAGGCCGGCCACAACCGGCCTCGTCATGACCGTCACCTCTCTCGTTGCCGTGTGCTCTCGCTGGTCTCGGCGATGTCCGTGCGGCACGTACCGCACGGCTCGGTGTCATGTGTGGGGTACGACGGCCACCGGGCAGCCGACGTGGTGGATCACCTCGTGGGTGACGGGTCCGGTGCGCGGGCCCACCAGCCGCTCGGTCAGCCGGTGCCCGACGACGAGGAGGCTCGCTCCGGACGCGGCCCCGACAAGCGCGTCCGTCGCCCTGCCCTCGACGACCTGCTCCAGGACCTCCACGTCGGGATACTTGTCGCGCCACGGCTGAAGCAGGGCGGACAGGAAGCCCAGCCACTCGTCGGCCTGTTGGGGATCTCCGACGAGTCCGACCTCTCCGGGTCCGAGGCCGAGCGCGGAGGGGGCGTGCCAGGCGTGGACGGCCCTCAGCCGGGCGTGGCGCAGTTGTGCCGCCCGGAAGGCGAACTCGATGACGTCGTCGCACGAGTCCCCGACATCGACGCCGAGCACCACGTCCCGGTGGGCGGTACGCGTGGACGCGGCCCCGTCGTGCGCGGAAAGGTGTTCGTCCGTAGATTCCTCGCCGGCCCCTACGAGGACGACGGGACGCGTGGCCCTGGCGACCACGCCGAGGGAGACCGATCCGACGAGGAGGCCGGTGAGGGCGCTGAGTCCGCGTGATCCCAGCACCAGCAGGTCTGCTCCTTCCCCGGCCGCCAGCATGGCCGCAGTCGCGGGGCCCTCGACCTGCTCGTCGTAGAGGCGGACATCGGGGCACGTGGCGCGGACATGCTTCTCCGCCTGCCGCAGAACGCGGCGCGCCAGATGCCTCTGCGCGGCGTTCGCCGACTCGCCTTCCCCCTGGCGGGGGTGCCAGTTCGAGGCGTGCACCAGGCGCAGCGGTCGCTCGCGGCGCGCGGCCTCGTGGGCGGCCCACACGGCGGCGGCCAGGCTCTCGGCCGATCCGTCGACCCCCACGACAACAGGCGACAACATGACGCGCACCTCCAGTGCTCGATCCGCTCCGCAGTACCAGCGTCGCGCCGTGGCACCCGCGCGGGGAGAGGCCGCCAGGTCCCCACCGAGGTCCGTTCGGCCCATGCCCAGGGGCGGCAACGCCGCGCCACGGTGAGAAGGGGAGAGAGACCCTCCCGCGCGCTCGGGGCCACCGTGCTCACGACGCGTCGACGGTCCACGCCCCCGGGAGGTGATCCGTCATGGAGCGAGTGGTCGTGGCCGGTGTCGACCGGTCGGCGCACAGTCGTCTCGCGGCCGACTGGGCGGCGCACGAGGCACTGTGGCGCGGTCTGCCGCTGAGGGTGGTCCACGTGACGCCCTTGGACAGTCTGGACGCCCCGGAGCTGTGGCCGTACCGCCCGGAGGCCGTGGCCCCGCGCGTGGCGGCCGAACTCGCGGCCTGTCACCCGGCGTTGCGCGTCAAGAGCTTACGGCTCGCGGGGGCGGCGGTGCGGGCGCTGCTCTTCCAGGGCGGGGACGCGGAGATGATCGTCCTGGGTGTGCGGGGCGAAGGGGGCTGGGCCGGCCTGTCGCTGGGTTCAGCGGCGCTGGCCGTCGCCGGGGCCGCGGCCTGCCCGGTCGTGCTCGTACCGAGCGGACTCGCCGGTACTGGTCTGGGACACCGGCCCGACAAGGTGACGCTGGCCGTCGACGCCCGCGACCCGGCCGACGGCGCCATCGGCTTCGCCTTCGACACAGCACGCCGACGCGGACTGCGGCTGCACGTACTGCACGCCGGGCCGCCTCCCGCCGCCGAGACCGGACCGTCACCGTATTCGCCCTCGGCACCGGCGGCCCACGCCGCCCGCGCGGAGCAGGAAATGGCGCTGCTGGCCGAGGCGTTGCGGCCCTGGCGCGACAAGTACCCGCATGTGCGCGTTCTGGAGGACGTCGTCCTCTTCGACCCCGCCCGAGCCCTCGTCCGGACGTCGGGCAACGCCGCGCTGTTGGTGGTGGGGCGTGGGATCGGCGGCGGGATCGGCCGCGTCGCGTACACCGTCGCGCGGCACACCAGGTGCCCGCTCGCCGTTGTCCCGGCGTGAGGGTGAGGGTCAGTCCGGAAGCACCAGTCGGCACGTCTCCCCCGGCTGGACGGACACCGCGCGGTCCGGCAGCCGGACGTCGATCGGGTCACGGTCGGACGACGGCACCGCGATCTCCAGCCGCTCCCGTTCCAGCCGCAGCCGCACTCCCCAGTGGCCGTGGTAGCGGATGGCGAACCCGTACGAGGACAGTTCCGGCAGCGGCACAGGGGCGAGCCACAGGGCCCCGCCGCGGGTCTCCAGTCCGGTCAGTCCGCGTTGGACCAGATCGAGGGTGCCCGCCATGGCGCCCAGATGGATGCCCTCACCCGTGGTGCCGCCTTGCAGGTCGGCGATGTCGCCGCGCAGGGCCTCCTGGCAGAACGTCCATGCCTCGGCGCGCCGGGCCCGGGCCAGGACCCAGCCGTGGACCAGACCGCTCAGCGTCGAGCCGTGGCTGGTCCGGTCCAGGTAGTGGTCGACGGTGCGCCGCCAGGTGTCCTCGTCGAGCCGGTACCCCAAGCGGCCGAAAAGCGCCCGGAGTTCGGCCGGCGCGAAGAGGTAACCGAGCATCAGCACGTCGGCCTGCTTGGACGCCCGGTAGCGGTTAACGGTGTCGCCCTCCGCCTCCAGGATCCGATCCAGGCGCCGGATGTCGTCGTACTGCTTCCGGTAACCCTCCCAGTCGAGTTCGGCGAGGTCGCCGTAGCCCTCGAACTGGCTGATCACCCCGTCGTGGAAGGGCACGTGGAGGGTGCGGGAGATGTCCTCCCACTGTTCGAGTTCGCCGCCGTCCAGGCCGGTGCGCTCCAGGAGTTCGCGGCGGCGGGGTTCGGGCAGGCCCCGCAGTACCTCCAGTGTGCGGGTGAGCACCCAGGCGGCGGTGACGTTGGTGTAGGCGTTGTCGTCGAGGCCGGGTTCGGACGCGTCGGGGTAGGCGTCGTGGTACTCGTCGGGGCCGACCACGCCGCGGATGCGGTGCCGTCCGAGGCCTTCGTCGTACACGGCCGAGTCCGCCCAGAAGCGGGCGATCTGCAGCAGCATCTCGGCGCCCTTGGTGTGCAGGAACTCGGTGTCGCCGCTCGCCTCGCAGTACTGCCACACGTTGTAGGCGATCGCCGAGCCGACGTGGTGCTGGAGCCGCGAGCGGTCCGGCAGCCAGCGCCCCGAGCGCGGGTTGAGGTGCAGTTCCTGTGTCTCCTCCCGGCCGTCGCTGCCGCTCTGCCACGGATACATGGCGCCGCGCCGGCCGGCCGCCCGCGCCGCGGCGAGGGCCGCGTCCAGGCGCCGGTGGCGGTAGGTGAGCAGCGCGCGGGACACCTCGGGGAAGTGCAGGTTGAGGTACGGCAGCACGAACAGCTCGTCCCAGAAGACGTGTCCCCGGTACGCCTCGCCGTGCAGTCCCCTGGCCGGCACGCCCACGTCCAGGTCGGCGGTGTGCGGGGAGAGGGTCTGCAGGACGTGGAAGAGGTGCAGCCGCAGGATGCGGCCCGGCTCCCCGGGGACTTCGAGGTCGGCTCGGCGCCACAGTTGGTCCCAGGCCGTGAGGTGGCCTTCCAGGAGTTCTTCGAAGCCGGGGGCCGCGCCCACCCGGGAGACGGCTGCCGCCAGCGGGTCGCTGATCGCGGGGTCGCGTGAGGTGTGCAGGGCAACGGTCTTGTCGACGGCGATTGTGCGGCCCGGGGTGAGGTGCAGGAGCACCCGCTGGACGGCACGTGTCGCGTCGGGCGGGTCCGAGACCGGCGAGACGGTGGTCAGGCGGGCCGCCATGCCGATCCGGATGTCCGAGGTACGGGTCCGGCAGCGCAGCCACACCGTGTCGGGCCCGGCGCTGCCGGTGTGCACGTGGGTCAGGTGACGGCCGTCCAGGTCGCGGTAGCGCGCGACCCCGGCGTTGGTGACGCCGCCGTCGAGCGCGGCCTCGACCTCCAGCTCGCCGGCGAAGCCCTCGGCGGTGAACTCGGTGCGCAGGGCCGCCAGATGAGGGTCCCCCATGTGCACGAGCCGCTGCTGCCGCACGAACAGCGCCTGCCCTTCCCCGAGCGCGTACCGCGTCCGGCGCTCCAGCAGCCCGGAGGACAGGTGCAGCACCTGACGGTGGTCGAGCACCGTCGCGGTGTCCGGCGTGATCCACTCCCCGCCGGCCGGGCGGAAGCGCAGCGGCAGCCAGTTCGGCAGGTTGACCATGTCCTCGTTCTCGACCCGGTGCCCCGCGACGTCCGAGGTGAGCCGGTTGTAGCAGCCGGCCGCGTAGGTACCCGGGTAGTGCACGTCGTCGGCGACGCATTCGGGCAGCGCGCCGCGAGTCGCGAAGTAGCCGTTGCCGAGCGCGCACAGCGATTCCCTGAGGCGCTCGTCCGCGGGTGCGTAACCGTCGTACTCCCAGCTCCAGCCCGTTGCCGCCGTCTCCGCGTCCTCTGCCGTCACTGCGGTACCCCTCCCACGAGCAGCTCTCCCAGGTCTCGTACGACGATGTCGGCGCCGTGCCGCAGCAGCCTCGCCGCGGTGTCCGCACCGGCGGCCCGGTCCACACCGACGACGACGGCGAACGCACCGCGCCGGCCCGCCTCGACACCGGCCAGCGCGTCCTCCACGACGGCGGCGTGCCCGGCGGGGACGCCGAGCCGGCGCACCGCCTCCAGGAAGAGGTCCGGCTCCGGCTTGCCCGCCAGCCCCAGCCTGGCCGCCTCGCCACCGTCGACCAGAGCGTCGAAGAGGTCCAACACCCCGGCCCGGGTGAGGAGTTCACCCGCGTGCCGGGACGCCGACGCCGCGGCCACGGGCACCCCCGCCCGGCGCAGGGAACGCACCAGCCGTACCGTCCCCGGATACGCGTCCACGCCGTGCTGTCGCAGCCGCTCGGTGAACAGCCGCTCCTTGTCGGCGGCCACGGCACGCACCGTGTCCGCCGAGTCGTCGAGGCCGCGCGAGGCGAGGAAGGCGGCGGCGCCGTCGAGGCGGGACTTCCCGTCCACGTACCGCAGATAGTCGTCGCGTACGTCGAACGGGCGCCGCGCGCGGGGATCTTCGGGCGGGTGTGCGCGCAGGAAGGCGTCGAATGCGGTCCGCCACGCGGCGGCGTGCACCCGGGCCGAGTCGGTGATCACCCCGTCGGTGTCGAGGACGACGGCCCGGACGTCCCGCAGCGCGGGGACGAGCTCGGTGCGGGACTGCACGGTCACGAGCAACTCCTTTCCCATTTCCCAGGTGAACGAGTAGAGCTCGACCTGTCCTCACGCCGGCTGCGGGACGACCGCCACCGGGCAGTCCGCGTGATGCAGCAGCGCATGGCTCACCAGGCCGAGCTGGAGGCCGAAGTGGCCCTGCCTGCGCCGCGCCCCGATGATCACGAGGTCGGCGGCGGCCGAGCGGCTCAGGAGCACCTTGCGGGCCGGTCCCTCGACCGTCGCGCGGCGCACCCGGACACCCGGGTGGTCGGCCATCGCGTCGTGGAGCACCGCGTCGAGCAGGGCGGAGGCCCGCTCCTCGTGGTGGCGCTCCAGGTCCTCGACCACGGTCTGAGGACTCTCGGAGATGTCGTACGCGGGGCAGCGCCAGGCGCGTACGACATCGAGGGTGCACGCGCGTGCCTCGGCCTCGCGGAAGGCGAACCGTACGGCCTCGCCGCTCGTGGCCGGGTCCCCGGCGGCGAGCAGGATCCGCTCGTGGGTGCCGGCCAGGGCCGCCTTGTCACCGCGGACCACGATCACCGGGCAGTGCGCGCGGGCCGCCACGGCCAGGCCGACCGAGCCCAGGAGCAGCCCCTTCAGCTCACCGTGGCCACGCGATCCCGTGACCAGGGCGGAGGCGTTGTTGCCTTCGCGCAGGAGGGCGTCGGTTGCTTCCTCGGCGACGATCGAGGTGAAGACCTTCACCTCCGGGTTGCGTTGTGCGGCACGCTCGGCCGCGGAGGCGACGATGTGTTCCGCCAGCGCCCGCTCGAACGGCTGCTCGACGCCGGTCCAGGGCGTGGCACCCTCGTAGCGCTCCCAGAGGGAGGCGTGCACCAGCCGCAGCGGAACACCGCGCCGGGCTGCCTCGTCCACCGCCCAGTCGACCGCCGGAAGGCTCGCATCCGATCCGTCGACACCTACGACCAGAGGAAGCTCCATCTCGCCCACCCACCCTTCGTCGGAGTGCCCAGTGGTGCGGCACGAGGTTCTTCCTCACCGTCCCACCGGCTGCCGGGCGGCACGAGGGGCGGTTCGGCCTCTGTCCGGGACCTTCGGCCCATGCCGTTGCGCGTCGGCCGGAGTCCGGATGATCACGTAGCCCGAAGCGAGGGAGACAAAGTGACCGGCCCGCGTCGCCGCTCAGAGCGGTGGTGCCGACGGGGCCGCTGCCGAGGAGGGGAGTCGCGTAGACGGGCGCGCGTGTCCGGGCACGCCGCCGCCGGACCGACGCAGTGGTGCTCGACGCCGGTCCGGCGGAACCTGTGCACGGTGCACCCGGCGGTTCCCTCTGGCCGGGTCCCTTCAACTGTGGACGGAAGGCCGGTGCCCGGCGTGCTCGGGCCGGTACGACGTGGGCGTCGGCGGCTTGTGCGCGCGACGGCTCAGCAGGCGGACGGCCAGCTCGTCCAACGCTGCGGTCAGGACGACGGTCACGCCGATGGCCGCGACGAGCAGGACGGCGAACAGCTGCCAGAACTCCGGTGTCAGACTCGTACCCACTGTTCTCGCTCCCCTTCGAGTCGGAGTCGCTCTCCTTGCTTCCAGCCAACTCCGGTGCCGGCCGTTGCGCATGAGCCGACCGGTCCGGGCGAGGGTGCTGAACGGCCCTTGAGCAGGTGGTGCGGAAGTGCCCCTGGGCCGACCGGCCCAGGGCGCCGGTCGGCATGGCCCACGACGAGGGCCGGTCGCCTCATGGCCGCACCGCCGATCGCGGACAAGGCTGTGGTGCACGGGGAGCCGGAGCGACCGGCAGACTCGCGGAGCACCGTCCAGAAGGTGACGACCATGAAGCGGATACAGGTGGCCAGGCGTCCCCGGACACCGCGCGAACCGGAGCCCCCCGCCCTCCGGACGCCCTCCGGACGGCCCCTTCCCTACTGAGGGCGTGGCCCTTGTCACGCCCTTACCGGACGAGCACATGTTCGCCCGAGCGCGGTACGACGGCAGTCCAGCCCAGCGTCCGGTCGACGCGGTCGCGCAGGGCGGCCGCCGCATCGGGCTCGCCGTGCACCAGGTAGGTGGTGGTCGGGGCGGGGGCACCGCGCAGCCATTCGATGATCTGGGCGGCGTCGGCGTGGGCCGAGAAGTGCGGTACGTCGGCGACCATGGCGCGCACGGGGACGTACTCGCCGAACATCTTGAGCACCTTGGCACCGTCGACGAGATCGCGGGCCCGGGTCCCCCGCGCCGCGAAGCCCACGACGACGACGGCGTTGCGCGGGTCGGGCAGCAAACGCCGCAGGTGGTGCAGGACGCGGCCCCCGGTGGCCATGCCGGACGCCGAGACGATGACGGCGGGTCCGCCCGTGCGGCTGATGTCGACGGACTCCTCGACGGACCGTACGGCGAGGAACGGTTCGGGGTTCAGCGCGGCCGTGCCCGCCGCCGTGACCTCGGGGCGCAGTTCGGGTGCCCGGCCGAGAACGGCGTCCCGGTAGACGTCGAGGGCGGCCAGCGCCATCGGGCTGTCGACGTACACCGGCACCGCGGCCGGGAGGCGGCCCTCACGGCGGAGTTCGGCGAGCTCGTGCAGAACGACCTCGGTGCGGTCGAGCGCGAAGGCCGGGATGACGACACTGCCACCGCGCGCGAGCGTACGGGTCAGCACGTCCGCGAAATGGGTCCGCCCGGCCTGTTCCTCGTGGCGCCGGTCGCCGTACGTCGACTCCAACAGCAGCACGTCCGCCCCGGAGAACGGCTCGGGCGGGCGCAGGAGCGGGTGCCCGGGGCGGCCGAGGTCACCGCTGACGGCCAGCGTGTGCCCGTCCTCCAGGGTGAGCCGTGCCCAGGCCGACCCGAGGATGTGGCCGGCCGGGTGCAGGGTGAGCGTGGTGCCGGTGGCCAGGTCGGTCGTGGTGCCGGTCGGCACGGCGTCCACCAGCTTCATGGTGCGGTCGACGTCGGAGTCGTCGTACAGCGGCCGCGCGGGCCGGTGCTTGGACCAGCCGTGGTCGTTGGCGTGCCGGGCGGCCTCGGTCTGCAGCTTGGCACTGTCCCGCAGCACGATCTCCATGAGCCGGGCGGTGTTCTCGGTGGTCACGATCCTGCCCCGGAACCCGTGACGGATCAGCCGGGGCAGGTATCCGCAGTGGTCGAGGTGGGCGTGGGTGACCACCACCGCCTCGATGTCCGAGGCGTCGCAGGGCAGCCGCCGCCAGTTTGCGCCTTCGCAGGTCGGCGAGGCCCTGGAAGAGGCCGCAGTCGACGAGTACGCGGGCGTGGTCGCTCTCGACGAGGAACTTGCTGCCGGTGACCGTGCCCACGCCGCCCAGGAAGGTGAGCAGCGCGGGCCGGGGACGCGCCCGCGGGCGCTCCAAGCGGGCGTGCTTCCGCTGTTGTCATGACGTCGGTCTCCTCGGGAATCGGGGCCGGTCGGCCCTGTTGGCCTCGCGGCCCCTGTGGTGTGCTGGAGGTGGTGGGAAGGACCCGTAGGAGGCGCGGAGAAGCGGCCGGCGGCCGTGCACCGCGCAATCAGGATCCGCGAGAAGCGGGTGGCGTCCTTCCCGCCCTGTCGTACCCCGGCCCCGCCGAGAGAGCGCGAACCCACTGGGTACCTCCAGCCTGCGAGGGCACGAGCGGGACGGCATGGGCCGAAAGACCCTCGATCGGGTCCGGGCGGCCCGTGGTGCCGCACGCCGCCGGGGCACAGGCTGGGATCAGCAGCCCCACGGCATTCCGGAGGGGAGCGATGGCAGGCATCCGCACGAGCACCGTCCTCCACAGGGACGGGACCGACGCTCCGGTCAAGGAACGTCCGGTGCGGCCGTCGTACGCCTTCCTCTGCGATCTGCGCGCCCAGCTGCGGCCCCGGGAACACGAGGCGCGGCAGGAACAAAGGGAGACGAAACAATGAACTCTGCCCCGACCATGGCCGCGGCCCTTCCCACCGAGTACCGGGAGCGGCTCATGCGGATCGCTTCTGAGGCCTCCTTCGAAACGGGCACCCGTCTCTTCGAGGAGGGCAGGCGCGCCGACCGGTTCTGGATCGTTCGGACCGGTGTCGTCGCCCTGGACCTGCACGTGCCGGGCCGCCGGGCGGCCGTCATCGAGTCGCTGGGACACGGCGAACTGGTCGGCTGCTCCTGGCACTTCGCGCCCTATGCGTGGCAGCTGGGCGCTGAGGCCCTGCATCCGGTACGGGCCTGGGAATACGACGCGGTGGCGGTCCGTGCGATGTGCGCGGAGGACCCCGAGTTCGGCCGGGCGATCGCGGTCTGGGTCGGCCGCGTGATCGCCCACCGGCTGCACGCGGCCCGCACCCGGCTCCTCGACGTGTACGCCCCCTACGGCAGCGGCAGCCCGTCATGACCGACATCCCCCTGCAGAAGGAAGGTACGGACACCATGAGCAGCAGCCCGCGCAGCGTGAGCGACGTGATGACGCACACCGTCGTCGCCGTCGGACGCGACGCCTCGTTCAAGGACATCGTCAAGCTCATGGAGGAGTGGAAGGTCAGCGCCCTCCCCGTCCTGGAGGGCGAGGGTCGGGTGATCGGCGTCGTCTCCGAGGCCGATCTGCTGCCCAAGGAGGAGTTCCGCGACAGCGACCCCGACCGGTTCACCCAACTGAGCCGCCTCTCCGACCTGGCCAAGGCGGGCGGGCTGACCGCGGCGGACCTGATGAACGCCCCGGCCATCACCGTCCACGCCGATGCCACCCTCGCCCAAGCCGCCCGCATCATGGCGCAGCGCAAGGTCAAGCGGCTGCCCGTCGTCAACGCCGAGGGCCTGCTCGAAGGCGTCGTCAGCCGGGCCGATCTCCTGAAGGTCTTCCTGCGGGACGACGACGACATCGCCGAGGAGGTCCGCCGAGAGATCGTCACATCCCTGTTCCCGGCCCCCGTCGAGCCCATCCGGGTCGAGGTCGCCGAGGGAGTCGTCACGCTCACCGGGCGGATCAGGGACACCTCGCTCGTACCGGTGGCCGCCCGCCTCGTACGCACCGTCGAGGGCGTGGTCGACGTCCAGTGCGACCTGTCCGCCGGCCTGCCACGGAGTGAGCCGCGGTGAGTACCTCGACGAGTACCGCGACCCTGCGCTCGGCCGCCGCCTGATGATCCACGGCCCCGGCTGTCCGGTGTGCTTCACCCCGTTGGAGACACTGGACCGGGCGAGGGCGATCGCCGAACGGCCCGAAGTGGCCTGCACCGGCTTCGGCGAGATGCTGCGGGGGTCCGGCTCGCCGACCGGTCTGCTGTCACTGCGGGCGCCGGGCGCCGAGGTACGACTCCCTCTGTCCGAACTCCGGCTGCTGCGCCGTTCCCCGGGAAAGGCCGCCCGCGCCGCCGAGACTCCGGTCGCGACCGGTGACACCCCGGCGACGCCGGCCCGCTCTCGGGCCTGACCGGGCTGCACGGTACGTGGTGGACCTGCCGCTGGGCGAGCAACTGCCGTACATCTGCTGACCGTTGGACCATGCGGCGGACGGACACGAAGGTGCGCGGCCGGCTGGGGTGTGCCGGCCGCGCACGGGGGTGCGGCTGTTCAGCCGTGCCGCACCGGGATGGTCCTGGTCCCCGCCTTCTCCTCCGGGACCGGGACCGTGATGGTCAGGACACCGTCCTTGTACTCCGCGGTCGCCTCGTCGCCCTTCGCTCCGGCGGGCAGCCGGACGGAGCGGGCGAAGGTGCCAAGCACTTTTTCTTCCTCACTTCCAGCGTGCCGCGCGGCGGCCGGACATGCGTGGGCCGACCGGCCCTGTACGGGATCCGGTCGGCCACTGTCAGCCGAGCATCCGCTTCCTCCAGCCGGGGCCGACCCGCTCCCACTCCACCTCCCACTCGGCCAGGCGCCGCCGCTCCAGGAGCGCCCGCGGGAGGCGGCCCGCGACCAGTACCCCGGCTCCCGCGCCGAGCGCGACCAGTACGCCGCCCACGGCCGCCTGAAGCCTCGCCTCGCTCGGGGCGACCGGCTCGGACACCAGCTCGTCCTCGCGGTTCACCCACACCGTGACCGTGGTGCCCTCCGTGGCTTCGGCGTCGGCCTTCGTCCGGTCGGTGTGCGAGCCGCCGTTCGCATCGGTCCAGCGCACCTTCACCCACACCGTGCCGAGGGCGGACTCTGTGCCGGACTCCGTCGCGTCCTGCGTGAGCACGGCCGGCACGGCGCGCGTCCGGGCGCGGTTCTCGGCCATGCCCCGCTCCATCGCGTCGGCCGTGGCGACGCCCGCGAGGACGGCGCCCAGCAGCGCGAGGAGCCACGTGCCGAGCATGATCCAGGCTTCGGCACGGTCGCTGCGGCGCCGGAGCGGGGAGCGGCGCCAGCGCCACAGCCACACCCTGGTGACCTTCGCACGAGACGTCCCCGCCATCGGTCAGCACCTCCTCCTGCCTCAGGACGTGCTTCCGGTTCCGGAAGTCCGTCGGGTCGCGTCGCCGTCCGGGAGATCAGGGTCGAGATCCGGATGCCTGGGCGGTCCGGCCAGTGCGAAGTCGACGTCCACCACGCCCTCGACAGCCCGCACCAGGCGGGCGGCGACAGGCACGAGTGTGGTGTCGCGGATACGGCCCGTGAGCGTGACGACTCCGTCGCGGACCTCCACCCGGATCGGCTCGACGGGGGCGGGGAACAGCTGGTCGACGACCTCACGGCGTACCTCGCCGGCGATGTTCTCGTCGTCCCGCAGGAACACTTTGAGCAGGTCGGAGCGGCTGACGACGCCCTTCAGCACGCCTCGGTCGTCAACGACCGGCAGACGCTTGACCCTGCTCCGGGCCATGACGCGCGCGGCCTGGGCGAGGGTGGCGTCGGGATGGACGGTGATGGCCGGTGCGGTCATCAGCTCCTGTGCCGTCACGGCGCCCGCCTTGACGAGGTCGGACAGCCGGTGAAGCTGCGTGTACCGGCCGGGGTCACTGTCGCGGAACCCCTCCTTGGGCAGCAGATCGGCCTCGGAGACGACCCCGATGACGCGTTCCTCACCGTCCAGGACGGGAAGGGCGCTGACCTTCCACTGCTGCATGGTCTTCACGATGTCCTTGAACAGCGCACCGCCGCCGAGGGCGACGACGGTGCTGGTCATGACATCGCTCACGATGTGCGGTGTGCCGTGCATGACGTCCTCCAGGCCTGCCGGAGCGTTGGACCCATGCATTCAGCGTGAATCACGGCGCCGCCGTGCGCATGGGCCAGGTGGCCCTGTCCGAGGTCCCGATGGTCTCCGAAACGGAATGAGCCCCCGCACCGGACGCTGGTGCGGAGGCTCACCGCGCGGGTCAGACGACGAACTCGCCGACCGCGGCCTTGAGCTGGGTCAGTCCCTTCTTCGCGTCGGTGAAGAACATCCCGGTCTTCGGGTCGGTGTAGAGCTCGTTGTCGATGCCCGCGTAGCCGTGGCCCATCGACCGCTTGATCACGACGACGCTCTTCGCCTTGTCGACGTCCAGGATCGGCATCCCGGAGATCGCGTTGCCGGGGCGGCGGGCGATCGGGTTGGTCACGTCGTTGGCGCCGATGACGAGGGCCACGTCGGCCTGCGGGAACTCGGCGTTGACGTCGTCCATCTCCTTCAGCTGGGTGTACGGCACGTTGGCCTCGGCCAGGAGCACGTTCATGTGGCCCGGCATACGGCCCGCGACCGGGTGGACGGCGTAGCTGACGTCCACGCCGTGGTCGGTCAGCAGCTTGGCCAGGTCGCCGAGTTCGTGCTGCGCCTGGGCTGCGGCCAGACCGTATCCCGGTACGAAGACGACCTTGCGGGCGTACGCCAGCTGGATCGCCACGTCGTCCACGGACACCGCCCGCACCTGGGTGGGCGCCCCGTCCGCGCCGGCCTCGGGCGGAGCGCTGTCGCCGGTGCCGAAGCCGCCGACGACGATGTTGGTGATGGACCGGTTCATGGCGTCGGCCATCAGCTTGGTGAGGATGCCGCCCGATGCGCTGACGAGCATGCCCGCGATGATGAGTGCCGTCTGGTCGAGCACGAAGCCCGCCATCGCGACCGCCGACCCGGTGAAGGCGTTCAGCAGGGCGATGACGACGGGCATGTCGGCGCCGCCGATGGGTAGCACCATCGTCACGCCGAAGATCAGCGCCACGACCACGAGCCCGTACAGGGCGACCGGGTTGTCGGGCGCCAGCACCAGCCAGACCGTGCCGACGGCGAACGAGGCCGGCAGCAGCACGTTGAGCAGCCGCGCCCCCGGGAACACCACGGGCGACCCGGAGACGATGCCCTGCAGCTTGCCCGCCGCGACCAGCGATCCGGAGAAGGTGACCGCGCCGATGACGATGTCCAGCCCGGCCGGGAGGGATACGCGGGCTCCCAGTCCGGCCGCGTTCTCCGTCTGGACGAGTTCGCCCACGGCGATGAGCGCCGCCGCGCCGCCGCCGACCGCGTTGAAGAGACTGACCAGTTGCGGCATCGCGGTCATCTTGACCTCGCGTGCGGCCCACAGGCCGAGCACGGCGCCGACTGCCCCGCCGGAGACGAGCACGAGCCAGCCGGTCCGGCTGATGACGCCCTCGTCCCCCACGAGCCACACGGTGGCGCCGATGGCGACGGTCATCGCCCCGGCGGAGAGGGTGTTGCCACGACGGGCCGTGCGCGGGTGGTTCATCAGGTGCAGGCCCAGGACGAAGCAGGCCGCGGCGGCCAGGAGGACGTACTGGACGGTGTTGGAGACGGTGTCCATGACGGTCACACCTCCGCCTTCTCGCTCGGTTCCGCGGCGGGCTTGTCGGCTGATGGCTTCTCGGCCACCGGCTTCTCCGCGGCCGGCCTGGCCTTGAACATCTCCAGCATCCGGTCGGTGACGACGTATCCGCCGACGACGTTCATCGCGCCGAACACCATGGCGGCGAAGGCGAGGACGTATCCGAGCCAGGTGTGGGACTCGGCCGCGATCAGCATCGCGCCGATGACGACGATGCCGTGCACGGAGTTGGAGCCGGACATCAGCGGTGTGTGCAGGGTCGCGGGGACCTTGCTGATCACCTCGATGCCGACCAGGACGCTCAGTACGAACACGGTGATCGCGGTGAGGAGATCGAGGTTGTTCATGAGGACGCGCCTCCCTTCAGTGCGGCTCCCTCGGTCAGCGCGGCCGTGATCTCGTCGGCCGGGTCGAGGACGATGTGCCCGTCGCGCAGGAGATGGCGCAGCAGCGCGACGAGATTGCGGGCGTACGCCGTGGACGCGGCGGTCGCCATCGCGGACGGCAGGTGTCCGGCGCCGATGACGGTGACGCCGTTGTCCAGGACGTCGGTCTTGTCGGGCTCGGATCCCTCGACGTTGCCGCCGAGTTCGCTCGCCGCCAGGTCGACGACGACCGACCCTGACGCCATCCGCTCGACGGCCGCCGCGGTCACGAGCAACGGCGGCCTGCGCCCGGGCACCTGGGCCGTGGTGATCACGACGTCGGTCCGGGCGATGTGCATGTTGAGCGCCTCCCGCTGGGCCCGCTGTTCCTGCTCGCTCAACTCCCTTGCGTAGCCGCCCCGTCCGGCGCCCGGTTCCGTTTCCGGCGGGTGCGGGATATCGAGGAACCGGGCGCCGAGCGACTCCACCTCCCCTCGGGACTCGGGGCGTACGTCGTACGCCGTGACGACGGCGCCGAGGCGGCGGGCGGTGGCGATCGCCTGGAGCCCGGCCACTCCGGCACCGAGGACGAGGACCTGCGCCGGGCGCATGGTGCCCGCCGCGGTGGTCAGCATCGGGAAGAACCGGTCGTAGGCGTCGGCGGCCACGAGCACCGCCTTGTAGCCGGCGACGTTGGCCTGGGAGGTCAGCGCGTCCATGGACTGGGCGCGGCTGAGGGTACGGGGCAGCAGGTCGAGGCTCACCGTGCGCACGGCGCGCTCGGACAGCTCCTGTGCCAGGGCGGGGTGTCGGCCCAGTTCGAGCAGGCCGATCAGGGTCTGCCCGGATCGCAGTGTCCGCGCGGTCTCCTCGTCGGGCGGGCCGACGCACAGGACGGCGTCCGCCCGTGCGCGCAGTTCGTCCGGTGCTACGACGGTCGCGCCGACGGCGGTGTAGTCGGCGTCCGTGAACCAGGCGCCGGAGCCGGCTCCGGTCTCGACGAGGACGTCGGCTCCGGCCTTGCGCAGGTGGGTCACGGTCTCGGGGACGAGGGCGACACGGCGTTCGCCGGGCGCCCGCTCCCGTACGACTCCCACGGTGACGGTTCCCATGATCTGCTGCCTCTCCCTGTGGCCCGGTGTGTGCCGGGCCACAGCACTCTCAGAACTCGAAGACGAGGCGCGCTTCGGCCCGTCCGCCGAGGACCTCGTCGAAGGAGTCGTTGACGTCCGCCAGGCGCCGCGGTTCGGCGATCACCTGGGTGCGTCCGGCCGCGTGCAGGGCGAACACCTCGGCAAGGTCCTGCCGGGTGCCGACGATGGAACCGATGACGGAGATCCCGCCGAGGACGGTCTCGAAGATCGGTACGTCGATCGACGCGTTGTCGGCGGGCAGGCCGACCATCACCAGGCGCCCGCCGCGGTTCAGCGACCGGTAGGCCTGCTCGAACGCCTTGGGCGAGGCGGCCAGGACGACGGCCACGTCCGCGCCGCCGGCCTTCTTGATTTCCTCGACCGGGTCGTGCGTACGGGCGTTGACGGTCTGGTCGGCGCCGAGGCGGTGGGCGAGGCCCAGCTTGTCGGGTTCGAGGTCGACGGCGGTGACGAACGCGCCCACGAGACGGGCGTACTGGACGGCCAGGTGGCCGAGTCCGCCGACGCCGAAGACGGCGACCCGTTCGGCCGGGACGACGTGGGCGACCTTGATCGCCTTGTACGTGGTGACGCCCGCGCAGGTCAGCGGTGCCGCGTCGAAGGACGACACGCCCTCGGGCACCTCGACGACCGAGCCCGCGTGGGCGACGGCGTACTCGGCGTAGCAACCGTCCACGGAGTAACCGGAGTTGACCTGGGCCGGGCACAGTGTCTCCCAGCCGGAGACGCAGTAGCGGCAGGTGCCGCAGGACGAGCCGAGCCACGGGATCGCAACCCGCTTGCCGAGCAGGTCCTCCGAGACACCCGCGCCGACGGCCTGGACCGGGCCGACGCCCTCGTGGCCGGGGACGAACGGCGGCTGCGGCTTGACCGGCCAGTCACCGTGGGCCGCGTGGATGTCGGTGTGGCACACGCCGGAGGCCTCCATACGGACGAGGACCTGGCCCGGGCCTGGCTCGGGGACGGGAAGGTCCTGGATCTCCAGGGGCTTCCCGAAGTCGGTGACGACCGCTGCCTTCATGATCTGCTCCTCAGCTCGACCGGCCGTGTGCCGGGATGCGTTGATCAACTGGCCCTGTGCTGGGGTTCCCTGACCCGGGTGACGAACCGCAGCCCGTCCCCCGCCGCCAGCGAGAAGCCGCCCGGTGTACCGGTCTCGACGTCCAGGACGAAGCGCGGGCGGCCGAGCGCCTCGTACAGGTCGGCGTCGATGTGGAAGGTGCAGCCGTCCAGGACGCCGAGCAGCATGTCGCCCTCGCCGAGGGCGAATTCGCCGCCTGGGAAGCACATCGGATCGCTGCCGTCGCAGCAGCCGCCCGACTGGACGAACATCACCGGCCCCCCGTGGGCGGCGCGCAGGGCCGCGATGGCCCGGTGCGCCGCCCCGGTGGCGGTGACGCGCCCGGCGTTGCCGTTCTCCACGTGCGCAGGCATGTCACTGCCCTCCTTGGGCAGGCTCGTCCCTAGAACAGTCCGAGCGGCTTGGTGCCGTAGCTGACCAGGAGGTTCTTGGTCTGGCTGTAATGGTCGAGCATCATCTTGTGGTTCTCGCGGCCGATGCCGGAAACCTTGTAGCCACCGAACGCGGCACCCGCGGGGTACTGGTGGTAGCAGTTCGTCCAGACGCGGCCGGCCTTGATGGCGCGGCCCATCCGGTAGGTGCGGTTGGTGTCGCGGCTCCACACGCCGGCCCCGAGGCCGTAGAGCGTGTCGTTGGCGATCTCCAGTGCCTCGGCCTCGTCCTTGAAGGTGGTGACGGCGAGGACGGGTCCGAAGATCTCCTCCTGGAAGACCCGCATCTTGTTGTGGCCCTTGAGGACGGTCGGCTCGTAGAAGTAGCCGTCCGCGAACTCCCCACCGATCGTGGGCCGGTGGCCGCCGACGAGCAGTTCCGCGCCCTCCTTCAGCCCGATCTCGACGTACGAGGCGATCTTCTCGACCTGCTGCCTGGAGACCTGCGGGCCGACCATGGTCTCGGTGTCCAGCGGGTTGCCCTGCTTGATGGCGCGGATGCGCTCCAGGCAGCGGCCCATGAACTCCTCGTAGATGTCCTCCTGGATCAGTGCGCGCGAGGGGCAGGTGCAGACCTCGCCCTTGTTGAACGCGTACAGGACGAGTCCTTCGACGGCCTTGTCCAGGAAGTCGTCGTCGTGGGCGGCCACGTCGTTGAAGAAGATGTTCGGCGACTTGCCGCCCAGCTCCAGCGTGACCGGGATGATGTTCTGGGCCGCGTACTGCATGATCAGGCGGCCGGTGGTGGTCTCGCCGGTGAAGGCGACCTTGGCGATGCGCTTGTTGGTGGCGAGCGCCTTGCCGATCTCGGCGCCGGGGCCGTTGACGACGTTGAGGACGCCCGGGGGCAGCCGGTCGCCGATGACCTCCATCAGCTTCAGGATCGACCACGGGGTGGGCGACGCGGGCTTGAGGACCGTGGCGTTGCCGGCGGCAAGCGCGGGAGCGAGCTTCCACGCCGCCATCAGGATCGGGAAGTTGAACGGGATGATCTGCCCGACGACACCCAACGGCTCGCGGAAGTGGTAGGCGATCGTCTCCTTGTCGATCTCGGTGATCGAGCTGTCCTCGGCGCGGATGGCGGCCGCGAAGTAGCGGAAGTGGTCGGCGGCGAGCGGGATGTCGGCGGCCAGGGTCTCGCGGACCGGCTTGCCGTTCTCCCAGCTCTCGGCGACGGCGAGTTCCTCGCGGTGGGCGTCGATGGCGTCGGCGACCGCATTCAGCGCCGCCGCCCGCTGGGTGGTGGACGCCTCGCCCCACTTGGCCTGCGCCGAGTGCGCGGCGTCCAGGGCGAGTTCGATGTCCTCGGCGCCGGACCTGGGGATCTCGCAGATCGGCTTGGCGGTGGCGGGACACAGGTTGGTCGCGTACTGGCCGGTCGTGGGTGCCTGCCACTTGCCGCCGATGAAGTTCTCGTACCGGGGTGCCACATCCACTGGACTTCCGGGCTTGCCCGGAGGCTCGTACCTCATGATCGTCCCCTTTCCGGACACGATGTTCGGGGTGATGCTCAACACGTTAGGAACGGGCACGCTGCAACACCGCTGCATGCCGTGCGACCTGCGGCGGGACGGTCCCCGCCGGGGCCAGTGCGTGGGCGCGTGCCGCCGCGGCAGCGCGTTGGGCCGAGCCGCCGGGCAGGCGGTGCGCGAGCGCCAGCCAGGCGGCGGAGTCGTCGGCTCCCCAGGGCGCGGTCACCCAGCGGCGCAGCAGCCCGGCGTCACCGACGGCCAGGACGGCACCGCGCAACTGCTGTTCCAGGGACCGCCGGTGCTCAACCAAGAACGGCGCCTCGGAACGCGGCAGCAGCGGGCCCCGGTAGCGCTCCAGCGCCTCGCCGACCCGCCCCTCTGCAAGCAGCGCCGCGATGTTGGCGAAGTCGGCGTGGACCGGGCACAGCAGTGCGTAGGGACGTGATCCGAGGACACTGGGCCCGAGCACAGCGCGCAGCCTGGTCAGCTCGGCCCGCAGCGTCGAAGGAGGCACCTCCCGCTCCGACAGGTCCACGGCGAGCCGGTCGCCGGGAACACCTCGTCCCTCCAGGGCGAGAGCCACCACGATCTCGCTGTGGCGCGGACTCAGCCGGTGGACACGTCCCGCGTATTCCAACAGGGCGCTGTCGCGGCCCAGCGCGGACAGCCGTGCGCCACCGGTCTGTCCGCGGGCACCCGGGCACAGCCCCTGTCCGTCGGGGCCGAGCAGGGGCCCCGACGGGGCCACTGCCCTGGCGAGCACCGCCTCGGCCACCAGCGCCGCCGCCCGTACGGCGGCCAGGGCGGGTGGTGTGGCGATGGTGGCGCCGCCGGAGAGGTCGACCACGCCGAGCACACGGCCGGACCGGGGGTCGCGTACGGGGGCCGCGGCGCACGACCAGCCGTGCGCGGCGGAGCTGTAGTGCTCCCCGGTCACGACCTGGACGGGGCGTCCCACCTCCAGCGCGGTTCCGGGCGCGTTCGTCCCGGCCTGTGCCTCGGACCACACGGCGCCCTCGACGAAGTGCATCCGCTCGGCCCGGCGCACGGCAGCGGCGTCGCCCTCGATCCACAGCAGGGTCCCGTCGGCGTCGCCGACCGCGAAGACATGCCCGTCGTCGGCGGCGCCGGCGCCGAGCAGGTCCCGGAACAGGGGCAGCACCTCGGCCAGCGGATGCGTACGCCGGTACGGGGACAGCTCCTCGGGGGCCTTGCGCAGGGGTGGCAGCCGACTGCCGTCCGGGGATACGCCGGACGCGGCGCACCTGCGCCACGAGTCGGTCACCAGACTCCGCAGCCCCGGCGGCACGCCCGGCCCGGTCACGAACCGCTCGTGCGCGGCCCGCAGCGCGTCCGCCGAAACGGCGGTGGAAGCGTCCATGGCACGTCCCTCGTCTCTTTCTCCCGGCCGATCCGGTCGCATCAGCCTCAGCCGTGCACGGGTTCCGGCCACAGAGGCCGAACGGCCCCGGTACCAGGGCCCCTCGGACCCCACCGAGGGTCGTGAGCGGACGGTGGGACCGCGCCGGAAATCCTCTTCCCGGCGGCCCTCGCCCTGCCTCCTCCCTCCCGGAGGCACTGCTCCTCGGCGTGGCCCGGCAGCACCCGCACAGGGCTGAGCGGGCCGGGCCGGCCCGATGACGGGCGGCAGCTGCTGCCGGGAGGCGCACGGCCGATCCCGGAACGGGCACGAGGCCTGACCCGACCGCACCGGCGTCGCCGTCCGCATCGCGGGCGCCCGGGTCGCCGCCGCCCGGTCATCCGGGCACGACGACCACGGGGCAGTGGGACCGGTGCAACAGGGTGTGCGCGACCGGTCCCAAACGCGTTCCCGATCCGCTGTGCCGGTGCGCGCCGATGACGACGACCGCGGTCTCCCGCGTGGCCTCCAGCAGCGAATGCGCCGCGCCGGTGCGAACCGTACGGGTCTCGACGTCGACGGCCGGGTGCTGCTCCCGCAACCGGGTCAGGGAGAAGCGCGGTACGGCCTCCTCGGCACGGCCGTGCCGGGCGAGCCGCTCCTGTCCCGGGCTCGTCGCGGGCACGAGCGACGGCAGTTCGGGGGCGACCTGCTGGTGGGTCCAGGAGTGCAGGACACGCAGCCGGGCACCGCGCCGCTCGGCCTCCTGGAAGGCGTAGGCGGCCGCATCCGCGTCCGCGTCGCTCTCCAGGCCGAGCAGCACATCCCTGCCGTCGTCGCACGGATGATCCCCGCGTACGACCAGCAGCGGGCCCCGCACCTGCGCGGCCAGCCGCAGGCTCACCGAGCCGAACAACAGGCCGGTGAGCCCGCCCAAGCCGCGTGTGCCCACAACGGTCAGGACCGCGTGTTCGCTCTCACCTACCAGCGCCCGCATGGTGCCGCCCTCCGCGGCCGCTGTCACGACCGGCAGACCCGGGTGCCGCTCGCTCACCCGTGACGCCGCGGCCCTCAGAACGGGTCCGGCCTCGTCCCGGTCCTGCACGGCGTACACGACGCGCAGGCCGACTCCGCGGCGAACCGCCTCGTCCGCGGCCCAGTCCAACGCCCGTACGGCGACCAGCGAACCGTCCGTTCCTACGACCACATGTTGGAGAGTCATGACTCCTGCTTCCCTTCGGGTGTCGCGGCGGCTTCGCAGTCCACACTCGCCCTCCACGGACGCTCGGAGCAGGGCCCGCCAGGACCCGACGCAACGCCGAACGGCCCCTCGTCGAGGGGCCGTTCGACTCCATCCCGGTGACGGTCCGTCAAGACGCTGGAAGAACCACGCCGTACAGGGTGATCCCGCCGACCAACTCCCGCCCGGTCACCAGTTCGGGCTCGATGCGGACGAAGACCTCCTCGGGCGAGGGCACCCAGGAGCGCGGACCGGTCCGGGCCAGCCGCTCCTGCTCGGCGGGGTCGGTCACCACGGCGGCCGAGCCGGTGACGACGACGCTCCAGCCGGAGTGGGTGGCCGCGTCGACCTCGTCGGCCTCGAAGGCGACCACCGTCCCGTCGATCGCCCGCACCA
Organism: Streptomyces sp. NBC_01314; assembly: GCF_041435215.1. Taxonomy (NCBI): domain Bacteria; kingdom Bacillati; phylum Actinomycetota; class Actinomycetes; order Kitasatosporales; family Streptomycetaceae; genus Streptomyces; species Streptomyces sp. NBC_01314. Next base: position 10,345,349 of record NZ_CP108394.1, on the reverse strand, counting down.
GCTCCGAGACCGCCGAGGTACGCAACAACACCGAACCGTCTTCGTCCAGACCGAAGTTGACCGGCAGAACCGCGGGCAGGGCCTGGCGCGTGTGGACGACACGGCCGACGGGTACCTTCGCCAGCAGCCGCAGGCACTCCTGCCGTTCGAGTTCCCTGAATCCGTCGTTGGCGTACATGAGGAACAACCCCCGTCACGCCGTGATCCGGCGCCCGGTGAGGGCGAGCGGGTCGATGCGCACCCACACGTCACGTTCGCCGCCGGCCCAGGGCAGGCTGTACGCGCGCTCCGTCAGACGCCGTACGTCGTCGGGATCCGTCACGGTCCGCGCGTGGCCGCGCACCAGAACGCTCCATCCCTGGCTGAACGCCTCGTCGATGCGGTCGACCTCGAAAGCGACGTGGCAGCCGGCCGCCTGCGCGGGCGTGGTGCCGTCCGCGGTACGGAAGACGACCGCGCCCTCGACCACGCTGTAGTTGACGGGGACGATGACCGGCCCCGACACGGTGGGCACCGCGACCCGGCCCACGCCGTGCGTGGCGAGCAGGGTCCGGCACTCCTGTGTGCTCAGCTCGGTGAACTCGGGGTGCGGGCTCGCCCGTCCGGGGCCCGGCGGCAGATCGACGGCGCCGCCGGTCAGATCCCGCACGGTGGTGTGCAGGGCCCCGGCCAGCCTGAGGAGGGCGCTCATGCCCGGTGCCGTGGCGGGCTGTTCCTCCAGGTACTGGAGATAGCCGGGTGCCATGCCCGCTCGTTCGGCCGTTTCCCCTCGGGACAGCCCGAGTTCCTCACGTCGCCGGGTGAGGCGACGTCCGAGGTCACTCTTCGGGTGTCCCTCCACCCCGCTCGGTTCCACCTGCTCGACCATGGCCCATCGCTTCCTCTCGTCAGGCCGCACGGACGGCGACCTCGTGCTGCGGCCCGCCGAGCACCACCTTGAGCGCGCCGGTGTCGGCGGCCCGGGAGAAGACGTCGTACGCCTCCTCCATGCGCTCCAGCGGGAAGGTGTGGGTGACCATCTCCGCAGTGGGCAGCCGGCCGGCCGCCGCCATCCGCAACAGCGTGGGCGTCGAGTACGTGTCGACAAGCCCGGTCGTGATGGTCACGTTCTTGATCCACAGGTCTTCGAGGTGCAGGGTCGCGGGCTTGCCGTGCACGCCCACGTTGGCCACATGTCCTCCGGGGCGCACCATGCGTGTGCACAGTTCGAAGCTCTCCGGCACGCCCACCGCCTCGATGACGACATCCGCGCCGAGTCCGTCCGTGAGGTCGGCGATCAGCTGCTCCGGGGCTTCACGGGCGTCGGCCACGGCATCGGCGCCGAGCCGCTTGGCCGCCTCCAGCCGGGTGGCGGCCAGGTCGACGGCGACGATCCGCTCGGGCGAGAACAGCCGGGCCGTGGCGATCGCCGCCAGTCCGATGGGGCCGGCGCCGACGACGGCGACGGTGTCTCCGGGCCGTACCCGCCCGTTGAGCACACCCACCTCGTAGGAGGTCGGGAAGATGTCGGCAAGCAGTACGGCGTCCTTGCTGTCCACCGCGCTGGGCAGTGCGTGCACGGACAGATCGGCGTAGGGGACCCGGACGTACTCGGCCTGGGTGCCGTCGATCAGGTGGCCGAGGATCCAGCCTCCGCCGCCCCGGCACTGCCCGTACATGCTCTCCCGGCAGTAGCGGCACCGCCCACAGGCGCTGATGCAGGAGACCAGGACCCGGTCTCCCGGCCGCACGGTGCGCACGTCGCTGCCGGCCTCGACGATCTCGCCGACCGCCTCGTGCCCGAGGACCGTGCCCGGGCGTACCTCGGGTACGTCGCCCTTGAGGATGTGGAGGTCCGTCCCGCAGATGGTGACGGTGTCGACCCGCACGATCACGTCGGTGGGTTCCTTGATGCCGGGATCCGGAACCTCCTCCCAGGCGGACTGTCCGGGGCCGTGGAAGACGAAGCCCTTCATGACGCACCTCTCCCTCGTGTTCTCCTGCGGGTCTCGGGTCCCGGCGGTTCGGCGACAGTCGGTAGGGCCGAGCGTCGCGCGACGGACGCCGGGATTGCCCCGCAGGTCCAGCTTGTTCCACACCCGTGTGCCTCGCTTGGGCCGGTCGGTACCCATCACCCGGCCGTTCGGGGTCGTCGCCCGGCCAGGAACGGGCCTCGAAACGCCGTTCGGGCCGGGGCCACAGGGGCCGATCGGCCCTTCCGTTCGTGTCGCCGAACGCGCTTTTCTCTCACCATGTCCAAGTCCCGCATGGAGTCCGTACCGCACCTCGCGGAACTACCCGCCCTCGGGGCGACCGTCCTGGAACTGCGTGGCGAGGTCGACCTCGCCACGGTGCCGTCTCTTTCGGCACGCCTCGACACACTGACCGCACACGGCCAACCCGATCTGATACTCGATCTCCGCCACGTGTCCTTCATCGACTGTGCCGGCCTGGGCGTGCTGTGCCGGGCGCGGAACCGGATCCTGGCACGCCAGGGCCGGCTGCGGCTGATCACCGACAGCAGCAGTTTCCTGCGGGTGCTCCACCATGCCGGCCTGTCCAGCTTCTTCGAAGTGCACCCTCACCTGCCCGAGGGGCGGACGCTCACGACAGCGACGGGCTGACCGGGCCTACCCCTTCGGCCGCTCCTCCCCGAACACCGGACCCGGGGCGCTCCGAGGGGTGACGGCGCCCTGCGGACCGTGTCCGAAACGCATGAGCAGCTGCGCGTGACCGGTCCGGTCGGGCACAGGGCTCAGCGATTCGCGCAGGTCGGGCCACTCCAGCGCCTGATGCAGCAGAGACACGCGCAGGCCGTGGGCCGTCGCGAGGAGCCAGACGTGCTGGAGCGCCTGCCCGGCGCGCAGCCAGTCGGCACGGCGGTCGTGCTCGGTGGCCAGCACGGCGATGACCGGGTCCTTCTCGAAGGGCTGGGCGATGAGCCGCTCGGGATGGCGTTGGGCGGTGAAGTCACGCACGGGGAGGTGTTCGCGGGCGTCCTGCGGGCCGAGTGCCTTCCGCGGCACGCCCACATCGCGGGCCGGGTCCAGCTCGTGGTTCACCCAGCGGCGGCCTTCCGTCGCACGGTCGGCGTCGAGACGGTTGCGCTGCTCGGCCTCCGCGGTCAGCCGAAGGAGACGGTCCGCCTCAGTGGCCTCGGCGAAGGTGAGCCGTGCGCCCTCCGCACGGGCCGCCGCGCCGAGTTCCGCGCGCAGGTCGGGGAGAACCGGCATGCCGCAGAAGGGGAACCGGCTGCTGTGCCTGCGCCAGATGGCCGCGTAGAGGTCGAGGCTCCGCCGCCCCTGATGCGGGTCACCGGGCTCCGTCGGACGAACGGTGGCGAACAGACCGGGGTTCTCCGGGCAGGGCAGCAGCCGCGTCACGGGCGCCCAGCCGAAATGGGTCAGCGCGACCCGCAGGTTGAAGACACATGCCCCCGCCGACAGGTACAGCGCCCGGCCTGTCGGATCGGTGTGCCTCAGGCCTCGCTCGGGAGCGGCGAACACCTGGAAGGTGACCGTGGCGGGATCCAGCCGAAACCGCCACGGCTGCGTGTTGTGGATCGAAGGCGCGGCGACCGCCGCCGAGACGCAGGTCTCCAGGATCGCGGCGTCCAGGAATGTGCTCGTCATGACGCCCTCCTCGCGCACCGGATCCGAACGGCCGATGCTGTCCTCCGAGCGTGGACCCACCCACCCGGGCAGGGTCAGGGCCGATGGTCCCGCGCCCGGGGCCAGGAAGCCTCCGGAACCCCGACCCGACCGGGTCCGTGACAGCCTCCCGGCCTTGAGGCACCCACCCGCCCTCTCGGTTCAGGGCTGAACGTCCCTTCTTCGACGGCGAGTTGACCCCGACCGGCCCACCGGCTCCGCCCGATGGGCCCATGTCCCGTCCCTCCTCCGGCTGTCACCTTCGGGAATGTCACGAACTTCAGGAGGAGGTGCGGACCGATGCACGGCAGCAGGTGTACGAGGAAGCGGTTCTGGCGGTGGCGGAGCAACCCGTTGCGACGGCACGACGACATCGTCGAAGCCTGGATCGTGCTGGCCGTGTGGGCGGTCATCGCGATAGGGGGCGCGGTCGCCGGCCTGGTGACGGCCCACGCCGCCGACGAGGTGTTCGCCGGACAGCGCGCCGAGCGCCGTTCCGTCCGAGCCGTGCTGCTCGCCGACGTCCCCCCAGCCGTTTCGGCGGTCAGGGGAGCGAGCGGACAGTCGGTGGCGAAGGTCAGCTGGACGGCCCCCGACGGCGCCACCCGCACCGGCGAGACACTGGTGCGCGCGGGGCTGACGGCCGGATCCGGGGTCGTCGTCTGGCAGGACGACCGCGGCGAACTCGCCACCGAGCCGATACCTCCCACGGACGCGGCCGTCGAGCCGGGCATCCTGGGTGCGGCGGCGGCACTGGCCCTCTCCGGGATCGCCTTCGGCGCCGGGGCCGCCGCACGATGGCGGCTCGACCGGCGGCGTATCGACCGGTGGGGCAGGGAGTGGGACCACGTCGGCCCGCGCTGGAGCCACAAGACCGGCTGACGCCCGGAATTCCGTTCACCCACGGTCGCGTTCAGGGAATCGCTCGACGACCCCGCTCATGAGGCGGGGCGCCGGCCGTTCCGCGGTCCCTGCCCTGCCCGCAGTCTTGCTCAGAGGCCGAACGGACCGGACGGACAAGCCACTTGGCCCTCGTGCCCGCCCCCTCACCACGCTGTACTCGAAAGTGAGCACCCAACCGTCGTGCTCCAGACAGGGCAGGAGAGTTCCATGACCACGACCCGCGCGCTCCGCCGCCTCGCACCGGGCGCCACGGTACCGGCTCCCAGGCAACCCGCCTCGGCCATACCGCCCGGCACCCCTTCCGAGGCTGCCGTGCCGACCCGCGAGGGCAGCCCACAGTCCGTCGTCGGCCACGTCGCCGACTTCTACGGCGCGTACACGGACGCCCTACACGACCTCGGTCGCGGACAGTTGGCCCACGCGCTCCGCCACCACTACCTCACCACCGAGCTGTGCGCCGGCCTGATCCGCTGGGAGGCCGCTCACCGAGGGGACGGCGTGCTGCGCGCCAAGGGTGTTCCCATCAGGTGGAGCGTCGCCTACAACGACAGCGGCATGGGCCATTGCTGGAGCCGTGTCACCCTCACCTGGGACGACCCCGGGCACGAGATCCACCACACGCGCCTGCTGGTCCGCTCCGACCTCGCCTCACGGCGTATCTCGGATATCTGGACCGACGAGTGACCGACGCGCTGTTCCCGCCGGGCACCCTGCGTGCGGGTCACACCGAATGCCCGAACGCCCCTGCACCAGGGCCGGTCGTCACCCATGGGGGACGACCGGCCCATCTCCGTCAGCGGGATGTCGCCGGACGATGAGAGTACGAAGATGCGGGCTCCTTGAGCCGAGCAGTCCGCGACAACCGCAGGAGGTGCGGTGATGAACAAAACCTCGCCCGCCCACGACTCACAGGTCCCGCGCCGCGGCCGAGCCGTCGCGCGGCCACCCGGACGCGTGGAGGTCACCCAGCTCAGGAACCAGGCGTTCGCGGTCTTCGTACGCGACCACGAACTCACCGTCGACCAGCCGGCCGAGGCCGGCGGCGACAACGAAGGGCCCACCCCGGTAGAGCTCTTCGTCGCCTCCCTGGCGTCCTGCGTGGCCTACTACGCGGGGCGCTTCCTCCAGCGCCACCACCTGCCGTACGAACGTCTTCGGGTCAAGGCCGACTTCACCATGGCCGACGACCGGCCCGCCCGGGTCGCGTCCGTACGCATGCGCGTCCTGCTGCCGGTGGAGCTGAATCCGGACCAACAGCAGGCGCTGCGCGCGGTGGTCGGCCACTGCACCGTGCACAACACGCTGCGGCAGCCTCCCGAAGTCACGGTCGAGCTCGGCTGACCTGCGAGACGGCATCTCTCCTGATGCCGGAGAGGCGGACGTCATGGACCGGACGATCGTTGCCCGTATCGACCGATCGGATCACGAGGGTGTGGTGGCCGGCTGGGCCGCCCATGAGGCACGACTGCGTGGACTGCCGCTTCTGACTGTCGACCATCTGCGAGCCAGCATCCTGGGCCAGGCGAAGATGGTCGTCCTCGGCATGCCCGGAGAGGGCCGTGCCGCCGGTCCCACACGGGAATCGGCCGCTCTCGCCGTCGTCGGAGCGTCCTCCTGTCCCGTCGTGCTGGTGCCGGACGATCCCGGCCTCGGAGCCCTGCCGCACCGCCGACACGAGGTCGTGCTCGGCGTGGACGCTCGTGAACCGGCGGCGGCAGCCATCGACTTCGCCTTCGAAACCGCTCTGACGACGCACGTACGTCTGCGCGCCGTGCATGCCTGGAGCCTCCCCTCCTGTGCCGCCGAACTGCCCTTCGGCATACCGGAGGAGGACCGGGGCGCCTGGGAGGATCACGAGGTGCAGCTGCTCGCCGACGTGCTGCGGCCGTGGCGCGCGACGTACCCCGGGGTGCGGGTGCTCGAAGACGTCGTCCTGTTCGCCCCGGCGCATGCCCTGATCCGCAACTCGGCGAGTGCCGCGCTCATGGTGGTCGGACGACGTGCCGGCAGCGGGTCGGCAGGCATCACACGGGCCCTGCTACGGGATGCCGAGTGCCCTGTCGCCGTGGTGCCCTGGTAAGCCTCATGCCCGAATGCGAACCCGAATGCGAACAAAGGCCGGGACCGCGCCGACCGATCGGCGCGGGCCCGGCAGCACCGTCCCTTCTACGCTCGTGCCAACTCACCCGCGATGCGCTTCGCCCACGCCTCGATCTCGGTGAAGTCCCGGAAGTCGCCGCCCTTGCCGGAGGAAATGATCTTCCGGGCGATGAATCCCTTCGCGCCCTCTTCGAGGCAGCCCCCGAAGGTGACGTGTTCCCTGGCGTCGAGCCGGACCATGGCCCTCTTCACGCCGGGCACCGGCGGGATGTCCCGTTCCGAGGCCGAGGCGTCGAGCGGGCCGCTGCTGAACATCCACAGCGGGCGTCCGGCCAGTGCGCGACGGTGACGGCGGAGGAAGCGGCGGGCGTCCTTCTGCCAGCGCCCGGCGTACACACCTCCTCCGACCACCACGGCCTCGTACGACGCCACACTCGCCACGGACTCGGCGGGCAGCACGTCGACCGTCAGCCCGTCCTCGCGCAGAACCTTGGCCACGGCCTCGGCGATCTCCGCGGTGGATCCGTTCGTCGTTCCGTAGGCGACCAACACGCTGCTGGGCATGGCGATCCCTCCTCTCACATCAGAGCTTGCGAAGCCAGTCGTCGGCCACGCCGTGCACGGCCGGCTCGTCGGGGCGCAGATGCGCGTCGTCCAGCCGGTAGGTGAGCTGGTCGACCACGCCGACCACTCCGTCGATCTGCCGGGTCATGGAGACAGCGATCTCGGTCTCGGTCCTGCGCTCCATGTGGCCGGCCAGCGTGACGACGCCTTCCGTGACGGAGACGTCGACGCCGCTCGGCGCCAGCCACAGCGTGCGAACCAGCACTTCGTCGATCACCTCGGTGCGGATCTCCGCGTCGGGCCGCAGGAAGACCTGAAGCAGGTCGCGCCGGGTGACGATGCCGACCAGCCGGTTCTCCTCGTCCAGCACCGGCAGCCGTTCCACGCGCCGCTGTGCCATGGTCCGGGCGGCCTGGACGATGGTGTCCTCGGCGTGCGCGACGACAGGCGGCTCGGTCATCAGGTGTCCTGCGGTACGGGCCTTCGCCTTCACGGCCTGCCGCCTGGCACCGCGCGTCAGACCGGCGAGCCCGAAGCGGTGCCTCGGCGGTTCGTACGGGTCCGGGGTCGCCGCCTGCCGGACCATCAGATCCGTTTCGGAGATGACTCCGATGACGTGGTCGTCCTCGTCGACGACGGGCAGTCCGCTGATGCGGTGGTCGGCGAGAAGCCGCGCCACCTCCTTGAACGGGGTGCCGTACTCGGCCCGGACGACCTCCGTCGTCATCACGGAGCCGACCTTGTTGTGCTTCATGTCCGTTCCTTCCTCACCGAAGTCGGCGCAGATAGGGGTCCTGGGGCCTGCGGGGCAACAGGCGCAGCCGTGCGTCGAGCACGCTGACTCCGCCCGGTGTCGCGAGCACGGGGTTGAAGTCGGCCTCGGCCAGCTGCGGCAGGTCGCTCGCCATGCGGGACAGCCGCAGCAGCAGCTGTTCGAGGCCGTCGAGATCGACCGGTCCGCTGCCGCGCGCGCCGAACAGCAGAGGGGCACAGCGCGGGGCGGTGATCAGGTCGCGTACGTCATGGTCCGTAAGGGGGGCGAGCCGGGCGGCATGGTCGGCCAGTACCTCGGTGGCGGTCCCGCCGAGCCCGAACAGGACGAGCGGGCCGAAGACCTCGTCCTGGACGACGCCCGCGAACAGCTCGGTGCCGCGCGCGGCCAGCGGCTGGACGACCACTCCGGTCATCAGCCCCGCGAACCGTGTCTCGAAGTCCCGGAAGGCGGCGCGTACTTGGGAGTCGCCCTGGAGGTCGAGGTGGACGGCGTGCTGCTCGCTCTTGTGCACCAGTCCCGGCCAGTGGGCCTTCATGACGACCCGTCCGTCGGTGCCGCGCAGCCGGTCGGCGGCGGTGACGGCATCGTCCTCGGTCTCGGCCCAGGCCCAGGGCAGTTGGGGGATGCCGTAGCAGGACAGGAGGTCGGCGCAAGTGCGCGGGTCGAGCCAGCCGCCGTCGGTGTTCGCGGCGAGGTAGTCGTCGACGACCGTGTGGGCTCGCTCGGTGTCGACGCCTTGGAGGTCCGGGATCGTTCCGGCGGGGCGGCTCAGCCAGGCCGCGCGCTGTGCGGCATGGGCCAATGCCCGTGCTGCCGCCTGCGGTTCGGCGTACGAGGGAATCGTGCCGCCGTCGGGGGTGGGCAGCAACCGGACCGGCTCACCCTGTTCCAGACGTATCGCGGCGACCGGTCGCGCCCGGCGTGCCGGGGCACGGGTCAGGGCCCGAATCAGGTCGTCGCCGGTCGCCTCTGCGACCGCGGTGGGAACGAGGGCCAGCAGGACGGCGTCGATGCCCGGGTACCCCAGGATCCGGTCCACGCACTCGCTGAGCTGCTCTTCCGTCACCGCCGCGGTGGCGTCCACGGGGTTGCCGACGGCGGCCCCGTCGGGCAGTACGGCGAGCAGGTCGTCGACGGCCTCCGGGGTGAACGGAGGGAGCGCGAGCCCGGCCTCCGCGCAGGCGTCGGCCGCGAGGACACCGGCGCCGCCCGCGTTGGTGACGATGGCGACGCGGGTGCCCGTCGGGAGCGGCTGGGAGTGCAACAGGGCAGCGGTTTCGAGGAGTTCGCCGACCGAGCGGGTCGCGGTGATGCCGGCCTGGGTGAACAGTGCCTGCCGGGTCATGGTCCGGGTGGCGGCGGCAGCGGTGTGCGAGGCCGCCGCGCGCCGCCCCGCGCCGGTGCGGCCCGCGTCGACCGTCAGCACGGGGAAACGGCGGGTCGCCCGGCGGGCGGTACGGGAGAAGGCCCGCGGATTGCCGAACGACTCCAGGTGCAGCAACGCGATCTCGGTGCGGCCGTCGCTCTCCCACCACTGGAGCATGTCGTTGCCGCTGACGTCGTACTTGTCGCCGAGGGAGGCGAAGGTCGAGACGCCGATGCCGAGACGGGAGAGCCCGTCGAGCAGCGCGATGCCGACGCCACCGGACTGCACGGCGACACCCGCCGTGCCCGGGCGCGGATGCTCGGCGGCAAAGGTCGCGTCGAGCCGCAGTCCGGGTTCGGTGTTGGAGATGCCCAGGCAGTTGGGGCCGACGAGACGCATGCCGTACATCCGGCAGGCCGCCAGCAACGCCCCGGCCTGGACGCTGTCCAGTCCCGCGGAGACGACGAGCAGCGCCCGCACTCCGGCCTTGCCGCACTCCTCTGCGGTGACCGCGACGGCCGCAGCGGGCACCGCCACGATCACGAGATCGGGGGTTTTGGGCAGCGCGCCGACGGAGGGATGGGACGGCACACCGAGGATCGAGGTGACACGCGGATTCACCGCGAACAGACGCCCGGTGAATCCGCCCGCGTGCAGATGGTGCAGAACCGCCCGGCCCACCGACCCCGGCCTGCGTCCCGCTCCGACGACGGCGACCGTGTGCGGGCGCAGCAACGGCTCCAGGCTGGCCACGTCGGCGGTCCGGCCGCGCGCCTCGACGGCCGAGAGGTAGGTCTCGTCCTCGTCGAGCGCGATGGCACAGCTCGTCTCCGGGCCGTCGAAGCGCCGGTCGATGTGCAGGCCGAGGTCGGTGAAGAGCCGGAGCACCTCGTGGTTCTCGCGCAGCGCGTCGGCCGTGAAAGTGCGGATACCCTCCGCCCGGGCCGCCGAGACCAGGTGCTCGACAAGCAGTGTGCCGACCCCGCGGTGGTGCAGTCCGTCGGCGACGGCGATGGAGATCTCGGCCGAGTCGTCCGCGCCGACGGCGTCGTACTCGGCGAGACCGACCACCTGCCCCGTCACCTCGGCCAGCAGGGCCCGGTATCCGGTTCGTGCCGGTGCGCAGGCCCGGTCGGCGGCCATGACGGCCGACCGCCGGCTCGCCGCGAAGAACCGCAGACGCAGGTTCTCCGGGGACATCTCCTCGTAGAGCCCCTGCAGCTGATCGTGGTCTCCCGGTGTCACGGGACGTATGCACACGGTGGTGCCGTCCGACAGCAGGGCGTGGACAGGGGGGCGGCTGAGTACGTCGTGCGTCATCGCGGGTCTCCTCCAGGCCTCTCGACACCTTGAGCATCCAGCGGATCGGCGGGTGATCCCATGGGCTGTCCGGGGCTCGACCGGGGGCCGGTCGGCCCTAAATCCTGCTGGTCCCCGGTCACGGCGATCGACGGTTCGGAGCGCAAGGATTCGGAGCGCAAAGAGCGGTACGGCCGTCCCCACGAGCCGCGGGGCACAGCCGTACCGCTGTTTGTGCGTCTCAGGCGTTCCAGGTCCAGTCGGCGACCTCGGGCAGGTCGGTGCCGTGTTCGCGGCTCCAGGCGTGGTGGCGGGTGCGGGCGTCGGCCATCGTCTGGCGTACGGCGGCGGCGCGCACGGCGAGGCCGGGGACGCGGTCGATGACGTCCATGACGAGGCGGTAGCGGTCGAGGTCGTTGCGGACCACCATGTCGAAGGGTGTGGTCGTGGTGCCGGACTCCTTGTAGCCGCGTACGTGCAGGTTGTGGTGGCCGGTGCGGCGGTAGGCGAGGCGGTGGATCAGCCAGGGGTAGCCGTGGTAGGCGAAGATCACCGGTTTGTCGGTCGTGAACAGGCCGTCTTACTCGAAGTCGCTCATCCCGTGCGGGTTCCTCGCGCGGTAGCAGCCGGGCCAGGTCGACGACGTTCACGACCCGGACGGCCAGTTCAGGCAGGTGACGGCACAACAGCTGTGCGGCGGCGAGGACTTCCTGTGTCGGGACGTCACCGGCGCAGCCCAGCACGACATCCGGTTCGCCGCCGTTCTCGGTGCCCGCCCAGTCCCAGATCCCGGCGCCGCGGGCGCAGTGGGCGCGGGCCTGGTCCAGGGACAGCCAGTCGAAGCAGGGCTGTTTGCCCGCGACGATCACGTTGACGTAGTCGCGGCTGCGCAGGGCGTGATCGGCCACCGACAGCAGGGTGTTGGCGTCCGGCGGCAGGTACACCCGGACGACCTCGGGGCTCTTGTTGAGGACGTGGTCAACGAAGCCGGGGTCCTGGTGCGAGAAGCCGTTGTGGTCCTGGCGCCAGACATGGGACGTCAGCAGGTAGTTGAGGGAGGCGATCGGGGCCCGCCACGCCAACTCCCTTGATGTGCGCAGCCACTTGATGTGCTGGTTGACCATCGAGTCGACGATGTGGACGAAGGCTTCGTAGCAGGAGAAACAGTCCGTGCCGGCCGGTGAGGAGATAGCCCTCCAGCCAGCCCTGGCAGGTGTGTTCGGAGAGGATCTCCATCACCCGGCCGTGCCGGTCCAGGTGCTCGTCGACCGGCAGGTGTTCGGCCTGCCAGGCCTTGCCGCTCGCGTTGAAGACGGCCTGCAGCCGGTTGGAGGCCGTCTCGTCGGGGCCCACGACACGGAAGTCGCGCCGTTCCGCCGTGTCGTGCATGACCTGTTCGAGGAAGTCGCCGAGGATCCGGGTGGGCTCGTGCAGGGTGACGCCCGGTTTGTCGACGGGGACGGCGAAGCGGTCGAGGGACGGGATCGGCAGCTCGCGGACGAGCAGCCCGCCGTTGGCGTAGGACGTGGAGCCCAGGCGCTTGGCGCCCTCCGGGACGCACGCGAGGACGTCGGCGGTGGGCCGCCCGTCGGCGTCGAAGAGTTCCTCGGGGCGGTACGAGCGCAGCCAGGCCTCCAACTGCCGCAGGTGGCCGGGGTTTTCGCGCACTCCGGACAGCGGCACCTGGTGCGCCCGCCAGGTGCCTTCGACCGGGACCCCGTCGACCTCGGCGGGCCCGGTCCAGCCCTTGGGTGTACGCAGCAAGATCACCGGCCAGTGCACGCGCTCGGTCACGCCATCCTCGCGGGCCGACGCCTGGAGCAGTGCGATGTGCTCCAGCGCCTGGTCGAAGGCGGCGGCCATCGCACGGTGGACCTGCATCGGGTCGTCGCCGGTGACATGGATGGGAACGTGTCCGTACCCGCGCAGCAGCTGGTCGAGTTCGCTCTCCGGGAGGCGGGACAGCACGGTCGGGTTGGCGATCTTGTAGCCGTTCAGGTGCAGGATCGGCAGGACCGCACCGTCGTGGAGGGGATCGAGGAACTTGTTGGAATGCCAGGCGGCGGCCAGCGGCCCGGTCTCCGCCTCCCCGTCACCGATCACGCAGGCGACCAGCAGATCCGGGTTGTCGAACGCGGCACCGTACGCGTGCGCGAGCGAGTAGCCGAGCTCGCCGCCCTCGTGGATCGAGCCGGGTGTCTCCGGTGCGACATGGCTGGGCACGCCGCCGGGGAACGAGAACTGCCTGAAGAGCCGGTCCATGCCCGTCGCGTCGCGCGAGACGTCCGGGTAAGTCTCGCTGTAGCTGCCCTCCAGCCAGGAACCCGCGAGCACCGCCGGCCCGCCGTGACCCGGCCCCCATACGCACAGCGCGTCGAGACCGCGCGCCTTGATCACCCGGTTGAGATGCGTGTACACGAGGTTGAGGCCGGGCGAGGTGCCCCAATGGCCCAGCAGCCGCGGCTTGATGTGCTCGGGCCTGAGGGGCTCGGTCAGCAGGGGGTTGGACATGAGGTAGATCTGGCCGGCGGCGAGATAGTTGGCGGCCCGCCAGTGGGCGTGCAGGGTGCGCAGTTCGTCGTCGGTCAGTACGGTGCTGCTGTCCTGGTGTTCGACGCTGGGCATCGTGGCTCCCTGAGTCATCGACGTGGGTCTCGGACGGTGTAGGCGGCATGGCCGGCAAGAAGGCGGCGACCCTGCCGCGCAAGGTGTACGAGCCGGAGCTGCTGCGGCTGCAGACGGAGCTGGTGAAGCTTCAGGAGTGAGTCCGGGCGGAGGGCGCCCGGCTGGTGGTCGTGTTCGAGGGCCGGGACGCGGCGGGCAAGGGCGGCACCATCAAGCGTGTCGCGGAACATCTCAATCCGCGAGTGGCCCGGATCGCCGCACTGCCGAAGCCGACCGAGCGCCAGCGCACGCAGTGGTACTTCCAGCGGTACGTCGAGCAGCTGCTGGCGGCCGGGGAGATCGTGCTGTTCGACCGCTCCTGGTACAACCGGGCCGGTGTCGAGCACGTGATGGGCTTCTGTACGAAGGAGGAGTACCAGCTCTTCCTCCGCCAGTGCCCGATCTTCGAGCGGATGCTGATCGAGGCGGGCATCGTACTGCGCAAGTACTGGTTCTCGGTGAGCGACGAGGTCCAGCAGGAGCGGTTCCGCCAGCGTCTCAAGGACCCGACCCGGCGCTGGAAGCTCTCCCCGATGGACCTGGAGTCGATCACCCGCTGGGAGGCGTACTCCCGCGCCAAGGACGAGATGCTGGTCCACACGGACATCTCCGAGGCGCCCTGGTACGTCGTCGAGAGCGACGACAAGCGCCGGGCGCGCCTCAGCATGATCGCCCACCTGCTGAGCACGGTCCCCTACCACGAGGTCCCGCCGCCGGTGCTTGAGCTGCCGGACCGGCCGCCGTCGACCGGGTACATGCGCCCGCCGCGTGATCTGCAGACGTACGTCCCCGATCACGCGGCGGGCCTCTGACCCGGCCACAGTCCTCACGCCCGCTGGGGCACGACGGCGACGGGGCAGGCGGAGTGGTGCAGGGCCGCGTGGGCGGCCCTGCCGAGCTGGAGCCCGTGATGCCCGTGCCGTCGGCGGGCGCCGACGACCAGGAGATCGGCGGTGGCCGAGGCCTCCACCAGCACTCTACGGGCGGGTCCTTCGACGGTCTGCCGGCGTACCCGCACCGACGGATGCGCCGCGGCGGCGGCGCGCAGCGCCTCCTCCAGGACCTCCGCGGCCTGCTGCTCGTGCAGGTGGGCGGGCTCTCCGGCGAGCAGGGGATGGTCGACGGTCTCGTGTGCCGGGCACCGCCAGGCCCGTACGGCGCGCAGCGTCGCGTCCCGGTCGGCCGCCGCCCGGAAGGCGAAGTCCACGGCGGCCGGGTTCGGCTCGGCGCCGACGCCGAGCACGACGCGCTGCTCGGTCCGGATCCTGGGCCGACGCTCGGGGCCGCAGCCGACCACGATCACCGGGCACTCGGCGCGGCCGGCGACCGCGAGGCTCACCGAGCCGAGCAGCAGCTCGGTGACACCGCTGCGACCACGCGTGCCCAGCACGAGCGCCGAGGCGTCGCGTCCCTCGCGCAGCAGCACGGTCACGGGCCCCTCGGGCAGCACCTCGGTGGTGACCTTCACGTCCGGCTGACGGCGGTGAGCGCGCTCGGCCGCGGCCTCGACGATCGTGTCGGCCAGTATCTGCTCGGTGGTCCTGCCGAGGCCGTGGGCCAGGGCGCCGCCCTCGTACCGCTCCCACAGCGAGGCGTACACCAGCCGCAGCGGCACTCCGCGCAGGGCGGCCTCGTCCGCCGCCCAGTCCACGGCCCCGTAGCTCTGCTCGGAGCCGTCGACGCCCACGACCAGGGGCAGCTCCGTCACGGTCATCCTCGTCACTTCCCAGAGCCGAGGTCGAAGACGATGCGGGCCTTGACCGTGCCGCGCAGGACGTCCTCCATGGACTCGTTGACGGTCGCGAGGGGGCGCGTCTCGTAGATGACCTTCGTGCGGCCGGCCGCGTGCAGCTGAAAGACCTCCGCGAG